>CAZYYS010000063.1:0-20169 GCA_964651015.1 uncultured Verrucomicrobiota bacterium
CCGGCGGTGGTTGTGTTGCTGGGCGTCTGGCTTTACTTTGCGAACATATTCGACCGGTCCGGTGAAACGGACTTTTGGGAAATTATTTTCTTTGGAAGCGTCTTCTTGACCTTGCCGGTCATCGGTCTCTATTTCTCCCTGCGCAGCGGCCATTTCATCAGCGCGTTCTTGTTGACGGTTGTTATGGGATTGCTGTTGCCCGGTGTGGTGGTACAAATGGTCAGTTGGTGGGGGCGATCCCTTTTCGGCTTCAGGTTTTGGCAGGAGACATTTGCCTGGCGCGCGGGACTTCTAACGACCGCGATTCAAATACTATTGGCCGCGTATTTTTGGAAACGACTGAATGGCAATCTGGCGCGGCGTGCTTTCGCTTTGGGCAAGACGATGACTTGAACATCGGAGAATTTGCTTGTCGGTTTCGGATGGACACGGTTCATTAGCGTTGGCGGGAGAGATGGCTGAGTGGCCTAAAGCGCAGGTTTGCTAAACCTGTGAAGGAGTAATCCTTCCGAGGGTTCGAATCCCTCTCTCTCCGCCAGCTCATTTTCATCAATGTTTCGGAAGAAAACGAAGTTGCGCCCCCAACCGGAGGCACGGTAGGTGTTGCCCGAGCTTTTAGCTTTTGACACACGCTGCGTGCTCGCTATATCTTCACGCGCCTTGGACGACCCTATGGTCTAGCGGTTAGGACACCACCCTTTCACGGTGGTAGCCCGGGTTCGATTCCCGGTAGGGTCGCCATTAACGCTTCAACCATTTTCGACTCCGTTGCTGCACGACGCTGCGTCCAGTTGCAACAATGGGATTATTAACGCGCGCCTGCTTCAGTCCTGCCGGTTTATTTCCTTCACCTTCGAGTATTTGCGGAGGTAAAACTGGTGCATGAGATAGGCCTCGAAGCGGTTGATGCTCTTCGCGCCGCCCAGGAACTCGGCTTCGATGAAAGCCTTGCACGCCTTCTCCAATATCTGGCAGACGACAAAGGCCTCCTCAAGGTCGCGGCCAAGGCAGACGGCGCCGTGGTTGGCCATCAACGCGGCCATGCGGCCCTGCAGCGCCTTCACCGTCACGCGCACGATTTTCTTCGTCGTCGGCAGCGCGTAATCGGCCACGCGGATGCTGGGGCCGATGATTTGCACCATGTCGTCCAGGATCGGCGGAACCTCGCGACGTGCAGCGGCTACCGTGGACGCGTTCATCTGGTGCGTGTGGATGACCGCGTGAATTTCGGCCCGCGTGCGGTAAATCTCCGCGTGGAGTTTCATTTCCGAGGATGGCTTGAGCGGGCCTTCGTGTGAGTGATCGCGCAGGCTGACGGGCACGATGTCCGCCGCCGTCAGGTCCTCATAGGCGCGGCCACTGGGCGTGATCAACATGTGCTCGGCACCGGCGCGCACGCTCACGTTGCCCCAGGTGCGCGCGACGAGGCCCTCGGCGAGCAATCGCCGGCCCGCATCCGCCACGGCTTGGCGCAAGGTGTTCCAGTCGTTCATGCTTTAGTCAGAAAGCGGCGTTCGTTGACGAGCCGATACGCCTTGTCGAGACCGGGATGAATCTCGCGGTAAGCGCGGAACTGATCGTCCAGAATCGGCTTGAGCTCGGACGCGGGCTGAAACGTTCGCCGCACGCGCACCAATTTCTCCAGCGCCGAAAAACTCTCCAGCCGTCCGCTGCCGACGAGCACGCACGCCGCCGCGCCCAACGTGCCGGCAAACGTCGGCCGCTCCAGCGCCGCGACCTCGCGGCCCGTGATGTCCGCGATGCCTTGCAGCCACGGGTCGTTCGTCGCGCCGCCGCCGAGGGCGCGGAGCGTCTGGGTGCGAAAACCGAAATCGGTTTCATACAGGTCGAGAATCCAGCGCAGATTGAACGCGATCCCTTCGAGCAAGGCGCGCAGAAAATGCGCCCGGCTGTGCTCCATCGAAACATTGAATACCGTGCCGCGCGTCGTGGTGGTCGTCACCGGACAGCGCTCGCCCATCAGCCACGGCGTGAAGATGAGGTGATCCGAACCCGGCGGGACTCGCGCCAACTCGCGGTTGATCAAGTTCTGGAGATCGGCGTTTTCCGGGTCGGCGCGCTCAATGGGATAGAACCGTTCAAGAAACCAGATGAGATGTGAGCCGGCGGATTCGGTGATGCCCACCAACAGGTTCATCCCCGGGTCGCCGCTTTGGAGACAAACCGCGCCGCGCTTGTGCTTCAAGAACCGCCCGGTGGTGATGCCGGCCCAAGCCGAACTGCCCAGGTAAATGTGCGCTGCCCCTTCACCGACGGAACCCGAACCAAGCGCGGCGCTCTGCGTGTCATCGCAACCACCAAACACCGCGACCTGTGCTGGCAACTCCAACTCGCGCGCGGCTTCGGCCGTGAGCGTGCCCACGCGGTCGGTTGAGCGCACAAGCGGTGGCAGCTTGCTCAGGTCAATGCCGCCAGCGCGGATGTAAAGCCGATCCCAATCCTTCCGCCGAAGATTGAAGCCGTAGGAACACGCGCCCGACCACTCGAAGACGCGGCGGCCCGTGGCGCGGAATTTCAAATAGCCGTTCACGTCGAGCACGTGCTCCGTCGTGCCCCAGATCGCCGGGTGGTGCTGCTTCAGCCATTTGAGTTTCGGCACGACGTCCTTGCCGCTGATTTCGACGCCGACGAGCGCGCGAAACACCCGCCGCCCACCGAACAGGCGCATGATGGCGACGGCCTGCTCCTCCGCCCGCCCGTCCACCCAGGCGATATTCGGGTGCAGCGCATTGCCGGCGGCGTCCACCGGAATGATGCCCATCGCCTGCGTCGAGAACGCCATGCCGATCACGGTGTCGCGATTGATGCCGCTGGCCTGGAGCACCTGCCGCGTGTTCGTGAGGGTCGCGTTCCAGTAGTCGTCGGGGTTTTGCTCAAACCAACCTGGCTGCGGCGAACTGGAGGCATACGCGGTCGTGTGCGTGGCGAGAGTTTCGCCGCGTACGTTGATCAACGCGGTTTTCAACCCGCTCGTGCCGACATCATGCGCGAGGACGTGGTCCATGCTTCAAACCTTCGCCCCTTCCACGTTTTGGAACACGCGCTCGAATCGCGCCAGCGCATCATCAATCACTTCGCCCGTGTCCGCCATGCTCGTGTAGCAACGGCTGCCGGCCAACGTCACGATGCCCTCGGCGAGATAGGCCGCGCCCATTTCCTCCATCATGTGCTTGCGCACCTTGATCTCCTTGAGCGCGGGCGGGATGGTCCAAGGCCGGGCAAAATTCACCTTCACAAACATCGTTCCCGAAGCTTCGAGATGGCAAATTGAACCCTGGTTGTAGGCCACGTAGGGCAGACGGTATCGGGCGATCAGAGCCTGCAACCCGCGCGTCAAACGGTCGCCCGCCGCTCCGGCTTTCGCGCAAGCGCCGCGTCGCTCGATCTCCAGCAACGTGTGATATCCCGCCGCCGAACTGAGCGGGTTCGCCGCCAGCGTCCCGCCAACGAGTGCCCGTTTCTGTCCACCTTGAAGCCCCGCCGCGAGGCGGTTCATCAAATCGCGTCGCCCGCCCAGTCCACCGGCGCCGGGGTATCCGCCCGCCACGACTTTGCCGAACACGGTCAGATCGGGCCGCACGCCGAAATACCCTTGCGCCCCGCTGAGGCCGAGGCGGAAGGCGGTGACGACTTCGTCAAAAATGAGCAGCGCGCCGAATTTGTCGCAGAGTTCACGCGCGCCGTGATTGAACTGAAAGTCCACGGGGCGCGTGCCGCTTTCGGGGCCGACAGGTTCGAGGATCACCGCCGCCGTGCCGCCGCGAAGGCGATTGAGACTGAGCGTGCGTTCGAGCGCGCGCAAGTCGTTGGGCGGAACTTCCTGCGTGTGCGTCCGGCAAGCGCGCGGGATGCCGTGCGCCTCGAAGCCGCGCGTGCCGGGAATTCTCAGCCCATAAACCATCTGATCGCTCCAGCCGTGATACGCGCCGCCGATCTTGATGACTTTTTTCCGTCCGGTCGCCAGCCGCGCCACACGCAACGCCGCCATCACCGCTTCCGTGCCGCTGCCCAACATGCGGAACATTTCCACCGCGGGCATGTGTTGACAGATGAACTCGGCGAGCTTGAGTTCGTATTCGTGGAACAAGCCCGTCACTGGCCCACACTTCTCCAGCAGTTCCAGCACGTGTTGCTTCACCACCGGATCATTGCTCCCCAGCACCGTCGGACCGCCGGCTTGGAGGAAATCAATGTAGCGATTGCCGTCGCGGTCGTGGAGATACGCGCCCTCCGCGCGGTCCACCACGATGGGGAAGGGATAATTGAATGCGAGATTATGCTGCACGCCACCGGGGATGAACTGCTGCGCGCATTCGATGATGGCCTTGGACTGCGCGCATTTTTCCTCCAGTTGGCGCACGTAAGCCGCCATCGCATCGCGGCGGACGGGACGGATGGGTTGCGCGAGCAAAGCGTCGAGGTCGCGGTAGATCGCGGCGACATCCGGGTAGGCGCTGATGCCGGAGTCGGAGGTGGTTCGCTTCCTTGCGATCTCGAGACGATTTGTGGGCATACAACGGGCTGTCACTGAATGGGGAAGTGATATCGTCGTGGCATGGGCAGCCTGATGGGATTGGCTGCGAACGACACGGCGACTTCTGGACTCAGGTTGTCCTTCATCAGGAACACGTGAGGTCACGGCGGAAAGCCGTCCGCCATTTTGTCAGTAAGGACAGCGGGACCAGTCAGGGCGCAGCAGAACAGTTTTTGTAGGGCAGCCAATGAACTCATGACCCCCTATGGAACGGCAGTAAGCGATTCAAATCAAGACCGGCTTGATTCGTCAAAGGCGGGGGCGCGGTGGCGGAGAAGCCGTGGGGCATAGCTGCTCGTCCGGCATTGCCGTTGTGCGGCTGAACGGCTTCGGTGGTGAAGACATGTGTCGCAAAGCAGGCGATCGCAAAAAAAGGCTCCGCAGTTGTTTCGAGATGCTTGCCACGGGTGAGTTTTTTCTCGATGCTGGGACTGATGTTTGAAGACCTCGAAGTTTCCAGGGTTGAAATCCAGAATGACGTCAAGTGTTTCCATTGTCGCGGATGCCAATTACCCCATGTGGCATGAGAATTCTTTGCGTCCATGCCCATTTTGACGATTTTGAATTTGTGGCGGGAGGCACGTTCGAGATATGGCGAAGACAACTAGGGGATTCGTTGCGCGCGCGTGTGATCGTCTGCACGGATGGCAAGGCTGGCCATTACTTTCGCACGCGTGAAGAGACCGGCCGGATCCGTGTTCGCGAGCAGGAAGCGTCGGCAAAAATCGGCGGCTATGAATTTGAACTTTTGAAATTACCGGATGGTCAGGTGCCGCGAGAAGCCTGTTTGCAGGTAAGCGTGCCATTGCTCGCGAGCTTTTGGAAAGCGATCCGTGAGTTTGAACCCGATTACCTTTTCTGTCCGCCGCTTCCCGCTGATCCTTTGGCGGGAATTCACGTTGATCACGTCGCGGTGGCGCAAGCGGTGCGCCAGGTGGCTTACATGATCAACGTGCCGCACGCCTTCACGCCGGAATATCCTACGGATGAAAGCGCTTCCAAACCGTGCAAGGTGCCGGTCATCATCAACGTTTACGACGGCTACATGGCTGGTGCGAACACGCACGATTTTGCGGTGGATGTGGAGGATGCGTTTCAGACAATCTGTGAGATGACTTGGTGTCACCAGTCGCAAATTGCTGAATGGCTGCCGTGGGTGGGCCGTCATGATCTTAAACCGCCGATGTCGCTGGCAGATTGGTCGCAGGCGTTGCGCTGCCGATTTGTGAACAAGAATCGGGAACTAGGCATTCCTTCACAACGCGCGCTAGAAGTCTTCACCGTGACTGCATGGGGTGCAGTACCGGCATATGAACAGCTGTTGAGAGATATTCCGAATATCGCGCAGAAGGCGTCAAACACGAGCCGACTCAAGCGGCGCTTAAGACTTTGGACGCCTAAACACGCAAAGATTAACCCTGCCAAAGATCGAGTTTGACGCAGTCGCACGATTGAAGTTTGTTAACAAATGCAAAGTCGATATTTTTTGCCAGAGCGTGGTAAGTCGCGCCGAACCGCCGTTGGAAATGGCATCCAGTAGCGAGGGACCTATTAGTTTGAACTCTAAAAGACTATTAGCCTTTGTGGCTGCTTTCGGGACGTTGGCTTTCGCGGCGCAGAGCGTCCACGCCGTACTCTTAAAGATTACCATTAAGGCCACTGCCACAACGCAAAACTCACCAACAACGAATAACAGCGTTGTCACTTTTGCCACTACCAAAACATCAGTTGCTACTCGTGACGTTCTGACAACACTTGGGACAATCGAGGGAGTGGCCGTTCCTGATAGCGCAAAACTGATCTTTGACACTGTCGCCACAACGAACAACATCTTCACAATACGGAAGAACGACGGGGGAATAATCAAAGACGTAACGAGCCATTTCAAATTCACTCGCGGTGAGGGTGTGATCACCAGCGGCGCAATAAACAACGCAATCGGGACGAAAAGCAGTATCAAGGAAACTTTTATCGGCACGTTCACGTTCCAACCTGATAACGGCAACGACTTCACTATTGTTGGTTTGACTGTGGACGAGCGCGAGCAATCCACGAGGAAAACCAACGAAGTTAAAATGAACGAAACGATTTCCCTATCTGGTTCCGGTACCGGGCATATAGGAGGGGTGGCAGCAACTGTCACCGGTAAAGTATATGGTCTGTGGGAGTCCACGACCGTAACACCGGCCACGAACACTGCTCCTATTTCGGTTCGTTAGACTGAGACTGGCAGTTTGTCGTGTCTTGACAGACTTTGCATCCTACTGATCAGGGCGCAGAACGGCTTGGCGTTCCTCAGGGCTTAAGCTCTTCCAGCTTCCTGCCGGCAAATCCTGCAAGCGCATGCCGCCGATTCTGACGCGAATCAATCGTAGCGTCGGATGGCCGATGGCCGCAGTCATGCGACGCACCTGACGATTCTTGCCTTCGCTCAGTTCGAGACCAATCCAGCAAGTGGGAACGTTTTTGCGGAAGCGAATCGGCGGGTCACGTGGTTGGATTACAGGCTGAGGTTCCAGCCTGCAAGCGCGACAAGGCAAAGTCTTTCGACCTTGAATGACCACGCCGCGCGAAAGCTTCTGCAACACTTCTTTCGTTGGAATGCGCTCCACTTGCGCCCAGTACTCACGTTCGTGGGCGTGTCGGGGGTGAAGTAATCGCTCGTTCAGATTTGGTTCGTCGCTCAACAGAAGCAATCCTTCCGAGTCGGCGTCTAATCGCCCAATGGGATAAACACTTTTTGGGAAGCCGAATTCAGCGAGCGTTCGATTCGGCGAGCCGTCGCTGGTGAATTGCGAAAGGACGCCGTAAGGCTTGTTGAAGGCAAGGAGCATCTTCGGAAACTCGTAACACCCGAAGTGAGAAAGCTCAATCTCAATTGCCGAGCGCGAAGCATCTTGGTAGTTGGAAAACCGCGGAAAGGCAGTGGGGGCACACTTCTCAACTGCCACGCGCCATCTGCCTGTTTCGAGAAGCCCTACCGCCGTGGTGAAACTGCCGGTGTGCCGCCGGGATCCTTGGTGAATCGGCGGCTCGCCCACTCAGTTCATCAGTTTGTCGGCATGGGGTTGGTTGTCGTTGTTCCAGCGGCGTAAATTGGTGTCCGATTTTTCAAAAAGTTTTTCGGTGCGAATCCCCTCAACGTGGCCATCGCAAAATACAATCGCGAGCTTCCCGCGGTGTCGCGCCCGGCTGGCTTGCTTGATACCGCCACTGCCCCCAAAGCCGGGCGCTGTGGAATGCAACCAGGAGTTTATGTCGAGCCGGGCATAACCGCTGTAAGTGGTCGGCCCGGCGATGCCGTAAAACGCCTTGAGTACTGGCGAGAGCAGCCACATCTGATTGGCGTCGCCCAATGCGATCATGTCCGCCGGCTTCGTGACTTCGGACTCGCGGATGGCGACGGCCGAGTCCCAGTTATCGGGTTCGGTCAGGTAACCACCCAAGCCAAACGGACTGAAGGCGAACTGGGTGCCGTTGGCGTTGTAACCGTAGCTGCCCAGCGGATCTGCGATGTCATTGCCCGGAAGCGTTAAACCCTTGTAAGAGGGACAGCGATATAATTCGTTGGTCCAGTCGTTACGGGTGTAAGGCTGCAACCGTTCGTGCCAAAAGCCCAACGGGACGAGGAAGCCCTGTTCGTTGAAAGTAAAAACCGGGTACGTGTGGTGGTCATCCACATACATCATCAAGCCCAGCCCGATCTGGTGCAAATTGCTCTGGCAACGGGCAAAGCGAGCGGACTCCTTGGCCACGGAAAGAGCAGGCAGAAGCAGCGCCGCCAAGATCGCGATAATCGCAATAACCACCAATAGTTCGATCAGGGTGAAGCCGACACGCGTCAGGTTCTTCGCCCGCCAACCATATCGAGGGCAACCAATGGTTACCAAACGCGGATAGGTGGCGAAGAGTTTCACGCGCACGACTCTCGTGGGGTGGGATTCAAGGCTGACCTACGACGCGGTAGAAACGCACGGGTGTGTTGGGTTTGCCGGCGGCTGCGTCGATGACGTAATTCGCCGTCGTGGAGTTGCCGAGCTTCTGCCAGCCCGTGGCGAGGTCGGCGGTGAATTCAACCTGATAGGAAGTGACTGAAGGCAGCAAAGTCCATTGCACAAGCGCGCCACTTGGTCCGAGCGTAAGCTTCAGCCCTTGAATTCCGCCGCCGGTGCCTGGGCCGCCGGAATCCGGGTGATTGGTCTCAAACATCCGCACAACCGCTGTCGCGGTGAGAAAATTGTTGTCCGGCGGCCCGCTGTTGGATTGCTGGGAGGTCACTTGGGCCACAATGCCACGTCCGGGCCTAAGCCAGTAGTAATTGCGGATGTAATCGGTTTCCAAGTGCGTAAAGCCGCCGCTGGCGTCGTCGTAGTAGCTGATGTCGTAAGTAACCAATTCATTTACGCGCAGACAGTCGCCAAAGCCGATCCCTGGTGAATTCACCACGCCGTAGGCATCCACAGTCGCAGTGGCAGAGTAGGCGTAAAGGAGGTCCATCGAAAGGAAGCCGCCCAAAGGATCGTCGGGGTCGCCGAAGGTGATCGTATTCGTGAACGTCGTGGAGGAACTCCAAGCCGAGCCGTATTGAATCGTCGCCGGAAAATCATTGAGCGCGGGACTGAAAACCTGCTGAGGATCGCTGCTACCGATACCCGCGCTGAAACCCGGGTCATAGAAGCCATAGACCGTTCGCCCGTTGACCGGCTGCTGCGTGAAATACATCCAAGCCTGCAATATAGCGCCTGCTTCGTCGGCTTTTTGCTCGGCGACCCGCGCTCCCGCTGTCACAAAATCCGCGCTGTGTGGCGCATTCGTTGCCGTCAGGTAATCGAAGCGGTAAACCACATCGCTGGGCCCACTGGTAAAATCCCAAAGCTGTGGTCCACCTGCGGTGCCCAGCATCCCGCTGACGACAACGCTGTTATTGTTCGTGCCGTTCGCGTAGGCCCGGTAGTACTGGCCGGGCTGGTTGAACATATCGGAGGGGGTGATGGTGATCTGGGCTGGCAAAACAGCCGGCCAGATCAATCCCAAGGCCGCGCATAACGCGCAGCTCTCTGAGGTCTGATATTTTTTCATAGGACACGGTTCGATTGATTCTACCCTAACTCAACGTTATGCATTATGTCAAACGCGGTTCGGTTGCGTGCAAGTACTTTTCCGCATTTTTCAAGTGCGGTCTGGTTGGAGGGCGAACATGGAAAACCGATATGGGCGGCCGTAGGAAACTGGCTGCACGAGAGTGCCTCAGCGCTCGATCACAGAATGTTGATCCGACTGAGGAGCCGAACTCAAAACGGATTCGATGAAATCATTTCCCAGGCTTTGACGCTTTTGAACTGCGCGCTGCCGCCGTTGGCAAACAAGACAACCCTCATACTGTCCTTGCGTGTCGGATAGACCCGCCGGGTGATGGCCTGGCGGTCGTTGGCAAACATTTCCACGACCGATTTGTCCACGAACACGCGTAACTTCAGCGGCTCGCCTGGCTTCAATTCAAACGGTGCGCGTTCAACAACTTTCCGACCAACGGAGCCACTGCGGGTCGAATCGAAGACTAACTCCTTTGTCGCCGCATCGTAATAGAGAAGCGTTTCTTCCTGGCCGTCCCCAGACGCGCGCACCTTCAGGCCGCAACTTCCCGCGGTGCCAACTTCAACCTCCATCAACAGTTCACAGGAAAGTCCAGTTACTCCTTCAAGCGCCTTGGCTTCGCCGTTCGCCAGGTTCAGAGTGCTCCAGGATTTCTCGTGAGAGCGCAGACGTTCGAGTTCCTTGACCGGTTGCATGCGCAATGTTCCGTCTTCGCCCAACCAGAGCGAACGCGGCAGGCCGAACACGCCGGACCATCCTTTTTCCTTTTCGCCCGGCGGATTGTCGAGCAGCCACGCCCACATGATTTGACGGCCCTGCGCATCAACCAACGCCTCCGGCGCGAAGTAAGTGTTGTCAATCCAGGTCATACGCCCGTGGCTATCCGGGAAAAATTTGTCGTCCCGATAATCACCCACGTAATACTGGCAACCTTTGTTGTGACTGATGAAGATCAGCAAATGTTTTCCGCTCGGCGGCCCGCCTGCCGGACTCGACGGCAACGGCAGAAAACTCGGACACATATTGTCTTCGCTGCGGTCAGTCCAACCATGCTTGCGTTCATAAAAAACACCGAGATACTTCCAGTCCTCAAAGTTGCCTGAGACAAACAAGTAAAGCCGATCACCCTGCTCGCTCAACGGCGCATTGGCGGCGCGACCAACCTTGTTTAGCACGAGCAGATTGCCGGTTAGCATGTAATAGCGCCCGTCCTTCTTCCAAATGTTCGACGGATCGGCTGAACCGTAGAAGAACTTTCCGCCACGCTGATCGGTCGCCTCCGTAACTCCCCATTCGGTCGATTTGATGACGGGATTCGCTTCCAGTTTCGTCCATGAATCAAAATCGGGTCCGCGGCTGCGGGCCAAACCAATGCCCTTGGCCCCCCAAAGCATCCAGTAGGATAAATAGGCAGTCCCGTCGTCATCTACAAACGCGCCTCCGCTGAAACAACCTTCATCGCCGTGCCCCGGGCCGATTGCGTCGGGGTGATGTCGCCAGTGGAGCAGGTCCTGACTGGAAATGTGGCCCCAACAGAATCCGGAGCCACTGCGGTTGTAGAGATACATCAGATGATAGCGTCCGTCGTGGTAAAAAGCGCCATTTGGATCGCCCGGCATCCCCATATCTTCTGGTACGCAGAAGTGGTAACCGGGTCGATAAGGATCAGCGAGAAGCCGCTCGCGCAGCAAACGCGCCGACTGGACTGCAGCGTCCGGGACGGGACTGGTAAATGACCATTTTTTGGGAGCGGAAATCTGTGTGTCCTCGTCGCTGCCCGGACAGGTGGTGATTACCGTTGCTCCGCTGCCGCTTAAAACCAGGCAACCAGCTTCAAGGCGAACGTTGCCCACGAGACTGATTTCGTTGAAACGGCCGGTTTTCTCCCGCAAGCCTTCGTCAGCGAACGACCACCACGCCCAAGGCTTGACTTTCCCAACCTGACCGGGAAGCAAGTCGGCAATCGTTGCCCGATCAAGCGCTTGGTCGTAAATGCGTGCGTCCTTGATTCGTCCAACGAACGAGCGATTCACGTCTCCCACATCCAGATGCCGTCGTCCGAACAAAACAATCGCTTGTGGGCCGAACTTCTGCGGCGGGTTGGCCATGGTGTATCGGGCGTAATTCTGTCCGTTTCGATAAATCGTTATCTCCCGATCCCGGTAAACGATGGCCAGCTGAACGAAGGACTTCTCATCGATAGTCTCATCCGGCCATTCCTTCTGCTCATTGAGCGAGCGTCTAAAATTGTCGCTGCCCGGCATCCACTTTCCGGGCGTTATCTCCCCAAAGACAATCCCATCAAAGTGAGACTGGCCATCGTCAATCGTCAAAGCGCTGCCTCCTCGCTGCGTCAGGTTCGACGGAGAAGCCCAGACCACCAGCGTCTTGTCGAGGAATGGCGGTGACACTGAATTAGTGGACGGTTTGGTCGGCGCGGTGTCAGCGGCATGGATATCCGTTACGAACGCGATGAGAAACAGGAGCAGGGCGATGGTCTTCATGTCGTGCGACGCCTATTTACCAGTCCGTCGTCGAAAAACAAATGGCAAAGCATTATTTACATTTGCGCAAACCTCAGTCAGATTGAGCACCAAACACACAGAACGAAGTCGGATGAAAATCGCTCGGAAAAACTCCACCGATAGAAGGAAATCAGTGCGTTGCGGTTTCACTCTGGTCGAGCTCCTGGTAGTAATCGCAATCATCGCCATCCTGGCCGGCTTGCTGTTGCCGACCCTGACGCGCGCCAAGACCAAAGCTCACAGTATTCAGTGCGTCAACAACCTGAAACAGATCGGTCTGGCGAACTTCATGTATGTAAACGACAACGGGAACACCATTCCCTACCAAATTGGCAACGACCTCTGGATGAAAAGCCTGATCGATAATTATTCAAGGGTGGCCAAGGTGCGGCTTTGCCCGACGGCACCTTATAGCAAAAAGATGCCCTATGGCACCGCCACGACTGCCTGGGTATGGGGGGATGGAACAATTGATCCGGTCACCAAAGAGCCACGCTGGACCGGCAGTTACGGGCTTAATGGTTGGATGTATCGAGGGGATTGGACCGTTCAGGACAACCGTCCCCCGGTTGCGAATGCCTTCCGCAATGAAGGTGACATTCGAACGCCATCGCAAACTCCGGTTTTCTTTGACGCAATGTGGGTTGACGCATGGCCGAAGGAAACCGACCCGCCCGCCCGAAACTTGTTGGAAGGCGCGACGGTACTGGGAAGCATTTCGTGTCTCACAATCGCGCGACACGGGTCCGGTCCCGCAAACGTACCGCAAAACCTCGCTCCCGGCACGAAGTTGCCGGCCGCCATCAATCTCTCATTTGCAGACGGGCATATCTCCATGGTCACTTTGGAAAAACTTTGGGGACTGATCTGGCACAAAAATTACCAGCCGCCGGCGCAACGACCGCTGTGACTTGCAGGGAATTTCTGGAAAGCGACCGATCTTCCGCGCCGTCGATTCTCAGCAAGCCTTCGATAACAAAGATGAGCATCACAACGAAAAGAAGGAGGTCATTGAAAATGCGGGAGATTGTCACGATTCCACTGTTTCGCTACTTTTTGCCTCATGCCAACGTCCTTATGTAACTGTCCAATCATATCCAGTCGCCGCTTTGCTTCCACGTGTCCATCGCAGTAAAGAATCTCTGCACGCTTGTTGTGGAGTTCCAAAGGCCACTGCCGTTCTTCATACATCCCGATGAAACCGCTCCAATCCCGATCGCCCTTTTGCTTGAGGTCCCAGTTGCTGTCTCCCAAGGCGATCATCTCGGATGGTTTCACAACTGACGCTTCCTTGGTTTCCCCCCAGACGGGATCGCCCAGATAAACTCCGAGACCGGTATTCGGATTGTTTCCGGCAAACGCGCCCCACACGTTGTAACCGTAACTCATGAAGAAGCTGCCGCCCGGTTTCAATCTGACTTCATCCTTCAAGTAGCCGAGTCGGGCCGGCTGGCCGCTGCCAAATTTGGGAATCCATTGCGAAGCCGGAGGGGCAGCCGGACAGTGGAATACCTCGGTGCTGCTGCTCGCATTGTACATCGTTTGACGCAACAACGAAGGCCAGATCCACGCGCTGCCATCGCCGCCATCGATGCCGACGGGATAAACGCCATGATCGCCAATGTAAATGATCATGGCCAGACCCATTTGGCGAAGGTTGCTGCTGCATTTCGCCCCTTGAGCTTTTGCTTTGGCCTTGCTCAACGCCGGCAGAAGTAGCCCGGCCAGAATCGCGATAATGGCGATGACAACGAGCAGTTCAATCAACGTGAAGCCCAGCACCGAATTGCGGGTACGCGGCGAAACGTTCCAAGACTTTGGACTCATTGGTGGCATGTGTGCATTGTTCCAGTTCTCGTTGGCGCGGCAATAACAAAATTGAATCGAGTAAAATTGCAATTGGCTTCTTGCCCCAGAGTGCGCTTTAAAGAGTGCTTGAAATACAAAGCATGCCGGCTAATGTTCTAAAAACCCGATCAGAAAGCTGTCACGCTGATGTCAGAGTCCAACTCAACCCACGATCTGGATTCCGCCAAAGGCCGGTGGTTCACCACCACGCACTGGAGTGTGGTGCTCGCGGCGGGTGAGAGTGATTCGCCCCGCGCCGCCGAGGCGCTCGAAAAACTCTGCCGGACTTATTGGCTTCCGCTCTATGCTTACGTTCGTCGGCAGGGGCACAGTCCCGAAAACGCACAGGATTTGATTCAGGAGTTTTTCGCGCACTTCCTGAAAAAGAATTCGGTGAGCCTGGCGGACCGGCAGCGGGGACGGTTCCGCACATTTTTGCTCACGTCGCTCCAAAACTTCCTCGGTCACCAGTGGGAACGGGCCCGTGCTGAGAAACGCGGCGGAGGAAGAGTTCATATTCCCTTGGATGAAATGTCAGCCGAACGCCTATACCGGTTCGGGTCATTTTCCGACGAAGCGCCCGACAAAATCTTCGCGCAGCGATGGGCTTTGACGCTTTTTCAGCAGGCACTGGACCGCTTGCATGCGGAATTCGCCTCCGCAGACAAACGCGATCATTTCGAGCGGTTGAAACCTTTTCTTTCGGCGGAACCATCCGAAGGCGATTACGCGAGGGTCGCGGAGAGCTTGGGGATGACAAACAACAGCGTTGCTGTGGCCGTCCTTCGTATGCGCCGCCGCTACGGTGAACTGGTACGGCAGGAAATCGCGCACACCGTGGCCCATCCGGCTGAAATTGATGATGAGCTGCGCCATTTGCTCACGCTGGTGAGCGAGGGGCGATGATTTCGTGTAATCCCAACCCCGGATTTCGGTAACACATATCAAGCGAAAGATGCACGCCGATGAATGAACATCGGTCATGTCCACAATGCGGCGCAACCTTGCCCGATGAAGGCTGGCAGGGTCTTTGCCCCCGGTGCCTTGTGCGCGTGTCGGTGGGAGCGCCACCGCACGGAGGGAAGACAGAAACCCAAAATCTTGAATCCGACCTCGGTCGAGTTCGCTACTTCGGAGATTACGAGTTGTTCGAGGAAATCGCCCGGGGTGGCATGGGCGTCGTGTACAAGGCCAGGCAGGTCAGCCTTAATCGGGTCGTCGCGTTGAAGATGATTCTTTCCGGCCAGTTTGCTACAGCGGCCGACGTGCAGCGCTTTCGGACCGAAGCGGAAGCCGCTGCCAACCTCAGCCATCCCAACATCGTTGCCATCCACGAGGTGGGGCTGCACGAAGGCCAGCACTATTTTTCGATGGATTTTGTCGATGGAAAAAACCTGGCAGAGTTGGTGCGCGAAGGTCCGTTGTCCGCGCGGCAGGCGGCGCAATACATCCAGGTCATCGCCGACGCCATTCATTACGCGCACGAGAAAGGCATTCTGCACCGCGACCTCAAACCCTCCAATGTACTGATTGATCCGTTCGATCAACCGCGCGTCACTGATTTCGGTCTGGCAAAAAAATTTGGAGTTTCGCCTTCAGGCGGCAAGGACGCACAGACGGCCGAAGTCGGCACTCCAAACGACCTGACCCAAAGCGGTCAACTCCTTGGCTCGCCCAACTTCATGCCGCCGGAGCAGGCTGCGGCCAGGCGCGGAAAAATTGGCCCGCACAGCGACGTCTATTCGCTCGGCGCCATGCTCTACCATCTGCTCACGGCGCGCCCGCCATTCGTCGCAGAAACCGTGGCTGAAACCCTGCAACAACTCCTGGACGCCGAACCCGTTTCACCGCGCTTGCTGAATTCCAGCGTGCCGCGCGACCTGGAAACGATTTGCTTGAAGTGTCTGGAGAAAGAGCCGGGGCGCCGTTACGAGTCGGCGCGCGAACTGGCGCTGGACCTCCGGCGGTTTCTGAACCATGAACCGGTGCTAGCCCGGCCACCCACGGCGCTTTACCGGTTTCAAAAGCTCGCCCGACGCAACAAGGTGGCCTTCACCGCCGTTGCAGTCATCTTGCTTGCGCTCGTGACAGGTCTGGGTGTGGCCACGTGGGGCTTGATGCGCGAACGTGCCGCCCGCGCGCGCGCCGAAGCTGCGGAGAAAGCGGCAAAGGCCCAGTTCGTCAGAAGCGATCGAGTCGCTGATTTCCTAACAAACATGCTGATGGGAGTCAGGCCTTCCGTCGCCTTGGGTCGTGATACGATGCTCTTGCGTGACATTCTGGACCGGGCCGCGGAACGACTTGAAAAAGATTTGAAGGACGAGCCTCTGATTGAAGCGGCCTTGCGCGAAATGATCGCCAGCGCATTCATCGACCTCGCTGAGTTCCCCAGAGCTGAAACAATGGCGCGCCAATCATTGTTATTGCGCCAGAAGGTCCTGCCGCACGACCACGGGCTTGTGGCCACTGCCCTCGCGAATGTTGCGGTGGCTCTCGATAGCCAGGGCAAATCCAACGAGGCCGAAGCGTTATACCGCGAGGCCCTGGCGATTTGGAAAAAGCTGTCAGCGAAGGAAGATCGAAATACAATCCTGGCGCGCAACAATCTCGCCGGCGCGTTCTATCATCAGGGCAAATTCGCCGCTGCCGAAGCACTGTTTCGTGAAAATTTGGAGACAAGCAGAAAACGGTTCGGTGACGCCGATGAGTTGGTCTCAGAATCGTTGAACAATCTCGCCAAGGTTTTGATGGATGAAGGGAAATACTCCGAAGCAGAAAGATTGTATCAACAAGCACTCGATATTCTGAAAAAACTTTATCCCAACGGTCACCCAAAGATAGCCACGATACTCAATAGCAACGCCAGCCTTCTCGAGAACCAGGCCAGATACACCGAGGCCGAGGCCCTTTATCGCGAGGCTTACGCGATGCAAATACAGTTTCTGGGCAACGACCACCCGGACTTGGCGTTCTCAATGAGTAACATTGCGGGAGTCTTGCGTGCGCAAGGCAAGTACGCCGAGGCAGCCGCCCAAATACGTGGGGCATTGGCACTTCGCGAAAAGAAGTTGGGGAAAGAACACCCGCTGACCACAAGGGCATTAGGTAACCTGGCGGTGATGTTGCTGGATCAGCACAATTATGATGAAGCCGAGGCTTTGCAGCGGGAAGTCTTGGCTAATAGAAAGAAGCTGCACGGTGATGAGCACCCGGAAATAGCTATTTGCCTTAACAATCTTGCCGGCACCCTGCAGCAAAGTGGCAGGTATTCCGACGCCGAGCCAATCCACCGGCAGGCCGTTGCCATGGCGAAGAAATTGTTGGGTCCTGACCATCCAACCGTGGCCGGGATTCTAAGCGCCTTCATTGGAACTTTGAGCGAGCTCGGTAAATATGACGAAGCAGAGATTGTAAGCATGGAATCGCTGGCGTTGTACAAAAAGCAGTTTGGCGAAGACCACCCGTATCTCGCCAATGTCCTGAACGACCTCGCCCAGAATTTCATGCAGACAGGAAAATTCCCCAAAGCCGAGGAACTTCATCGCCAAGCCCTGGCGATTCGCCGAAAGCATTTGGGCGACGAGCATCCGCAGGTTATCGTGTCGATCAACAACTTCGCCGACTCGCTAATGAGCCAGCAGAAATATGCTGAAGCAGAACCGTTCTATCGCGAGAGTTTGTCGTTTGCGCGGAAGTTTGCCACCAACGATCCCACTAGAATTGAGAAACGCCTATACGCTTTGGCGGATGCCCTCTATCGCCAGCAAAAATTTCCTGAAGCAGAACCGTTCTATCGGGAAATCCTTCAGAGCCGGCGTGCCCGCCTCCCTGCCGATCACGAGGATGTGAACCAGATCCACGCCAGCCTCGGTAGGTTTCTCTCGGAATGGGCCTGGACAGATCTAGCCTCCAAATCCTCAATCCGCAGTCCGCAATCCGAAATTGTGGCACGCGCCCGCGAAGCTGAAATCCTGTTGCGAGAGTCATTGGCCATTCGCCTGCGCGGCACCAACGCCAGTCACTGGCGTACTGACGACGTAAAAAGCCGTCTGGGTGGCGTACTGCTGACAGTGATCGTTGCCGACCCTAGCCTCACGACAGAAGCCCGCCAGTCCCAACTTGGCGAAGCCGAAGCCTTGCTCCTCGAAAGCGCGGGGAAATTGAAACAGGACAAATCCAGCGACCGCAGGCTGACTCGCGACGCCATCGACCGTCTCGTCCGCCTTTATCAAAGTTGGGATATGATCGCTCCGGGCAGCGGGAAATCAGCACAAGCCGAGGCTTGGAAGAAGAAACTGGATGCTTTCCGTGCCGAATCAGAACCATTGCCAAACGGACGAAAGGCGCAGTAGTTTGCTCCAGCCCGAAAAAAATATCACTTTTTCTGTAATCGAATGGAGAATCTTCGGTAGCAATCAACGAACGCAAGAAATGCTGGAAACAAACGACAAACCAAAACGAAAGGAAAATAATGAACAACCAATTCGATGAACTCACCAAAAACCTGGCTCAGTCCGTCACGCGCCGCGCGGCGCTGAAGAAATTCAGCGTTGGCCTCGCTGGCATGGCGCTGGCCTGTTTCGGGCTAGCGAACAAAGCCCGTGCGGTTGATGCCTGTCAAACCAACAAAGACTGCAGTGGTTGGGGTAAGTACGTGGTCTGCTGCAAACACAAATCGGGAAATTTCTGTTCGGACAAAGTCTTCTGCCGCGGAAGTGGGGGGCAATTTCCGTAACTGCCTTTGGGCGCTTCCGAGGATTATCAATTCTCTCCGGAGCGACTGGAAATACCCTGTTAGTGGAAAGACCCATTCTGTAGGGAACACAAACCAAGATGTATAAAAACCAACTCGACCGTGCATCCCGAAGTTGTTGGAGGTGGAACTCGTCGCGCTGCGACGAGTTGCGCCGTGTTCAGCGGCGCAAGCGCATCTCCGGCGTCCTCATGCCGCCCGCTGAAAGCGGGCGGGCTTGTCGCAGCGCGACAAGCCCTGCCAACAAGTTCGGGCTGGACTGCCAACTCGATGAATTCACAAATAGGCTGGAACATTCGGTCACGCGTCGTGCGGCGCTGAAGCAATTCGGCGTCGGCCTCGCGGGCATGGCGCTGGGGATCGTGTGGTTTGCCTCACTTGCGCAAGCCGAGGCGCCAATGCCGCCGACGCAAAACGACTCATCCATCCCTTGGTTGCAGATTGGCGCAAGGGCCGGAGCAGATTATCAAGGCAACGGGCTGACGGTGAGCACCACCGAAACGGGCGCGCGATTGCATTGCGTTTTTCAACGCTTGGATGGCGAAGCCACGCGCGAAGGGCTGTGGTTGAGCTCGACCGTGCCCGGCCGGCCTCAAGACCGCTTCCGCGTGACGGGAGTAGCGATCGGGCGCACCCGGCTGGCTGAGAGCGGCAGGGTGAAAGTCCATGAGAAGACGGTGCTGTTTAATCGCCCAGGGCTGGTGGAGGAATACACCGTCAGTGCGGATGGCGTGCGTCAGGATTTTGTGGTGATGGAGAAGCCCGGTAGCAGCGGACGTAAGTCCGCTCAAAACGAGAGCAACCCGAGCCGACTCACATCGGCTGCCACAGATGAGGGGGCGTTACGCGTGCAACTGTCCGTGAGCGGCGCGCGCGTCGAGCCGACGGCTGATGGCGCAAGGCTGGTGCTGGAAAACTCCGGACGCAAGATCGCCTATAGCCGCCTGCGCGTGACGGATGCCACGGGCAAAGAGTTGCCCGCGCGGATGGAAGCCATCAGCAAAACCGAAAACCGAAAACCGAAATCCGAGATGAGTTTGGCCGTTTTGGTGAACGATGCAGACGCGGTGTATCCCGTGCGGATTGACCCGACGTTTAGCGATGCCAACTGGGTCAGCATGGGAGGCTTTCCAGGAGCGCCTGGGGCGGCGGTTACCGCGGCAGTGGTGGACGCTTCGGGCAACCTTTACATCGGCGGCTTGTTCAACATTGCGGGCGACGTCGTCGCCAACTACGTTGCCAAATGGGACGGGAGCAGTTGGAGCGCTCTGGGTTCAGGGATGGACGGTGACGTGGGTGCGCTGGCGGTGTCGGGCGGCGACTTGTATGCGGGGGGACAGTTCACGACGGCCGGCGGAGTGTCGGCAACAAACATCGCCAAATGGAACGGGAGC
>CAZYYS010000064.1:0-20136 GCA_964651015.1 uncultured Verrucomicrobiota bacterium
AAGGCCAGTGCCTGGCGTTCGGCCTCGAAGCGCGCGACCACCTGCCGGGTGTCCATGCCGAGCTTGATGACCTTGAGCGCGACCTTGCGGCGGACCGGCTCTTCCTGTTCTGCCATGTAAACGACACCGCAGCCGCCGTGGCCGATTTCTTCCAGCAACCGGTAGCGGCCAATGCGATCGCCGGGTTTTTCGATCAACGACCCACTGATTTGCGTTTCCTGACTTTGGACCTCGGACTTTGGACTTTCGACTTGTTGAAGTCCCAAGCCCAACAAGCATTGGGCGCAGAATCCCCCGGGGTTGTCGGCTGGAATGGCCGCGCCACATTCTCTGCATTTGTCGCCGGAACTCATACTCACCGAACAAACGGATCTTTGTCCGAGCCTAACACCTTCGACCCTGGAGCCCAGCACTGAAATGAGTGAAGGACACAGGCCTACAATTCTCCAGCCAAGACACCATCGCGATGACGGCATTGATGAAGTTGAGCGCCTTGTCGGTGTCCACCCCGATGGCGGACACTCCCGACGTCTTTTCACGCCCGCACTCAATTGCAGCGATCCTTCTCGTCATGGCTCAATGATGCGCGCGCGATAAAATCTGCTCGCCGCACTCGGAACCGGGTCAACGATTCTTACGGTTGTGTTCGAGGCCGGAAAGAGAGGTTCGTTGCCGGGGGCATCCAAAGCCCGCCAAGAATTCTGAAGAGCCAGATCGGTGCACCATTGAACCTCGACCGCGCGATTCGCTGGGCGCACGAAATCAATCTCGACCTGCCCTCCCGTCCGGGTGATTCCAATGGTCCAGGCGTCGCCCGGCACCAGGGGATTGCTTCCCACGAAGAATTCCAGATAGTTCGACGCGCCGTCTCGATCCGCATCCGCCTCGGGAATGGTGTTTGTGGCAGTGGTCGTTCCAAAATGGGCCCACTGCCAGTCGGCGTAGGTCTGATAATGCGCCAGTGAGTTGGTGATCCAGGCGCTCAACAGTTCGATGGCCTCGCCGTTCAAGACGGAAGTGGCCAGCGGCGGCATGTGGTTCGGGTCGAGATTGGCGATGCGGCTGAACAGCGCCGAGCGGTCGAGTGAACCGGGCTGGATTACTCGGTTCTCGGCGTTTCCCAGGTCGTTCACCAAAGCGCCGTTGATCAGGCCGGCCGCGGAAAGCGGCGTGGTCAATCGCGCATCGAAATTGCCGCGAGCCGCGCCGCCCGGTTGATGACACTGAACACAATTCGCAGCGAAGTAGGAACGTGCGCGATATTCCAAACTGACGCTGGCGTTGGTCGCGTGGGCCAGCGCGGGCAAGGTGTGAAATTCCGTGACGTTCGTGGAGAAGTAGCCGGCTTCGCTTAGCGCGCGGATTTGGTTTTCAATGGTGTTGCCGTAGGCGAAGTCGCGATTCAGTTGCGCCGTGTTGAAACCTAGCGCGAGACCGGCCAGTGGAGTATGGCAGGTCAAACACTCGCTGCGACTCGGGTAATGCCAGACCTGAGTGCGGACGATGCCGCCGTCCTCAATGAGGAACGTTTCGTCCATGCCTTCCTCCGGCACGAGCACGGCGTTCGTGAGCGAGTCGCCCCAACGGTAGGTGACTCCGTAGAGTCCGCTGGCGTTGCGCACGAGCAAGCGCGTTTCCAGCCGCCGTGCCGATTCGGGCAAGCCGTTCGTCAACTCCAATTCAAAATGCTTGATCCAAACGGTGCCGGTGGGAAACGACCAATTGACCTCACTGCTGAACCCGATGCTCAGATTCGTTTTCGGCAATGAGAACCAGCGTGTCTTGTGCGCGTTGTCGGACCAGAACGGCACATTCAAACCGTAGGGCACGATGCCCGGATTCACGATGAGCGCAGTCAGGTCGGAGAAAACGCCGGTGTCCGCGAGTGTCGCCGGCAGCGGCGTGCCGACCAGATTTGTGCTGTGGACCAGACGCATGATTCGGTTTTGGTCTCGACTGACCACCAAGACCGAGCCATTGGCAGGATCGAGCGCAAACGCGACGACTCCCACCTGAGCGCAGAGTTTCTGTGAAGTGACAAGGTTCGTGCCCGAATAGCGCAACGCGAATATCTGGCTTTGGACCCAGTCGCCAAAGATGTAGGCGCCGTTCAAATCGGGATATTGGTTGCCGCGATAGACCAAACCGCCGATGACCGCGCTGGGATTGGCATATTGATGGATCGGGTTTATCGAAACGAAACCGGGCGGAGTCTGACCGCTCTTCGGTCCTGGCAGTGTTCCTTCGCGGTAGGGCCAGCCGTAATTACCACCTTTCACGACGACATTAATTTCATCTCGCTGATTGGTCCCTGGGTCGCCGACGAATAACAGCCCGCTTAACTCATCAAATGACATACGCCAGGGATTGCGCAGACCAACGGCGTAAAACTCGGTCCTCACTTTTGCCGAATCCACGGGCGCACCGTTGAAATTCGTCGCGTCGATAAACGGGTTGTCCGACGGAATCGCGTAGTTTGTCGTTACGGCCGGGTGCGCATTCGGGGCCAGGCTGCCCGGCTTTTTGTCCACGTCGATCCGGAGAATTCCGCTGTAAAGATTCGTATCAATCGCTTGCAGCGTTCCACCGGTCTCTCCGTTAGGGTCGGCAACCGAAGCGTAGAGATAGCCGTCGGGGCCAAAAAGCAAGTCGTCGCACAAACCCAATCCGCGCTGGGTGATCAAGGGCACCTCACTGTTAGTGGGAGAGAGGTTCGGATCTTCCGCCGAAACCGAAAAGCGCGAAATGCGATAATGCGCGCCGCTGCCGGCTGCGGTCTGCGTGTTCAAGTTGTATCCAACGAAGAAAAAGCCGTTGGTCGCATGGCCAGGATGGAACGCCAGCGCAAAGACGCCGGACAAGTCCCCGAGGAGGATCTGCTTGGACAAATCGAGAAACAGCGTCTTGTTGGGTGCGGCGAGATTTGTGATCGCGTAGATTCTTCCCGCTTGCTCGACAACCAAGAGGCGGTTCGTTTCGCCGGGCGGTATGCGGACGGCCACGGGAGCAGTAAAACTCAAAGCGCCGAACGCTGCTTCAGTCTTGTATCCGAAACTCTGAGGGACCTGCGGCATTTGCAGCGTCGTGTTGGGAACACGCTCGAGAGCCGCGGCCCTGAAGCCGGGCAAAACCAGGCTTGCGGCTGCGTAGAGGACGGTTACAACATTACGAAATGTTGTGCTTGAGCTCATAGTGATAATTCAAATTCAATTCGCGGCGCTTCCCGCCACCTCTTACAAAAGGAAAAACTGGGAAACCTTACAGGGAGTTTTGGCTCGAACTTCAGAGAGCGATTTGCGCAGATTTACAAGACTCCATCGGCACGGGCGGTTCGCCTGCGGACTCGCCAAACTCCAGCAAAGCGTGGGAATTGCCCTACCGGACTGACTTCGCTGTGGGCACTGGAGCGTCGAGTTCCTCGAAATGCGGCGCGTGCCAGACGCGGAGAGTGGTGTCATAGCCGACCGAAGCCAGTGTCTGGCCGTCAGGCGAGAAGGCAAGTCCGAGCACGAGAGACTTATGCCCGATGAGGGAGGCCACATCCTGGCGCGTTGGTAAGTTCCATAGAGTGATGAGGGCTTCGCTACTGCCCACGGCCAAGGTCTTGCCGTCTGGCGAAAAAGCGAGCGATTGAACACTTCCCGCCCCGCCGCGCAGCGTGTCCAGCAGGACCAACCGAACTACATCCCACAGTCGAACCGTGCTGTCCCAACTTCCGCTGGCGAGAATCTTGCCGTCAGGAGACAGAGCCAGCGCGCTCACTTCCCGCGTCTGTTCCCGCAGCGGCTTGAGTTCCCTCCAGGACGCCGTGTCCCACACTCGCAGTCCATTACGAGAATAGCTGCCGCTGAAGAGGAGTTTCCCGCCCCGAGCAAAGACCAAAGGCCCGAGACCTTCGTTCCCCAACTCGAGGGCTTTGATCTCCCGTGTCTGAGATCGATCCAGAATGACGATCTCGTGCGTTTCCGGCTCACCCCGCTTGACGGCCAGCCACTTTCCATCGGGAGAGAATGCTGGTTGCTGCCCAAGCCGGAAGCCACAATCGAACCGGCCGGTTTCGGAGAACCGGGCCGGATCCAGGAAGACGGCGCTGGAACCTCGCAGGAGGACAAGCGCGGTGCCATCCGGTGAGACAGCGGCGTTTTGACAAGGGAGGTTGGTCGCGAGCATCCCGGAAGCCGCGTCCCAGAGGGTCAGTTGAGAGTCGTTTTCCACTCGCGCCAAATATCTTCCGTCCGGCGTGAACCAAACGTCGATACGACCGTTGCCGCCGGCATGAGTCGCAAACACATTTCCCTTGGCTTCAGTCACCGCATTCCAGTACTTGACCGTGGCCTCGCTGGAGGTCAGCACTGTCCGGCCGTCGCGGGAGAATTTGACTGAAGTAATGCGACCGGAGTGACCTGGAAACCTGGCCAACTCGATCCGAGTTTCGCGATCCCACAACCGGGCCGTCCGATCCTGACTGCCCGTCACCAGGAGGCGGTCATCGGGAGAAAACGCAATCGAGTAAATCGGTGCGTCATGGGCACGAAGCACCATCTCGAGACGGCTTGCCGCCCAGTCCCACACCCACAGGTAGCCTTCAAGGTCGCCGACCGCCAGGAGCCTGCCACTGTGAGAGAATGTCACCGGGAACGTGGCGCCGTGGTGGCCCGTCAACCGTCCGGTCATGGCTCCGGTGTTCGGATTCCAGAGCGTCACCACGCCATCACCGCCCGAAGCCGCCACCACCTGGCCATCCGGCGAAAATTTGGCCTGGACGAGCCATACTTGGTGACCGTGAAGCGAACGAATCTCCTGTCCGGACTCCAGATCCCACAACCTCACGTCTCCCACTGCGTCGGTTTGATACGACTTGCCTGCGGTGGTGATAAGGCTTTTGCCATCCGGACTGAACGCTGCCCAAAAAACCCGGTCGCTAAAGTTGGTCAGCTCGCCGGTTTGGCGCCGGCTCGCCACGTCCCACAGCTTCACGCAACGCGCGTCGGCGTGCGAAGTGGCCAATGTTCGGCCGTCAGGAGAGAAGGCGACCGAATAGGAAAACCCGAGATTTGTGCCGATCTCAGAACTCAATTGCCGCGTCGCCAGATCCCACAGGCTGGCCCGTCCTCCGGACACGGTGGCGAATGTCTTGCCGTCGGGCGAGAGCGCAATTTCCCAACCCCCGGCATTGGTCAGAGTGAAAAGCTCCGTCGGTCGGGAGAGCCCCGACAAATATCGCCATTCGAACCCGCGCAAATCGTCCTCGTTCGGGCGCGGGCGTTGCCGGGCCAGTAACTCGCGGGCGCGGCTGGCGTTGCCCTCTTTCCACGCGTGGAAGGCCGAATTCATTTCGGAGGCATACAGGTTCTGGCGACGAGCCTCCGCTTCACGGTGAATTCGGATGAGGGCGATCGGCGACCCGATCGCCACCGCCACGAGCAACACCAACGATGTCGCGCCCAGCGCGGCGATCGCTGGTCGGCGGCGCACCCATTTGTGCATACGCTCGAAGGTCGTGCTCGGCCGCGCCTGGATTGGTTCCTGCCGCAGCCATCGATCCAGGTCATCTGACAGCGCCTCTGCGGAGCCGTAACGGCGACGCGGCTCTTTTTCCAAGCACTTGAGGCAGATTGTTTCGAGATCGCGATCAATCGCCGAGTTGAAAATCGAAGGCCGCCGCGGCGCTTGATCGAGTACTTGGCGGATGGTTTCCATTGACGTGCCGCCGCCGAAAGGCGGCGAACCGGTCAGCGTTTCGTAGAGCACCGCGCCCAGGCCGTACACATCCGCCGCCGTGGTTACGTCCTTCGTCTCGCCCCGTGCTTGCTCCGGTGACATGTAGGCCGGCGTGCCCAGCACCGCGTGGGTGTGAGTGAGCGTACTCTCCTTCTCGATGAGCTTCGCCAAACCGAAGTCGGTCAAGTGCGGCTCGCCCTGCGCATCCAACAAAATGTTGCTCGGCTTGAGATCGCGATGGAGCACGCCGCGTTGGTGGGCGTAGTGAACGGCGCGAGCGATCGTGGACACGAGACGCGCGGCGTGGTCGGGTTCGTAGCCGCCGACATGCGCAGGCTCGCTTTCCTTTCGGATTTCGGATTTCAGATTTCGGATTTGAGAAAGCGCCTCGCGCAGATTCGGTCCTTCGATCAAGCCCATGCTGAAATAATGCTGCCCCTGGTGTTCGCCGACTTCGTGGATCGGCACGATGTTCGGATGTGAAAGACTGGCCGCCGCTTCGGCTTCGGCTTTGAAGCGTTTGACCAAGTCCGTCGTGGCCAGCGCGCCGGCGCTGATGAGCTTGAGGGCCACGAACCGGTTCAAGCTGATCTGGCGCGCCTTGAACACGATGCCCATGCCGCCGCGGGCGATTTCTTCCAGCAGTTCGTAATCGCCGAAGTACTGAATCTTGGTGCCCGCGCTCGGCGTCGCAGGAGCGGCGCTGTGGATGGTGGTTGTTGAATTCGTCTGTACCGCCGCAGACTCAAGTCCCAAGCGCAACAAGCATTGGCCGCAGTAACCGTCCGGACTGTCGGGCGGGATGACCGTGCCGCACTCTCTGCATCTGTTGTCGGAATTCATTTCCAATTCATAGAAACGGAATTTCGCGCAAACCTTGTTGAACTCCGTTTCACGGGTCGAGAGTCGATGTCTCGACGAAGGCCGGTGCCTGCCAAAGACGCAACGTTTCGCCCCCGGCGGACACGAGCATCCGTCCGTCAGGGGTGAACGCCACCGCTCCGACAATTGTCGTATGGCCTTTGAGCGTCATCATCTCGCGGCGCGTGGACAAATTCCACAGCTTGATCTCCCCATTGAGGGTGCCCGCCGCCAACGTGCGGCCGTCAGGCGAAAAAGCCACTGAGGCCATCCAACCGGAATCTCCGCGTAACTCGTAAACCAAGTCCGAGGCGATTTCCCGCAGCCGCACCGTTTTATCCTCGCTGGCGGTAGCCAGCCATCTCCCGTCGCCGGAAA
Source organism: uncultured Verrucomicrobiota bacterium (assembly GCA_964651015.1). GTDB lineage: Bacteria > Verrucomicrobiota > Verrucomicrobiia > Limisphaerales > PALSA-1396 > CAZYYS01. Next base: position 6,961 of record CAZYYS010000064.1, read on the forward strand.
ATGCCAGGTTTCTCACGCTCAACCGATGACCTTCGAGCAGTGGACCTGGAGTCAAGGTTTGGGCGTGCCACAATCGCGTTCGGCCATTGTCAGACGCGGTGGCGAGCCATCGTCCATCGGGCGAGAAAGACTGCGCGGTGATGGTCGCGCCCGCCGCGTCAACGGCGCCGATCTCCTGCCAGGAACCGGTAGCCCAAACAACGGCGTTGGTTCGTCCGCTGACCAGCGCCACTTGCTTTCCGTCTGGGGAATAAGTCGGCCAGATGGCCGTCAGATTCGTTCGCGTTGTGATGGCGCGAATGTGCCGGGGTTTCCCATCATCCACGCTCCAGACGTTGAAACCATCGGCCCCTTGGGTCACGAATTTCTGTCCGTCGGGACTGAAGCTCCACAAGCCCCCGGTGATCTTTGAGATTTTGGTCATGTCGCTAATCCTCCAGAACGTGCTGTTCCAAATAATCCAACGGCCATCCGGAGAAATGAGAAACGCACCGGCGTCAGGGTAGGGGAAAACTTTCTCCCCAAAACTGCTTGTGGTATCCGTCCGCCAAAGCCTGGCGGAACCATCCGTGCTGCCTGTTGCGATTCGGCGCCCATCCGCAGCGAAGCTGACGCTCCAAATTCGATCGGAGTGCCCCCGGAAGCGGTTGATCTCTTCGCGTTGTTCCAAGACCCACAATCTCGCCGTTGAATCCCGACCACCCGAAACCAACCGCTTGCCATCGGGCGAAAAGGCGACGGAGTAAACCGGTCCATTATGCCGGCCAACGATTTCGCCCGTTGGGCGGTCCCCAAACTGCCACAGCCGAACTGAACCATCGAGCCCTCCGCTGGCAAGCTGTGTCCCGTCCGGTGAGAACTTTACCGCGAAAACCAAACCGCGATGGCCTTCCAGTGTTTGCACGATCCGCTCAGTTTGGAGGTCCCAGATCCGAATCAAGCCGTCACCATGCGGTGTGGCCAGCAGCTTGCCGTTCGGCGAGAACGCAGCGACACAACCCATCGAACAATTATGGCCCACAAGTTCGGATCGCTTGGTTCCGGAATTCAGATCCCAGAGGAAGATTTGGCCAACCTTGTCCTTGTTGTAGCTCCCGCCCGAGGTGGACACCAGGAGCTTGCTGTCCGGACTGAAAGCGACTCCGGTCGTCATGCCGGCGTGACCACGCAGTGTTCTCTTGAGTGTGAATGTTCGAAGATCCCACAGATAAATCAGACCGTTCGCGTCAGCCACTGAGCTCGCCAGCGTGCTGGCGAGCGTCTGGCTGTCAGGGGAGAACGCAACCGAATAAATGAAGCCTGGTGGTGTTTTGAAAGCCGTCGCCAGTCGGCGTTGTTCCACGTCCCACACATCAATGTGTCCGTCGGTGCTGCCAGTCGCCAGGAATCGATCGTCAGCAGAGAGGGCGCTGCCCCACACGTCGGGCGTCGCCTTGAAGACGAATTCCTCGGCAGGACGAGTCAGTCCGTACAAATATCGCCATTCGAAGCCGCGCAAATCTGGATCCACCTGGCTTTTGGGCCGCCATTCCGCGAGCAACTCTCTGGCGCGCTGCGCACGGTCGGACTCCAATGCTTGGAAGGCAAGTCCCATGTCCGCTGCGTAAAGGTTTTCGCGCAGCGCGCTGGCGTTGCCTTCGGCCCGGTTCCTTTCGTGTTCGGCTCGACGCCACTCGAAAGTCACTCCGGCGATACCTGCAACGAATGCGACGGCGAGGCTGGCTGCGAGCGCCGCGATGGCAGGCCGGCGGCGCATCCATTTTCTTATGCGCTCATAATTACTCACGCGGCGCGCTGCGATCGGCTCCGAACGCTGCCAGCGGTCGAGATCGTCCGCGAGAGCTTCCGCTGAGCCGTAACGGCGGCCCGGCTCTTTCTCCAGGCATTTGAGGCAGATCGTTTCCAAATCGCGATCCACGGCGGGATTGAAGATGGAGGGCCGCCGCGGCTCTTGATCCAACACCTGCCGAATGGTTTCCAGGGATGTGCCGCCGCCGAAGGGTGGCGAGCCAGTCAACGTTTCGTAAAGCACAGCCCCGAGGCCATACACATCCGCCGCCGTGGTTACGTCCTTCGTCTCGCCCCGCGCTTGCTCCGGTGACATGTACGCCGGTGTGCCCAACACCGCATGGGTATGGGTGAGCGTGCTCTCCTTCTCTACCAATTTGGCAAGGCCGAAGTCAGTGAGGTGCGGCATGCCCTGGACATCCAGCAGAATGTTGCTCGGCTTGAGGTCGCGATGGAGCACGCCGCGTTGGTGGGCGTAGTGAACGGCGCGGGCGATGGTCGAGACCAGTTTAGCCGCCTGCCGAGGGTCGAGAAAAGGAGCAGGGGAGAAAAGGTGAAGAGGAGATTTCCGTGCCGTATCTGTTTCCGTTCGCTCCTTTTCTCCCTTTCTCCCTTTCCCCTCTGCAGTCCGGGCGAGCGCTTCTCGCAGATTCGGCCCCTCGATCAAGCCCATGCTGAAATACTGCTGCCCCTGGTGTTCGCCGACTTCGTAAATGGGCACGATGTTGGGATGCGCCAGGCTGGCTGCGGCTTCCGCTTCGGCTTTGAAGCGTTTGACCAACTCCGTCGTGGCCAGCGCGCCGGCGCTGATGAGCTTGAGGGCCACGAGCCGATTCAAACTGATCTGGCGCGCCTTGAACACGATGCCCATGCCGCCGTGGGCGATCTCCTCCAGCAGTTCGTAGTCGCCGAAGTATTGCACCTTGGTGCCCGCGCTTGGCGTCCCAGGAGCGGCGCTGTGGATGGTGGTTGTTGAATCCGAATGCACCGCCGCAGGCTCGAGTCCCAGGCGCAGCAGGCATTGACCGCAATATCCTCCCGGACTGTCGGCTGGAATGGCCGCGCCGCATTCTCTGCATTTGTCCCCTGAGCTCATTTCTAATGTATAGAAACGGAATTGCGCGAAAACCTTACACAACCACGGTTCAACTTCCGAGGATCGAGATGAGGTAACGAATCTCTTCCCTCACCTCCGCCTCCGAAGAGACGGTTTCCAAAACCTGTTCTCGCAGCAAAGCGCCGAAGCGCTGACGCAATCGGTGGACGGCGACGTCAATGGCGCCCACGCTGACTCCGCGTTTCGCCGCCAGCTCCGCCTTCGACACGCTGCCTTGCCCGCACGGAAGGAACCCCTGCAGTTGCTCGAAGAGGTCACTCTTCTTGTCTGTGGCATACTCGTGACGCAATCGGGCCAGGGTCCGGTCGAGAACGGCAAAGGCCCAGCGCCGTTCGAACACCAGGTCAGGGGTCAGGGTGTTTGCTGGTTCTTGGGAGTAGCGTGTTTCTGCGTCTCTGGTGTCCAAGTGAGTGGCCGGTTGGCCGCCGCCCCGGCGTTGAGCGTGGGCGCGTTCCCGCTCATTCGCCAGAAAGTTTTTCAGGCAGGCCAGGAGAAAAGAACGGAACTTGCCGGTGGCAGGCCGCACGCTTTCGAGGGCGTGCCGTTCCAGAAAGCGAAAAAAGAATTCCTGCGTCAAGTCTTCAGCTTCATGCGGGTTTGAGCCTTGTCGCCGGATGAAGGCATACAGCGGATACCAATACGTCGAGCACAAGCTGGCGAGGGCTTCACGCGAAGCGGTGCCGTCCCTCTCACGAGCCGCAAGGACCACGGTCCAGTGGGTCGTGGCAAAGCCGTGGCCACCCGTCGGTGGCGGCGTATGGTCATGGTCGCATTGGGACATGATGCACCTGCGATGAAGTCAATTGGTTTTGCCCAAACCATAGCGCGATCAGGAAAATCATCAAGACTGGAGTGGCAAATCCTGTTTACAGGCGCAAATCTGGTTCTGAAAACGGGCAAATTCTCATTAGCACCGCGGCTTTAGCCCGGTGTCCCTGAGGTCAAGACACGGAAAAACCGTTTCAACGGTTTGTCTCGCGAAGGCAACGAAAGCCGTTAAAACGGCTGAAGTCACGCCTCAACCGTCCGCACCGGGCTGAAGCCGCGGTGCTAATGAGAGTTGTTCACCAGAGAAATGATTGCTGCTCGGCAAGGAGGAATTCGCCTTCCCACAACGTTACCCGCCAGGCGGTCACTTCGCCAAATTGCTTGTATTCGTCGCCACCAAAGATGAGCGACGACCAGGTGCTGAACAAGCCACCGCCGCTCACCGCTTGCTCCAAAACTTTCTGCTTCGGGGAATTGCCTTCCGCCACACCACGGACTTCCGCGCGCAATGTGAGCGTCGCCTTTTCGGGATTCTTTGCCTTCCACTGAATTGCGAACCGGATCGCCGACCGTTTTTCGGGGTGCTTGTGCAAGTAGGCCTGGTAAGCGTCACGCTCATAGAGGCTGGGAGAAAGTGTGTGCCGTCCTTTGAGGTCGAGAAACTGCGGCAGCACCTTTATCACGCGGCCGGCTGCCGCGTTTGAGAAATCAGCGGCGCAGAACAGGAGAAACACCGTCAATATTGTTGACCGGCTCATGTAGCGAGAATAGCGAGCACCCAAAATTACTCAATGAGTATCAGCCCGGGAGTATCCAGGGCCTACGGGTTTGGTTCGGGCGCTGGCACTGGCGGTTTGGCGGGTTCATCGGGAAACAAATCCTTCAACGTTTTGAGCGGATGTAATGGAAAGAGCAATAACTTCGGCACGTACAACGGTTCGGTCTTGGGATCGCTCAAAGTGCCCGTCACTTTGTATTCGAGGAGCTTGGTCAACGGCTTGAAGGCGTAACTGAGAAGGCGGCCAATGCCCCAGAAGTCGCGTAGCAATTCGGCTTCCATGCGCGCATCGACGCGCCCTTTGAAATCGACGGTCCCGTCATATTGCATCCTGAATCCAGTCGAACGGATTTCCAGATTGCTGGAGTGAATGAGACTGTTGGTGATCGTGAATGTGGCCGAGCCGTCGCTGGCGCGACTGTTTCCCAGGCCGGACCAGAACATGTTCAACGCTTTCGAGAAAATTCCAAAGATCGGGATGTCCCAGATCAGGCCGTCACGCAATCTGACTTTTCCGCCACCCTGCCAGCTCTGCCAATCATCGGTGTTGGCATGGGTGATGTTCAACCGGCCTTTGAGCGTGCCCTCCAGATGGTTTGTTCCCGGAGACAGATCGGCCATGAGGAGGTGCAGGTTGGAATTGGTGGTGCTCATGTCAAAACTGAAGTCAGTCCCTCGGTCGGGAGCAAAATCAAACAAGGCCCAACCGGCCGCCTGGCCTTCATAGAACGCTGCTTGAATGTTCGTCAGCATCAAGGTTTGTTCGACCCAGTCCACCCGGCCCGTCAGGTGGGAGATGTTGAACCTCCACCACTGGAACGGCCCGCCGTCGACATCAAAATGCAAGCCCACCTTCTCGATGTCGTCGATGGGAATCATGCCGCTCACGCGCACGGCCGGCGGCTTCATAAAACGATATGGTTCCACTGCACGCGCCGTTTTCGGGCCAATCGCGCGCGTGACGACCATCGGGTCCATGACGCCGAAGCCATTCGTCAGGTAAACAACTTTTTCGGCGAAGTCGATGCCGACACCGGGAATGGCAAAGTGCTGTTCAGCCTCCCGTCGGAGAGTTGCGTCGTTCAACGTCAAAAACTTGTTCGTGAATTGCAACGTGGTTTGGAAAGTCGTGGCGGTTTCGCCGCGAAAAGTGAAGTTGCTACAGGCGACCTGGGCTTTGATCGCGATTTTTTCCAAAGCCTGCCAGCGGCCCGAGATTTCACCGTCGATCACGGGCGGGGACGTAAACTCAATCTGATCAAAGACGCGCTGCCGTTCAGGTTCCACCAGTGGTCGCAACGCCTGGATGTCGATCGTGCTGTGAACCTTGAAAAAATAATCGCGGGTGCGGTCATCGGCAATGTGGGTCAGTTCGATTCTTCCTTCGGGACGCGTGGCGACCAGGTCCGGCAGATGCCAAACCTGATTGGAGTAGGTGAAATGTGAGCGGGCGGAAGTGGCAGATACATTGCGAAAGGCGCAGTGGCCACCCCTGAACTCGCCTTGCAAACGCAAGGTTGGTTGAACTTCCGCCCGCCAGTCTGGCTGGCGATTGGTCCAGGCGGGCAGGACAAGAAACAACTGCCCGTTGACTTGCGGCGGTGACTCCCACGAGTATTGCGATAACCATTTCTGGCCTTTCTCAGTCAAAAGGGGAGCAATCTTTTTTGCTTCAAAATCGGACGAGGCGTTGACGTTCAACTCGCGCGTGGCGACGTTCAGGTGGGCTCGGGCATCAAGTTTGCCCTGATAAAGTTGCGCGTGCAGATTGGTAACGGTCAGCGCTGGCGCGCGCCAGTTCCCCTGACAGACGATTTCCTCAACCGACAATTTGGGCGATTGCAAATCGTCCACCTGGGTTTCCCAATCCAGTTGGTAAGGCGCCAGGGCGGCCCACCAAGCCCAGGTTTCATCAGTCGTGGGGGGTGCATGCGTGCCTGGAGGGTTAAGCTGGCAGTTCAATCGGGCTGCCTTGGCTTTGCCCCAGGATGTCTCAACTCCGTTGAATTTGATTTCACTTTTACCGGACAAAGGGACCGGATTTGTCATGACCTGATCCCATTGAGCGATAAATTGCACTTCGTTGACCGCTCCCCACTTTGTAGCAATCTGGCCTGCCAATAACTTCAAATCGGCTTTAACCAGGATGGGCGTCTCTTTGACGTAAGCAACGTGAACGGCAAGCTGTAAGTTCTTCATCGTGCCCCACTGGGTTTCCGTATCGTCCGCCTGCAAGCCCAGTTCCACCCGATGAAATTCGTTGGTCGTCGTTAAAGGGAGAAGCTGCAGGGAAAACAGACCATTCCGGAATTTGCCCCACGGAGTTTCCGCGCCCGGCGCCCGCAAGACGAGCCTGGCGTTGAAGCTATCAAGGTTGCGTGCGTCCCCACGCATCGTTAGTTGAAGTTCGGGTGGTGAGGAATACGATATTTGCTCCAGCGTGTGCACAAGCCGGCGTAGCCGGTGCTGGAGCACCCTCGGGTCAGTCGGCTGATAGGTGCGGCGCGACGTCCATTCACGTACGAATGAAGCGTTCGTCAGTGTGCCCACGAGCTGCATCCTGGCACCGGCGAAGTGGGCTTGAAAGCTATCGAGTTCCCACTGGTCTCTCGGGAGAAAGCGCAGTTCAGTCTGGATGTTGTCCACGAGCAAATTCGCCGACGGTTGATTGGTTTCGGCGAGCGGCCAGACCAGGCGGCCTTGGTTCAGCAATAGTGAATCAACCTGCAACGCCCCTTTTCTGAGCGCGGCCAGATTAAGCCGGACTTCAATCTCTTTAAGAGTCAGTTCCGGACCGGGCGGTTGTTCAACGCCTCCAAAGCGGACGCCCTCGGCAACAATGCCCCGATACCAGCGCAGACGTAAACGGGAGAACTGGAGTTCTATTCCACGCGCGCGCAACTCGGAAAGCAGCGGTTGCTTGATAAAGTCAGGGAGCCCAACTTGGTTCAGGTAAATGCCGGCAATGACCGCCCCGAGCAAAAGCAACAGAACCAGGATTCGACACCAGCGGAAGAGTCTGCGGGCAATTCGCCAGGAACGGCGCTGAACTCGCGGTGCCATATCAGGCGGGGGGAATCGTCAGGTAGAGCAGGATTTGTTGGTAGATCAGCCAGGGAAATTCGAAGATGTAGCGCTGGCCGTCCAGCGTCACCGCCGCGTACGGAAATTGCGATGGCGCCATTCCGCCGAACTCCAGGTTCAGCGTCTGTGGTTTGTCTCCCTTTCGGATTTCAATGGCGAGTTGATAGGAATTTGTTGAATTTTTGGAAAAGCCATAGCGTTCAAGGTTCTGGTCGCCGCGATCAACCCAAGCCGCGGCCGTCAATTCACCCAAACGAAAAACCGTTTCTTCGATGGCAAAGTCATTGATGATGCCCTGCGAGCCGGTTGCCAACGACCATTGGCTCGGGCCGTCACGGTTGATCTGGCGCGTCTTTCCGTCCTGGTGAATCGTGATGCGCGTGACTTCGTTGGTGGTGAAATTCCAGATGCGGCGGTCACGCAGCTGCCACCCCGCCGTGGGCAGGCGTTTGTAATCGGCAAGCTTGACGGCATACACTGAATTTTCATCCGTCCGGCGAACAAAAATCCCATTATCACGAATTGCGCCGAAATTGAGTTGCGCGATTGTCGAATTGGTTGTCGCCGCGGCGTTGTTGGTGTCACCGGCCAACAAGATGTAATTCCGAGCAGGCGAGGCCAGTCCGTAAGTTGGAAAATCCAGGTCCGTCACGACGTCTTTCACGAATTCGGTGATTTGCAGGCTGGCAAGGGCGGCAATGAATTCACGCACCAGCCCGGTGTCGGCAGCTAGATCTTCCGGTTCTGTTACCCGCCAGGTGTCGTTGGTTAGCCGTTGTACGGCAAATTGCGCATCGCCACGCGCTTGAATCTTGCCGACCGTGCCGGCAGCCAAAGTGATCAAAAAGCGGTCTTGAAAATCCTTGTGGTCAACCCGCCAGGGATTGAGTTGATCCTTGGTCACCAGGTAACCCAACTGTTCCTTTGCCAACAACACCACGGACTTCTGGTCGCGCTGGCGGGCGTAAACAGCCGACACGTCATTGGTCGGGCTTTTACCGAATTGCAGCACGACCAGGTTGTTTGTTCCCTGACTGACGATCAATTCCATTTCGGGTGGCTGAAGGCCGAAAGCGGCGAGCTCTGCTTGGGGATCGTCCGTCACGAACCGGCCCACGCGCAGGTCTTGCATTTTTTGGAGCAAGTCGTCGATTTTTGGATTGTCAGCGCGCGCCTTCATCGGCTGGGTCATGCGCCACAACTTGTTGGTTGCGTCGCGTTGCAGTTCAAAGAACCGGGTTCCGCTGGTGACAGCGAGCCGATCGAACGTAAGTCCTTTGAGATTAATGAACGTCGTATCACGCCAGTCGTTTGCTTGATGCGGAAGCAATTTGAGCAGGCCAGCATCCACCAGATAGATTTTTTCGTCGCCGATCACCCGTAAAAACACCTGGTCGCGCAAGGCGGTTGGTGCGCCAATCAATATTTGTTGGGGACGCGCACTGCCTTGCTGCAAGCCGAGCGAGAATTGCGGCGTATCAAAACCGAACTCCGCGTCGGCCCTGGATTGGTTTTTCAATTCCTCAGTCGTGATGGGTGGCTGTGTGGTGAGTTTTGTCAGTGCTTCCAGCAAGCTCTCGATACTGCTGGCTTGCGCGGTATAGGACACCGGGGCAGTCAATTGCCAGGTGCCGTTGGTGCGCTCAGCACGGATTTCTTTCTTGCCCGCGGGCCGAACCTGAACGCTCGTCAGGGAAGCAGTGTTTAGGTAAGGCAGAACCTTGTTTGTGGGATTCTCTTTGTTGGAAGCATGCCGTTCGAAAAAGAAGATGAACGCAAAAAGCGCCACTGCCAACCCGACTGTGATCCAGGTGTTTCTTGTGTTCATGCTTCAGTGGAAAAAGCCGGGCAATCAGTTTGGTTCCAAGTCCAGTCGTTGTTCATTGGAGTTACAGTGTCATCGGTTTCTACTGGCGACGCCGTAACCATACCAGCCCGCCGAAGAGCAGAACCGTACCCGGCAGTCCGGCCAGCAAGAGCCATTGCATCGATTGCCGCTGAGACGCGGTCATGATGAATTTGTATTCCTTGAGTGGGCGTGGGCCGAGATCGCTCGATAAAATCTGGGGACTATCCAGCAGCCAGTTTACTGCCTGGTTTGCAAAGTAATAATTCGGAGGCCAATCAATTATTTGATTGTCCAAAAAGAGCGAGTCGCCCACGACGACGATGCGCGTTGTACCACGGTCGGTGCTGACGTCTTTGATGCGGCCTTGCTCCACGGCAACGATCAATGGAAAAGTCATCTGCCGATCACGATATGGGTTGCGATAAGGAACACCTTCGCGAGTCTGGGTGGCTTCCGTCCCCCCTCCACTCGTGGCGGCGAGGATATCCACCTTCGGAGCATTGGCGTTGGGCGTTGGGCTTTGCAGGATTCCAACCGCCCGTGGGAGCACCAGCCGGATTTGCAGTTGCTCCGCAGCGAGCGATTTGACAACCGGGTGTTCGTTGTTTAGTTGAGCGGTCAACAAATCATCACCAGTCGGGGAGAATTTGGCATCATAGACCACGTTATCCGCCACCCCGACCCCCCATTTGGCCAGGAGTTTTTCCAATCCAGACCTTTTGTCTCCAGACCTTTTATCCCACAAAACCTTGTTTTTAAGCAATGCAAGTAAACGACCGCCCTGCCTGAGGTATGTTTCAATCTTTTCCAGCTCCCCGTCTGTGATGGGCAATTCCGGGCCGGCAATGATGAGGAGCTGGCAATCTGTCGGTACTTCATTCGTGCCTTGGAGTGTGATTCTTTCCCATTGAATGTTATTCTGCTCCTTCAAAATAGCCGCGAACTTGGCGTAACCGTGTGGCTGGCCGCTTAATTCAGGATTGTGCTCGCCATGTCCCTGGAGGAAGCACGCCTTGAGTTGGCGCGGGTACGCCACACTGGAAATGGCCGGCGTGAACAGCATTTCTCCTTTGAAGCCAATGCGCCGAAATTCCTTGGACTTGCCGCTGATGACGGAGTGCATGTCATAGTGGGAAAGTTCGTTCTGATAAACAACTCGCGTTTGATCTCCACAACTGAAGAGGACAAAGTTTTTGTCCTGCAAATCATTCAGTTTATGCTCGGCCAGCACCAACTGTGCTTTTCCGGGCTCGCGCGTAGGGTCCACGGTTTTGATGACGATGTTAGGATTGATGTAATTATACTCCCTAAGCAACGCCGAGACCAAGCTGTATAGCTCTTCCTCCTGTTGCGCGTCAAAAAAAACCGTTACCTTGACCCGGTTCGTGAGTGATTGGAGCAAACTCGTGGTTTGCGGTGAAAGCTTCATCTGCGCGCCGTCCGACACCGGGATGCGCCAGTAATGCCGCACCGCCAGATAATTGATCATTACCACCAGCGCCAGCACGGCGATGCTGGCGACCACTATATTGAAGCCGATACTCCATTTGCGGCCGGCGGAAAAACTGGGGCTCGTTGAGGTTTCGCTCGCCATATTATCTCCAACGACGGCTTTCCACCACGCGCAACGTCAAGAACAAAAACCAGATGGTGAGGCTCACATAAAAAACCACGTGACGCGTATCGACAATTCCGCGGACAAAATCCGACATGTGATCGATCATGGCCAGGTGACTTAAGATTTGCATCTGCCAACTGGCGGCGGTGGGTAACTGATTACCCAGAAAGCTCAACAAGAACAAAGTGATCCCCACGGCGAAACTGATCATCGCCGCAATGATCTGGCTGCGCGTCAACGCTGAGGCGAAACAGCCGAGCGACATAAACAGACCGCCCAACAAAAAAATTCCAAGGTAGGTGGCGCCGACGACACCGACATCTAGCGGGCCCGGATCAGTCGTGTAATGGCGCAAGATGAAAATACAACCCAGCAGCGGCAGCCACATCAAAGCATAAAAGATCATGGCGGCAGTGAATTTGGCCAACACCACCTGCAAATCGCTGACCGGTGTTGTCATCAGGGTTTCAAACGTGCCGGAAAATTTTTCGAGAGCAAACAGCCGCATCGTGATCACCGGAGCCGCCAGCAACAGGATCAGCCAGAAAAACGGTGTGCCGTAAAACAGCTCTGTCACCGGCATCGGGGTCGGCTCCGATTGCAATTGCAACAGGAGTACCACAAAGCTCAACCCCATTAAAAACACCGCGGCGGCGATGATCACGTAGCCCGTCATTGAAACGAAAAACCCCCCCAGTTCGCGGCGCGTCAGCGTGAGGTAGGCCTGCATCAACTTTCCTCTCCCTCGTCATCCGGTCGCGTAACGCGGACGTAAATGTCTTCCAGCGAATGCCGGTTGCGCGTCAGTTCCCGCAAAACCCAGCCACGTTCCTGTGCCAGGGCAAAAACTTGCGGTCGCAAGTCCATCCCGTCGCGTGGCGTCAGCGCGCAGCGGTGGAACTCGCCCTCGGTCGGCGATAGATCGTAGTACTCGACTTCCGGGAACTGCTCCCAACAGGCCCGCAACTCTTCTTCCGGTGCGGCGATCTCCGCAATAATCAGGCTGCTGCCGCTTAACAGCCGTTGCAAATTATCCAAGGTGTCCGCGGCTACGATTCTGCCCTCATGCATGATGAGTACGCGGTTGCAGGTCATCTCCACCTCCGGCAGGATGTGCGTGGAAATAAGGACGGTATGCTTGCGGCCCAAATCCTTGATGAGTTGCCGTACCGAGCGGATTTGGTTGGGGTCCAATCCGATTGTTGGTTCGTCGAGAATGATGAGGTCCGGCTCGTGCACGAGCGCATCCGCCAGGCCGACACGCTGCCGGTAACCTTTGGAAAGATGGCCGACGATTTTTTTACTGACGTCCGTCAAACCGCATTGTTCGGTCACCACGTCCACTCGTTCTCGCGAACCTTTTCGACTCAATCCTTTCAGCCGCGCGCGAAATTTCAAATACTCACGCACCCGCATTTCCGGATGCAGTGGATTATTCTCCGGCATGTAACCAATGCGCCGCCGGACTTCGTCGGCTTGGGTGAAAACATCCAGGCCGGCGACACGCACGGTGCCGGAAGTCGCCGGCATGTAACAGGAGAGGATGCGCATGGTTGTGCTCTTTCCGGCGCCGTTGCGACCGAGCAGTCCGACGATTTCGCCACGGCCGACCGTAAACGAAAGCCCGGACACGGCGGTGTGCCCCGCGTAGCGCTTGGTCAGGTCTGAAACCTCGATCATTAAGTCATTGCCCATGGGTCTGCGAGTGAAAGTCTAGTTCAGAAGGCGCAATTTCGGCCAACATAAATTCAGGGCTAACGCAATTTGATATCCACTGTCCCCTGTCGATAGCCAACCAGATTTCCCGCCCGTTGTTGCACCAGCAAGCTCAGGCGCACTCGCTCGTCTTTCTTCTTTTTGGCCAGAACATCGACCGCAGTCATCAGGTCGGTCGTAGCCTGGGCATCGATGCCTGTGATCAGGAAGCCGCTCTGCAACTGTGCCTGTTCCGCAGGCCCGCCCTTTTCCAGACCGGCGATCAGCAGACCAACCTTGCCTTTCACTCCCATCGCTTGGCTCAATTCCGGCGTGAGTTCCTGGAGGTCAACGGCGAGTTCCTGGCCGAAGACGCCGACCTGATGATCGAGCTGCTCGCGGATGTCCTGCGGCGGCCGACCCTGGCGGACGAAGAGGTCGAGAAGGTCCGCGATCGCAACATCGAATCCTTCGCGGCG
>CAZYYS010000065.1:0-7400 GCA_964651015.1 uncultured Verrucomicrobiota bacterium
GCGAGGCTTTCAGCCTCTGCACCCAGGTTCCCACCAGCGCTTCGCCGGCGGCATCTGGAATGCCGGCGGGCAGGAACGAGTTGAAGCTCAGCCGCGTATCGATGAAGGGTTGGCCGGCCAGCGAAACCATCAGGTGCTGGCCTTCCACCACGTCAGCGTCGCCATCGGTTACCAGGCAGACATCGTGCGGATGTTTCTGCAAGTAAGCCTGACTGTGTCCGTAATTCTTCTCGATTGGCTCGGGATTAATTCCGCCGAAGAGTGGGTCGTGAGCCGCATTCAGTGTCGTAACTTTGCAACTGGTACCGGCGAGCAACTCATCAAAACAACCGGCGCCCACGCCAAACAGAGCTTCGTGCGCAAAGCGGAGCTTTGAACGCGCAATCAATTGGAAATCCACCTGCCGTTTTACCGCACGATAATAGGGAGGTCGAAGATTCTACACCAGAAAACGCTTTGCGGCGGCGGCTTGTTTCAGGTCAAGAACGCGGACCGGGTTTTTGTCAATCAATTGCTCCACGGACTGGCAGAGGGCGGATTCGGCTGATCCGCCGTAGTGAGCCTTGAGCTTAAAGCCGTTAAACGCGGGCGGATTGTGGCTGGCGGTAATCATCACGCCACCGATTGCGCGCTCATATGGTACCGTAAAGGACACCGTTGGCGTGGGCGTCGGATTCGAAGTCAGTGTCACTTGAAAGCCGTTGCCAGCCATGATTTCCGCAGTTCGCCGCGCAAACTGGTCGGAAAGAAATCGGCGGTCGTAACCGACAATAACTTTTTTCTCGGTGCCGGGAATTGGGCTTGAATTCCAATAATCGGCGGTCGCCTGAGACACGCGATCAAGATTGGCGAAAGTGAAATCCTCCGCGATGACCGCGCGCCAGCCGTCGGTTCCGAATTTGATTTGGGCCATTAGGAATTGTGAGCAGTTAAAATCTGCGAGTCGCGACAAGCGGTTCCGGCCGCGTTCACAAGCCTGCGCATCTTCTTTATCGCAATCTTCATGCTGCGTTGGCCAAAAAGGCCGGTGCCACTCACGAACGTGTCGGCTCCCGCTCGGGCGCATTCCTCAGCGGTGGCAAAGTTGATGCCGCCGTCCACTTCGATGCGATAGTCGAGGTCTTTTTCCCGCCGCCAGGCTTGCGCTTGCTGGATTTTAGGTAGGGTCTCGACAATGAACGGCTGACCGCCGAAACCGGGGTTGACGGTCATTATCAGCAGCAAGTCGATTTGTTCAAGGTAAGGCTGCACCAGACCGATCGCGGTAGGTGGATTAATCGCCAGTCCGACTTTTTTGCCGAGCGCCTTGATTTTCCAAAGCAAGGAGTTCACCTGCTCGCCCAACTCCACATGCACAGTCAATCGGTCAGCGCCCGCATTGGCAAATGGCTCCAACAAGATTTCCGGACGCGAACACATCAGATGCACGTCCAGAGTCAACTTGGTCGCCGGACGAAGTACGCGAACTACGTCCGGTCCGAAGGAGATATTCGGCACAAAATGTCCGTCCATGATGTCCAAGTGGAGCCAATCCGCCCCGGCGCGTTCGGCCCGCCGCGTCTCGGCTTCGAACCGCCCAAAATCGGCAGCGAGCAAGGAAGGGGCAATAATCATGCGCCGAAAGGCTAATGAATCGACAGATGATGAGTCAATCACCGGGAATTTCGAACGGAAACTCCCGTCCTCGATCATCAGGCTGTGGCCGGGGCAGGTGTGCCGAGACCGGGCAGTTTGGGCGGGGTTGGTTTGCCGGGAATCTCAGGTAAAGGTGTGCCAGCCGGGGCGCCCGTTGGCGGTTCAACTTGTGGCGTGGGAGCAGGAGGAGTCATCTTGCCGGTCCGAGCAATCTCTTCCACTTGCGTTCCATCCAGCGTTTCGTACTCAAGCAACATGCTGGCAATCAACTCGAGTTTGTCGCGATGCGTATCAATGATGTCCTTCGCAACCCGATAAGCCTCGTCGATGATCCTTTTGACCTCGGCGTCGATTTCTTGGGCCGTGTACTCGCTGTAGATTTTCCCGCGAGTCATTTCCCGTCCCAGGAAAATGTATTCGTCGTCACTGCCATATTGGACCATGCCGAGCTTGTCGCTCATGCCCCATTGACAAACCATCGCGCGCGCCAGATTGGTGGCTTGTTGAATATCGCCACTGGCGCCAGTCGAAATGTCGCCAGACACAATTTCCTCGGCAATGCGGCCCGCCATCGTCACCGCAATCATGTCCAACATCTCCTTCCGGCGACGGCTTAACACGTCGCTCTTGGGCAATGACATGGTTGAACCCAGTGCCTGGCCCCGTGGAATGATCGTGACCTTGTGCAACGGGTGCGTGTGCTTCAGCATGACGTTGACGAGCGCATGTCCAGCTTCATGCCAGGCGGTGTATTTCTTGTCCTCGTCCGTCATTGCCATGCTGCGACGCTCGCGGCCCCATCGCACCTTGTCGCGGGCTTCTTCCAATTCCAACATGCCCACAGCCTTCTTGCTGGTCCGGGCGGCCAGCAACGCAGCTTCGTTCAGGAGGTTGGCCAGTTCAGCGCCCGAGTAACCGGGCGTGCCACGGGCAATCACCGACAAATCGACCGAAGGTGACAGCTTCACGTTCTTGGCGTGAACCTTCAGAATCGCTTCGCGCCCGCGCACGTCAGGCAAGTTTACCGTAATCTGACGATCGAACCGCCCCGGGCGCAAAAGGGCTGGATCCAAAACATCGGGACGGTTCGTCGCCGCGATGATGATAATCCCTTCCTGCGTGTCAAAACCATCCATCTCCACCAACAGGGCATTAAGCGTTTGCTCACGTTCGTCATTTCCGCCACCAAGACCGTGGCCCCGGCTGCGTCCGACCGCGTCAATCTCATCTATGAAGATCAGGCAAGGCGTGGCTTTGCGCGCCTGCTCGAACATGTCGCGCACACGGCTGGCGCCGACACCGACAAACATTTCGACAAAATCCGAGCCGCTGATGCTAAAAAAGGCCGCGTCCGCTTCACCAGCAATCGCTTTAGCCAGAAGAGTTTTTCCGGTGCCGGGCGGGCCGACCATCAAAACGCCTTTGGGAATCCGTCCGCCAAGTTTTTGAAACTTCTTTGGGTCTTTAAGATATTCGACCAATTCGGAAACTTCCTCCTGAGCTTCTTCAACGCCCGCAACGTCTTTGAAGGTGGTTTTGTTCTTTTCCTTGGCCAACAACCGCGCCTTGCTCTTTCCAAAACTCAGCGCACCTTTTCCTGCCATTTTGATTTGTCGAATGAAGACAAACCAGATGACCAGACCAATAACCAGAATCGGCAGCAAATTGATAAGCAACCCCGTCAGAAGGGTGTTCGTCTTTTTGATTTCAAATTTATCGCTGTTGAAAACCTGGTCCTTGAGTTTCTCGGTCAGATAAACCTCGGCCGTGAACGGAACTTCAACCGGTTTGCCATCCACACCGTCCACTTTGTTACCCTCGGCAGTTGTCTTGTAATATTTTCCTGAAACCCGAAAAAGGCTCTGAAGCGGATTTTGCACGTCGCAATTGACATAGGCCTTGGCAATCAGGTTGGAATTCACCTTTTGCGTGAACTCGTACTGGTTCAGCGCCGGGCTGGAGGTCTCCACGCGATCTTTGAACAACAAAATCAGCAGAATGCTGCTGATAATGGCGCTCCAAATGATCCACGTGCGCGGCGGAATCCTAAATTCCCCACCCTTCTTATCTTCGTCCTTTAATTTTTTTTCGTCAGACATTTTGTCGAACTCGTTGGCGCTACAGTATCATGGCCACGTTTGACCCGCAACTATGCAGTACTAAACCCGTTGCCACTGCCATTTCAACCGACGAACGGTGTGTTTGTCGAGCTTGAAAAGCTCGGAAATTCGCAGTCCTTCCACCCAAAACAACTCTCCAGAGCGGCTCGCCGCCACGATGAGTCGGCGGCGTTCCTGGGGTGGAATCTTGCGGTTGGTAAACAAATCCTGCAATTTCACTGGCGACACCATACCAATTGGTTGAAATCGATCACCCGGGCGCCAGTGCCGCAACACAATCGGCGACCCAACCTTGCCCGCATCGAACCATTCGCAGCAACCCTTCCCTTTGGTTTGATCCAGGCTACGGCCAGGTTGGATTTGCCAGCGGATTCCCAAACCACCGAATACGAGTCCCCCTTTGCGTTTATCCAGGGCCAGGACTGATTGTCCAGGGTCAAAGCCAGGTTCCTTGTCTTTTGTCAATTGCACGCGCCCGGCGGCATCACGGCAAACCAGCATTTGGGGATTTACTGTTACGGCCTGATCGGCCGCACTTCGTAGCTTCTCGGTCAAATCAAAATCCGCGACCACCCCAAGTTCGAGCAATTGAAGCAGGAGGACACGACGCTGCACCGCGATTGGCAGATGCGAAAAGGCGGGACGCCGTGTTTGCTTCAACCATCGTTGAGCGGTCTGCGTAACGAACCCGGCCTCCTCGCCAGTGATCTCCATTACCCTTGGGATCGTCCGGTTCAACGCCGGTTGGTAATTTTTGCGCAACAGTGGAATCAGCTCATGCCGGATTCGATTGCGTTGAAACTCAACTGAACGGTTACTGGCATCTTCTCGAAACTCGATGCGCTGTTCTTGGGCGAAAGCAGCCAGTGCCTCTTTGTCCAAGTCCAACAGCGGCCGGACCAGTTTTACGGTTGGATCCACCGGCGAGGCGACTATCCACTTCATCCCCGCCAACCCTTCGCCGCCGGCGCCGCGTAGCACACGAAGAAAAAAGAGTTCGACTTGATCATCCGCGTGATGCGCCAGAGCCATCGTCGGGGTTTTTCGTCGCTTCGCCGTTCGTGCCAAAAATTCGTGACGCAGCTGGCGGGCCGCGACCTCCACAGATAACCGGCGACCGGTTGCGAACTCTCTGACGTCCCCGCGCTCGACAATAAAAGGCAATGCTAAATAGGCAGCAGCTTGGCGCGCCAGCCGTTCATCCGCATCGCTGCTGCTCCCGCGCAGCTGGTGGTTGAAGTGAGCTACAACCAACCGCCACTTTTGCTTGTCCGACAGCCGACCAAGCACGTGAAGCAAAACCATCGAATCCAACCCACCCGATACGGCCACAACAATCCGTTGACCACTTCGAAAGAGTCGCCGCTTGAGAATGGAATCATAAACGTGATCGATTAGACTACTCACTAGGTCATGCTAGGGATTCTTGTTGCGACGGCAAGTCAATCACGCGTTGGGGCTGGCACGACGGCAATGCCTGCCCGTCTGCCTTGTTTTCAAGATCTTCTTTTGCCTTGGTTCATGAAAGTCGAAAGCCCGCTTTGTTTTGTGGTCGGGCGTCAAGTTGTTCAATTTTTGTTCTCGTAACCGGCATCAAATCTGATTGAATTCCAATTTATGGCTTTGCCTGCTGATTATCACATGCACACCCCGCTTTGCCGACACGCTGTCGGTGAGCCAACACAATATGCCGCCCATGCGGTAAAAATGGGCCTCAAGGAAATCGGGATGTCCGACCACAATCCGATGATCCGTGATGATTTTGATGACTGGCACATGCGGATCGATCAACTCGACGAATACGTGGAGAAGGTGGAAAAAGCGCGGCGCGATCATCCAAGCCTGACCATCAAACTCTCGTTGGAAACTGACTACCTGCCGGGTCATGAAGATTGGATTCGCGATCTGGCGGCGCGGCATCCCTGGGATTATTTGATCGGCTCGGTGCATTACGTCTCGGATTCCTGGGACCTCGACAATCCCAAAAAGATTTCGGAGTGGAAGAAGCGCGACCCGTTCGAGGTCTGGGCGGCGTACTTCGAACGCCTCACCCAAGCGGCGGAGTCAGGTCTTTTTGAAATCATCGGCCACGCGGACCTTTGCAAAAAATTTTGCTATTACCCGCGCCAGGATTGCACCCCATTGTTTGATCGTTTTTTGACAACCGCCAGAAAAAAGAGCGTAGCCATCGAGATCAACACCGCTGGCCTGCGCAAAGATTGCAAAGAAATGTATCCCAGCCAACAAATCCTCCAAATGGCGTCGCAGATTGGCGTCGCACTGACATTCGGTTCGGACGCACACGCTCCGCAGGAAGTGGGGATGAATTTCACTGACGCGGTTGAACTCGCGCGCAGCGTCGGTTATACGCACTCTTGCCGGTTCACCAAACGAAAATGTGAACAAATCTTGATTTGACGGCAGCGGCTTGGGCAAGAATTTGCCCGGACCACGTTAATCCGGATTTTCCTTCAGCCAGGTTTTCATCGCATCTTCCCACTTGCCCCAGTCCGTCCCGAAATCGTTTTCAAGATAAAGTTCCAAAAACTCCTTCGCCTCCTCCGCATTCGGATGATCTGGCGCCCGAGCAACGTCGAGCAGCGTCGGTAATTTGATTTCGTTTGGACGGTTGAGCAGATCGCTCATAAGGACGTCGAGGACCGCTGAAGAGGTATTGGTCTTGGTCAACAACTGGCGCGCGGAGCTATATTGCTCGTCCGGCAGCAGGTTGGCCAGATGCTCGGCAGCTTCCTCCTGCCCCTCGGCGGGCAACTGGGGCAGTAATTCCAAAATCCTGTTTGCTTTTTGCGAATCATCCGCGTCCGAGGTCAAGACCGTATCGATTTTGTTCTCCCATGTGTTTGTGTCTGCCACCGGCGCGCCGGTTGCCGAGACCTGATTGGATGGCCGTCGCCGCGGGGGCAAGCGGCCGCGATTCGTCACGGCAGGTTGGCGATTGGTGTCAACTGTCGCGAGCTTGGGCGGCGGAGAAGTTTTGGCCTCTGTCCTTACCGGTGAATCTTCCCTAACTGGGGGCGACGAGGGGCCGACGGCAAACCATGCCACCACGCCACCCACGATCAGCGCGGCTAGGAGAACACCCATGAAAGCCAAAACTTTTTGCGGAACGCTCATGACCGATCCATTGCTTTACGGCAATGCTCTAAAAGAAACTTCGTCATTTTTCTAACCAGCGAAACCATTACACCAGTAACGAACCTTTGTCATAGGCGCAAAATCTAGGCCAACCGACTGGCAAAACAAGGCTTTTACCAGCTGCGAAATATTTCGTGCATGATCCGTTGCACATCGTTGGCCTCGAAGACATCCCTGCCCGAAAGAACGGCCATCGCAAACGCCGTTGACAGTTCGGCGCTCGAATCACCTGAGACCCACGCAGTTCACAGGCGACGGCTAGACATGCGGGCCTAGTTTTGAAACACTTCGCACGCGTGAAACAATCAATCGTCACCTTGGACATGGAGGGAGTGTTGACTCCCGAAATCTGGATTGCCGTCGCCGAGAAAACCGGCATCAAGGAACTGCGCCGCACCACGCGCGACGAACCGGATTACGACAAGCTCATGCGTTGGCGCATCGGCATTCTCGACCAGCAAGGCATCAAACTCTCGGATATCCAGAACG
>CAZYYS010000065.1:7410-20045 GCA_964651015.1 uncultured Verrucomicrobiota bacterium
CTCGGAAGCCCCGTTCTGGTTCCGCTTCGCACCGGGGCGCGCGGCGGGCGACGTGATCGAGCTGCCCTCGCGGCACGCGGTGCGGCTGCAATGCTGGGACGCCGGCACGCTCAAGCCGCTGCCGGGTGGCAGGGAATTCCTCGATGAACTCCGCTCCATGGTTCAAGTCATTATTCTTTCGGACACCTTCGAGCAATTTGCGCAGCCGCTCATGCGCCAGCTCGGCTGGCCAACTCTTTTCTGCCACCGGCTCATCGTTAAAAATGACCGCATCACCGGCTATCAACTCCGGCAGCCGAACCAGAAGCAGAAATCCGTGGCGGCACTAAAGTCGCTGAACTATCACGTCATTTCCGCCGGCGATTCCTACAATGACACGGCCATGTTGCTGGAGGCGGACATCGGCTTTCTCATCCACGCACCCGAGAACGTGAAACGTGAATTTCCGCAGTTCAAAGCCGTGGAATCGCACGCGGAGTTACTGAAGGAGATTAAGAACGCAATGGTGGGCTAAGGGGCGGCTTCCGCCTTTGCCGAAATCGTATCAGCCATCACTATTCTTTCGAATGCGATGTTGGACAAACTTCTGCGTTCAGAATAGGTTGCCGTTGTGATAAAGGATAGGCGGAACTTTGTGCCCTCCGTTTGAATGTTAAGCGCACATGTTATGATACGGATACTGATCTTAGTAGTGGCCTTGACCCTGACCGCTCTCGCGGCCGAACAACCGCGGGAATCCAACGCGGATAACGTGCGCGAGGTAGCCTTCAAGTCCCTCATCTACGAAGCGGCGGCCTCCCGTGACGGTTACAGGGTCTATTTTCTTTCCTTGGGCACCACGTGGACGAACGACACGCCCTTTATGATTGATCCTTCCGACGGGTTCATGAAGCGGTTTGCTGGTCGTACGCCACCAGTGAAAAAAGTTTCTCAATCCAAAAAAGGCGAAGGAGGGGAGGTTCTAGACAAGAACACTGGCCAACGTGGCGTAATCTTCACGGTGACCGACATCAAGTGGATCTCAGACAAAGAGGTCGAGGCAGAGTGCAGCGTCTACAAAGCCGGTCTAAACGGGTATGCCCACAAGTACACGTTGAGCAGCCGAAACAAGCAATGGAAGGTAACAAGCAAGAAGCTGGTGAGGATATCATAGCGCACCTCGAAGTATAGCTTTGATCGACTAAGCGAGCGAAATCGCGTCGAAGCTATGCTTGGAGGAGAGACAGAACTCATTTCCCTTCTCGCCTCCTCGAAACTTCTTAATCCTCCGCCTTGGATTCACGCCCCATCAAGTCACGCAACGCCTGCGCCGTGTTTTTGTCTTCGTAAAGCACGGCGTAAACCTCGTCGATGATCGGCGTCGTAACCTGGAGTTTTTGCGCCAACTCAAACGCTGACCGCGCCGTCGGATACCCCTCGGCCACAGCGATCATCGCGCTCAAGATGTCAGCTACTTTCTCACCTTTGCCGAGACGCTCGCCAAAGCCGCGATTGCGACTGAGGCGCGAGAAACAAGTCACAGTCAGATCGCCCAGCCCGCTGAGACCGGCAAACGTTTCCGCCTGCGCGCCACATGCCACGCCCAGCCGACGAATTTCGGCAATGCCACGCGTGATCAACGCCGCCTTGGAATTGTCCCCAAAACCAAGGCCGTCACAAGCCCCGGCGGCAATGGCGATGACATTTTTCATCGCGCCGCCCAGTTCAACACCCAACAAGTCAGTGCTGGTGTAAACCCGAAACGCCGGACGATGAAACAGTTCCTGCACCGTCAAGGCCGTCTCCTCGGTGTTACTAGCAGCCACGATCGCTGAGGGAGCACCACGCGCCACCTCCATCGCGAGAGTAGGGCCGGAAAGCGCGGCGATTTTGGTGTGCGGCGCATTGGCACGCAGGATTCCGCACATCGTCAACCCAGTCTGATGTTCGATGCCCTTGGTCACACTCACCACCACGCCGCGAAAAGCGGACAACAGGTTGCTGACTTCACGAAACGCTTTCGAGGGCACCGCGACCACGATACATTCAGCGCCCTGAACGGCGCGGGGCAAGGCCCCTTCTAACTTCCAATCGCGCGGCAACTCGATGCCCGGCAAATACCGTTCGTTGCGACCACTCTTTCGCAAGTCCTCCAGATGCTCCGGATCGTGCCCCCAAAGCGTGATCGTGTGCTTGCCTTGATGAAGCAACCGAGCCAGGGCCGTTCCCCAGGCACCCGCACCCAGGACGGTGATTTTCATTTCTCATCCTCCGGGGGATTGGATTTTTTTCCGAAGCGTCGCTCGGTGCCCCCGAGCAGCCGCTTGATGTTCTCGCGGTGCTTCACAATGGCGAGCAGGCCAACCGCTGTTGTCACTACTCCCAAAATGACACTGTCCTTGGTAAACCAAACCGCCGTGGGCAAAGCCACTGCCGAAGCAAGCGAGGCGACCGAGACATATCGAGTCACCGCAAAGAAAATGATCCAGGCGCACAACGCAATGCCCGCCGCCAGTGGCGCGAGCGCAAAATAAACCCCCGCACTGGTGGCGATGCCCTTGCCGCCCTTAAAACGCAGCCAGCAGGTGTAATTGTGCCCTAGGACCGCGCCGATTCCGGCGGCTATTCCCAAATGCTCGCGCAAAGATTCGCCTGCATGAATGTCTCCCGTCGCAAAGACATCCGGAAACGCCGAATTCAGGTCTGGAAAAAAAATCACGATAAGCGTGACCGCCGCAAACCCTTTTAACGTGTCCCCCAACAGTACAGCGATGCCGGCCGGCTTCCCCAGAATACGAAGCACGTTGGTCGCGCCGATGTTGCCGCTGCCGACCGCGCGAATGTCGATTCCTTTGGCCCGTGCGACGAGATAACCGGTCGGGATCGAGCCGAGCAAATACCCACCGACTGCGACCACAATGTAAGCCAGAACTTCCACGAAA
This sequence comes from uncultured Verrucomicrobiota bacterium, assembly GCA_964651015.1. GTDB lineage: Bacteria > Verrucomicrobiota > Verrucomicrobiia > Limisphaerales > PALSA-1396 > CAZYYS01. The sequence goes on from CAZYYS010000065.1 coordinate 10,332, forward strand.
CGAAGTTACAAGTTCAAAGTTCAAAGTTCAAAGTTCAAAGTTGGTTCTGCTTTTGAGGGCGTCAACGAGATTTCAGTTTTGAGTTTTGCTCCGCCGCTGGCACACTGCATTCATGGCTTCCAAGATCAAAGTAGCCGTCGTCGGTGTCGGCTCGCTCGGCAAGGAACACGCCCGCCTGTATGCCGAACTGGCCGCCGCTGGACAGGCGGAATTCACCGGCGTCTTCGATGTGAACCCCGACACCGGTGCGAAGATCGCCAGGAAGAATTCCGTCCGTGTTTTCGGTTCCGTGGCAGAAGCCGCGGCGTCCAGCGACGCTTTGAGCGTCGTCACCCCGACCAAAACCCATTTTGAACTGGCGAAAGCGTTGCTCCAACAAGGCAAACACGTTCTTATCGAAAAGCCGATGACCGACGACACCGCACAGGCAGCGGAACTCGTCCAACTTGCGCAGCAGAAGAATAGCGTCCTGCAAGTCGGCCATGTCGAACGGTTCAATCCTGTATTCAAATATCTTCAGTCGGTTGCCACCGAGCCACGTTTTATCGAAACGCACCGCCTCTCGCCCTACCCGGCCCGCTCGACGGATATCGGCGTGGTGCTTGACCTGATGATTCATGATCTCGACGTCGTGCTCGCGTTTGTCAAATCGCCAGTGACCAGCGTGGATGCGGTGGGCGTGCCGGTCTTGAGCAAGAGCGAGGACATCGCTAATGTGCGACTGCGTTTCGCCAATGGCTGTGTGGCAAATATGACGGTGAGCCGGGTCAGCCCGGAGCGTATGAGAAAAATCCGTGTGTTCAGCGGCGGCAAAACCACGCCCAGCTACGTCTCGCTCGATTATCGGGCGCAGGAAGGTTTTATCTATCGCATCGCCCGCGACGACGAGGAGGAAAGCTCGTTGCTCAAAAAAATCATGGCCGCGAAGCTCGGCGTCGGCAAAGACTCCACCATCGTCAGCGAATTTGGCGGCAAACGCATCGTGCGCGAGCCGGTGCCCATCGAAAAAGGCGAGCCGCTCAAACTGGAGCTGCAACATTTTGTGGATTGCGTTCGCGCCCAGCAAACACCGATGGTGAGCGGGGAATCCGCCAAGCACGCGCTCGATTTGGCGTTCGAAATTACGCGGCAGGTGCAACAGGCGAAATAACCGCAGAGACCCGGAGGCGCGGAGTTAAGACATGAAACCCGAGTATCCAGAATTCACAAATACGAAACTCTGTATACTCTCTGCGTCTCCGCAGTGCTATCTCGCAACATCGGTGCGAGCTGCGAGGATCTTCCTGGAGCGCGGCTGTCCCAGCCGCGCTCCGGTTTGGTTGCGGCTTCGCCGCCCCGAGCCTCTGCGGTAAAAGGAACCTTGAAACCCAAATCCTTCATGCTCATCGCCGGTGAGACGAGTGGTGACTTGCTCGCAGCGGAGTTGGTTTCGTCACTGCGGACGAAGGTGCTGGAGGCAGAGTCTGTGCCAACCGACGACTTGCAGCCTTTGCGGACGGAACTTGCTCCGGCTTTTTTCGGCGCGGGCGGGCCGCGCATGAAGAAAGCAGGCGTCGAACTGGCGTTTGACCTGACGCAACACTCGGTCATCGGTGTCTCAGATGTACTGAAGAACATCGTGAAGTTTCGGCGGCTGTTCCGCCAATTGGTCCAGCTCGCCATCCAACGCCAGCCGGACGTGATCATCGGCGTGGATTACGGCGGATTCAATCTGCGTTTCGGTCATGCAATCAAGCAATACGTTAGCAAACATCGTTCTGAGTTTGTGCCCTGGAATCCAAAGATTGTTCAGTACGTCTCGCCTCAAGTCTGGGCCTCGCGTCCGGGCCGCGCGTATCTACTGGGCCGGGATTACGATTTATTGTTGAGCATCTTCCCGTTTGAAAAGGAATGGTACGCCGCACGAGTGCCGAAGCTGAGGGTCGAGTTTGTCGGGCATCCGATGATAGAGAGAATGCAAAATGCAAAATGCAAAATGCAAAATGCAAAAACCATTCCGGTGGTTTTGTTATTGCCTGGCAGTCGCAAAAGTGAATTAAACCGACACCTGCCAGTGATGATGGAAGCGGCAAAGCTCATCCACAAGGAGAAACCGATGGTTCGCTTCAAAATGGTGCTGCCCAGCGAAGAGTTGAAGCAATTCTTAACGGACGCATCCACACCGGCAACCGGCGTCGAAGTGCAGGTTGGTGAACTCACTGCCGCACTCGCCGAGGCCGCCGCCGCCGTTGCCTCCACCGGCACAGTCACATTGGAGTGCGCTTATTTCGGTGTGCCAACGGTCGCGATTTACAAAACGTCCTGGAGCACTTACCTCATTGCCAGACAAATCGTCACCGTGAAACATCTCGCCATGCCGAACCTGCTGGGGAACGAAACCATTTATCCCGAACTGATCCAAAGCGCCGCCACGGGCGAAAACATCGCGCGCGAAGCACTTGAGTTGTTGAACATGCCTGAACGACGGCGCATCGTTAGAACGAAACTCGCGCAGGTGATCGGATTACTTGGAGCTTCGGGGGCAAGCCAACGCGCGGCGGAAGCGGTTTTGAGTTTGATTCGATAGAACCGCAAGCAGAAGGATGCGGGAAAACAGTTTGTTTTTGAGGGCATTTCGGCAATATTCTGTGCGATGTTCGGAATGAAGGCGCTTTTGCCAAACACGTTGATGACCCCGGTTGTCGCTGCGTTGCTAATCACGTCGATAGGTGGCGGGCGAGCGGCTCAAACGGACTTCGGTGGCGTTGAGTTTTTTGAAAAGAAAATCCGGCCGTTGCTGGTGGACCAATGTTACAAATGCCACAGCGCAGAAAGCGAAGAGCTCAAAGGCGGCTTGCGGCTTGACACACGCGAGGCTTTGCTCAAGGGCGGCGACACTGGACCGGCCATCACGCCCGGTGATCCCGAAAAGAGTCTTCTGATCAAGGCGGTGCGGTACACGGACAAGGATCTGCAGATGCCGCCCAAGAACACGAAACTTTCCGCGGAACAAATCGCCGATCTCGAGACTTGGGTGAAAATGGGTGCTCCCGATCCGCGCACAGCAGAAACCAAAGCTCAGGACGCAACTCTCAAAACTGAAACCCACTGGGCCTTTCAGCCGGTCAGGCGACCAGCGGTTCCGATCGTCAAAAACCAACGTTGGGTGCAGACGCCGGTAGATAATTTCATACTCGCCAAACTCGAAGCCAAGAACATGTCGCCCTCCCGGCGCGCGGACAAACGCACGTTGATCCGGCGAGTCACGTTCGATTTGATCGGATTGCCGCCGACGGCGCAGGAGGTGGAAGCGTTTATCGCCGACCAGTCCGCCGAATCCTATTCCAAGGTTGTTGGTCGTTTGCTGTCATCGCCGCGATACGGCGAGCGCTGGGGTCGCCACTGGCTCGATGTCGCCCGTTACGCGGACACCAAAGGCTACCTCGCCGGCGATGAGGAACGGCGCTTTCCCTACTCCTACACTTATCGGGACTACGTCATTCGCGCGCTCAATGAAGACCTGCCCTACGACCAATTCCTTATTCAACAAATCGCTGCGGACCAACTCGATCTTGGCGAAGATAAACGGCCGCTGGCCGCGCTTGGTTTCCTCACTTTGGGCCGGCGTTTTCTCAACAATCCCCACGACATCATCGACGACCGCATTGATGTCGTCATGCGCGGCACGATGGCGTTGACCGTGGCGTGTGCGCGTTGCCACGATCACAAGTACGATCCAATCCCGATCCAGGATTACTATTCGCTCTATGGTGTGTTCGCCAGTTCGTCCGAGCCTTCGGAGAAACCGCTGCTGGGAAAAAATTCTCAGCCTGCCGCTTACAATGATTACCTGGCGGAACGCAAGAAGCGCGAGGATGAGTTGAGTGATTATCGCGCGACAACGGCCGCCAAGGCCCGCGCTCAACTCCGCCAGCACGCGGGCGATTACCTGCTGACCGCTTATGAAATGGCGCGCATGACCGACAAATCCAAGGCGGAAGGTTTGGCCCGCGAACGCAAGCTCGACCCCGGCGTGGCGCAGCATTGGGTCAGCAATCTGGAGAAACGCGAGAAACAACATGACCTGATTTTCGCGCCATGGTTTGCTTTCGCCGGCCTGAAGGAGACGGAATTCTCTGATCGCGCCAAAGAGCTGGCCGCACAATTTGCCACCCAGGACGCGGGCAAAAAGATCAATCTATTGGTAGCCCAGGCCTTCGCGGGTGAGCCACCTGCTTCGATGAAGGAACTGGCCGAACGATACGGAAGATTGCTCAATGAGGCGGACAAACGTTGGCAGGAGCTTTGTGAAACGAACAAAGCCAGGTCATTGACTCCGGTGACGCTCGCCGACCCCGATCAGGAAGCGCTGCGACAAGTGCTTTACGCCGATGACTCGCCAGCCCGGATTTCAGATGGCGAAGTGGAGCGGCTGTTCGACGTGCCATCGATTCAGAAAGTGCGCGCGCTCCGCCGCAAGTTGGATGAGTTGGAGGCCACGCATCCCGGCTCGCCGCCGCGCGCGATGGCTTTGGTGGACAACGCCACTCCCACCGAACCGCATGTCTTCCTCCGCGGCAACGCAGGCAACAAAGGCCCGGAGGTGCCCCGCCAATTTCTGGAAGTCGTCGCCGGAAAGGACCGGAAACCGTTTCGGAAAGGCAGCGGACGGCTCGAGCTGGCTCAAGCGATTGCCAGTTGCGACAATCCGCTCACCACGCGCGTGCTTGTCAATCGAGTGTGGTTGGAGCATTTCGGCGTGGGATTGGTTCGCACGCCAGGTGATTTCGGCCTTCGCTCCGAACCGCCGACCCATCCAGAGTTGTTGGATTACGTCGCCGCTCGTTTCGTGGACGAAGGCTGGTCGCTGAAAAAACTGCACGAATGGATTGTGCTTTCGAGTACCTACCAGCAGAGCAGCGACGACAACCCTCGCAACGTGAGTCTCGACCCGAACAATCAACTGCTCTGGAAGATGAACCGTCGCCGTCTCGACTTTGAGGCAATGCGCGACACGTTACTCACCATGGCAGGAAAACTTGATCTAAGGGCCGGGGGTCATTCTGTAGAATTGACAACTGAACCATTCAGTGCGCGCCGTACTGTTTACGGTTACATCGATCGACAGAACCTCCCAAACCTCTATCGCACCTTTGACTTTGCCAGTCCCGACACGAGCAGTTCACAGCGGTATTTCACGACGGTGCCACAACAGGCTTTGTTCCTCATGAACAGTCCGTTCGTGGTTCAGCAAGCGAAGAGTCTGGTCGAACGTTTCGATTTCAAAAGCGCGGCCACCGAAGAGCAACGCCTTCGCCTGGTCTATCAACTCGCTTTCCAACGCGACCCAGCCAAGGAAGAAATCAAGCTTGCTCATCAGTTTCTGGAATCGCAAAAGCAAATGATGTCGCCGCCAACTGAACCGATCGCCTGGCAGTACGGTTATGGAGAATTCGACGAGACCAGCAAACGCATCAAACATTTCCAGCCGTTGCCGCATTTCACCGGCAAAGCCTTTCAAGGCGGCGCTACTTTGCCGGACCCCAAGCTCGGTTGGGTCATGCTCAACGCCAACGGCGGTCACGCCGGCAACGATCAACAACATGCCGCCATCCGGCGTTGGATTGCGCCTCGCGACGGCATCATCTACATCGACGGCTCTCTCAGTCATGATTCTGAACCAGGCGACGGTGTGCGCGGACGGATTGTATCGAGTCGATCTGGCGAGCTAGGCCAATGGGTCGCACACCACGGCAAAGCGAAAACCCGCCTGCAACACCTCGCAGTCAAACGCGGCGACACGATTGATTTTCTGACGGATTGCCGCGCTAACGAAAACAGCGATTCCTTCACCTGGTCGCCAGTGGTTAAATATGTCCACGAGCCATCCCACGTGGCTCCTGGTCAATTGACGGAATGGAACGCTCAAGCCGACTTCGCCAACGCCACACCGTCAACGCCAGAACCGCTGAACGCCTGGCAGAAATATGCGCAGGTGTTGCTGTTGGCCAATGAATTGATCTATGTGGATTAGCGGCCTTGATCGGATCGTCCGGCAGAATCATTTGCAATGCAACGGCGCGACGAACTTCAAATGCGAGCAAGATCGGTTCAAGAAAATCCTCGCTAATCCGCCGGGCATCGGGTAAGGTTTCCCGAAATTCCATGAAAGTATGGAAACAGCAGATTCGGATGAGCGTGGCGGTTGGTGCGCTCTTGTCCATAACCGGTTCGCAGGTTTGGGCCCAAGCCTTGCCAGTCGATAGACCAAAGCCGCCGCTCCCGATTGGGGCGGCAGAGTTCCTGACTCTGCCCGTTCAACCAAGACCACCTGCGCCGCCCGTGACTCCTGTGCCGCTGGCGCCGCAAGTGCCCCGCCCCGGCCCCGCGCCCACGGCGATGCCGGCAGGCGTGTTTGCTTGGGATGCCGAAATCAAAGAATACGATGCCAAACTCGGAGAGGTATCCGCCGGTTTTACGTTTAACCTGACAAACGTTTCACCCAACGAGGTGGTGATCTACACCGTCTCGACTTCCTGTGGCTGTACGGTTGCCAGATTGCCTCAACAGCCATGGCCCCTGCCGCCAGGAACCAATGGCGCCATTCAAGTTACAGCCGATCTAAAAGGTAAATTCGGTACTATTGTCAAAACGGTTACGGTGAACACTTCCGCTGGCTCAAAGATGTTGACGGTCAAGGCAAACATTCCGGTTCCGCCGCCGCAGACCCAGGTAGCAGGCCAGATGAATCGTACGGCAAATCAGCGACTGGCCTTGGCCGATCGTCAGGCAGTGTTCAAAGGCGATTGCGCGAGCTGCCACGTCGAAAAAGGGAAGGGCAAACTTGGCAAGGATCTTTACGTGGCCAGTTGCGGCATCTGCCATGATGCCGAACATCGGGCCAGCATGGTGCCGGACTTGCACGCGCCGAAGCAGCCGACCTCGCGTGATTACTGGCACAATTGGATAACGGCAGGCAAAGTAGGCACCCTCATGCCGGCCTTCGCCGAGGAACATGGGGGACCGCTGACCAAAACACAGATCGCTTCCTTGGTTGATTACTTGTCCTCAGATTTTCCCGTCACCAATACCGTCCCGGTGGCAGTGACTGTACCGGTGCGGGCAGGTCAGTAACAGCCACGCTAAAGTGCGCTTCAAAATCTCCGGGATGTTCGCGAAAATTTGAGGGAAATTCCGGTCCTCGAATCACCGTTTGGCCGCGCGCAGTTCGATGGCCCTCATGACCCGCATGGGATGATCGGTCTGAATCACATCAATGCCCCAGTCCATCACCTTTTGATAATCCTCGATTGTTTCGTGCGCACCAAGCGCATCGGAGAAAACCAGAATTCCCTTTGAGTGACATCGCTCAATGAATTCTTTCGATAAAATTTTCCATGAAGCATCGACGGCGTATGGTTTCAATCGCGTTGCGATGTCGTCCAATTCTTCCGGCGCACCGAGCGGCGGCAAAGCTCGAATGCGCGGGTTGATCGCCTTCAACTTAATGAGGTAGCCGACGCTTTGATACACCACCGTTCGCTCCGCCATGTGGTGACGCTCGATAGCCTCCGAGAGTGCTTCGGGCGGAATCGCCTTGGCGTCAAAATACAGGCCGACTTTGCCTTCGGTCGCAGTCAGAAACTCTTCCAAGGTTGGTAAACCGAGTTTTGCGAATTGCCGTCCAAACTTTACGCCGGCGCTTAACGTCGAAATCCGACTCGACGGTGCATTGGCAATCGGACCGGTGCCATCGGTCTTGCCGTCGAGCGTGCTGTCGTGCAGCAGGTAGTACTTGCCGTCGCTCGTGGTCCGCACGTCGAACTCTACGAAATCGATACCGAGGCGAATGGCTTTCTCGAATGCCGACAGTGTGTTTTCCGGTGCGTAGCGAAGCGCACCGCGATGCAGCGAGATGCGAACCGGGCGGTTCGGCACGCGTCGCCAAAGGTCGCGGGCAATGATCTCTTCTGGCAGATCGGTCTGAATCCAATCGACGTGCGCCGTCAGCGACTTGTCCCAAAATGCGGGCGTGTCCCACTCGCCCAGATTCTTGGCCTGGACTTTGATCTTCTGATCGTGAAACGCCTTAGTGATGGCTGGCGTGATTTGGTTCGCGTCGATTTCGACCGCATCGGGCTGGAGCTTTTGGGCCCAGTCGGTCGTTCCATCGGCGGGATGCCACTTGGCCATGATTGCAACTTTGCCTTGGGATGCTTTGCGCACACGCTGAAGTTTTTCCACACCGTCATAGACAACGACTTGTTTTTCCATCCCCGCCTGAAGAATTTCCTGCGCCAATTGTTCCGGGTTCACGTCTTTGCAGTCGAGATAGAGATTCAGTTTCCCCTTGGCCAGTTCGAGGCATTGCGTGAACGAAAGCAAGGGCGTTCCGGTATAACGTTTGGCAAACCACGAACCCGCATCCAACGTCAGCAATTCCTCAAGCGTGTGGTCTTTCACCAAGCCGGTGCCGTTGGAAACGCGCTCCAGTTTGGCATCGTGACAAAGAACGTGCCGGCCATCCTTGGTGAGTCGCACATCGACTTCTGCCCACTCAAAAAAGTCTTCGATGCAGCGCTGCAATGCTGGTCGAGTGTTCTCCGGCGCTTGCCCCGCCGTGCCGCGATGGACCATCACCTGAAATGGGCGCGGCGGATCGAGCGGCTCGAAGAATTTGAAATCGGCGGACAGACTTGCGCCCGAGATCGCGACCAGCGCCAAAAAATAGATTGAGAATGATTTCGTTTTCATGCTTGTCCTACGTCGATGGCTCTGCCGATGTTCAAATACGCTAACCAGGCTCCCGGCGAAACTGCAATCGCGCTTTCGGTGGGAATTCCCAGCTCGGGCGCATCTCAAATTGTTACACTTGAAAGCCGCATCTCATTAACACCCTGCTTTAGCGGGGTGTTCAGCGGGCGCAAGGCTCGCCAACCGCTTCAGCGGTTTCCCGTCTGTGGACAAACCGCTGAAGCGATTCTGACGCCGCGACCACGCCAACACCCCGCTAAAGCAGGGTGTTAATGAAAGGGCCGCCAGCACAGTGGTTTTTACCGCAGGTCACTCTATCAAAAAATGAGATGCGTCTTTCTCGGTTTTGGCAACAGGGTTTCGCAGCGAAAAATGGCTTTGAATTTACCCTTGCTCTTATTCGTTCTTGAGACGATAAACCAGACCTTACAGCCTCCACGAGCCGCTGACTGAGGTTCAGCCGACGACGCGCGCAGAGATCCGGTTTGGATAGGACCGACCGGCGACTACGAAACTTGGCTATATGAAAACACGAATCTCGAAACTCGTTCGATTCCTTTCCCTGTTGAGCCTGGCTGTTTGGGTGGTGGCGCCACGGGCGTCTACCCAGACGCCTGCGGGACTTAACCTTCAACTTTATGCGGGGCTGAGTATCACCGGCGCCGTGGGCACCGTTTACCCGGTCGAGTATGTCACGGACTTGGCGCAAACGAACTCCTGGCGATGCTTGGAGTTCCTGCAACTGCCGACCAGTCCCTATCTGTGGGCTGACAAATCCGCTCCGGCAACGGGCCAGCGATTCTATCGGGCAGTGGAGTTTGCGGCGCCCACGAATCTGGTGTTCATCCCGCCGGGGACGTTCCGGATGGGCAGCCCGACGAATGAAGTGGACCGTTCGGCCTATGAGGGTCCGCAGACGGCGGTGACGATCAGCCGGGGTTTTTGGATGGGGAAATTTGAGGTGACCCAAGGGGAGTATCT
>CAZYYS010000066.1:0-19984 GCA_964651015.1 uncultured Verrucomicrobiota bacterium
TTTGGTGCGCAGAAATGGGAGTTTTAGCCCTTTTCATAAATGGCATTGGTCGAACGGGTCGTTCTGCTAATTCACTCACCATCTCATGCTTCCACACCGCTTACGTGTCAACCGAAATTCCAGGGGCCAGAATGCTGGCGCACAGTCTCGGCCAAGCACGAATTGACTCAAATTAGGAATTGCAGGATGGGAAGTTGCGCAAGCCTGAGTTTTCTAAGGGCAAGTTTCACCCAGTTTCACCCCGCCCCGGCGCTTCGTCTCGGCGACGATGCTGCCTGGAGTCCACCTGACCACGCTACTTGCCATCGTACCCTAATTTGGTTGGTGCGCTTGTTTAGTGGGGAAAGTTCCACTAAATTTCCGGCGTGATTTACGACACGTCACTGGACGGGTTGCTGCAAAAGGGTTGGGACGGCCAACGGATAGACCAGGCCGAGGCGCTTAGGCTTTATCACTTGCCGCTGGAGGAACTCGGTGCGCTCGCTGACCGACGGCGGCAACTGGCCAAGGCAAACGCTTACGACGGGCGCGGGAACGACATCGTCACTTACATCATCGACCGCAACGTCAATTACACCAACGTCTGCAATGTCTATTGCAAGTTCTGCGCATTTTATCGGACTGAAAAGGATGACGACGCCTACGTTATCAGTCACAACGAGATGGATCGGAAGATCGAGGAAACGATTGCGCTCGGCGGCACGCAGATTTTGATGCAAGGTGGCCATCACCCGAAGCTGACCAAGCAGTGGTATCTCGATTTGCTTTCGCACATCAAAGCGAAGTTTCCGCAAATCAACATTCATGGTTTTAGCCCGAGCGAGTTCGTCGCGTTTCAGGAGTTTTTCAACGAGCCGGTGGAGCGAATCATCCGTGACTTCGTGAAAGCCGGACTGGGCAGTATTCCCGGAGGAGGCGGTGAGATTTTAGTGGATCGCGTGCGCCAACGGATTGCCCCACTTAAGGCGATGAGTGACGAATGGTTGGGCGTGATGGACGTGGCGCACGGGCTTGGCCTCGCCTCGACGGCGACAATGATGTTCGGCCACATCGAGACGGTCGAGGAACGCATCGAACATCTGGACCGCGTTCGTGCCCAACAGGACACATCAAAGGGGTTCACCGCGTTCATCGCATGGACGTTTCAGGCGGAGCACACCAAGTTGAAAGCTCCGACCGTAGGTGCGCACGAATACCTGCGGATGCAGGCGTTGTCCCGCATTTACCTCGACAACGTTCCGAACATTCAGAGTTCATGGGTGACCCAGGGCCAAGAGATCGGACAGATCGCACTCAAGTACGGCGCGAACGATCTGGGCAGCATCATGATTGAGGAGAACGTGGTCTCACAGGCCGGCACGACTTTCCGGATGGGAGTTGCGGACATGCAACGCCTCATCATGGACCTCGGCTATGAAGCACACCAACGGGACAATTGGTATCGGCTGTTGAATTGAAGCGTCCCGCTTGCCAGACTTTCTCTTGAGAGAATCCTTGAGGGTTGGCAAAGAACTTTGAGCCATTGCTCGCTTGAGCGAATCAAAATTTTTGATTATTCCCCTTTGCCAAATTGACTTGAGTAATTCAGAATGTTTCAAATCAGGCGAACGGAAAGCCACCGTGCTCCACGTTTGGCTGGAACGGCGTCCGGTCGAGGAGCGCATCCGGCGGAGATGCTGAGGTGTTAGAGTGAATGGTAGCTCAAGGTGGCTCGTCTAGAGTGGGCATAGAAGGTTGATTCATTGTGTTTCGCGTAACCCTTTTGTCAATCATCCTAGTTTTGCTGGCCGGCTGTGTCAGTTCCAAGAAGCCGGCGGCGACCCAACCGCGCACACAGCCCGCGAAGGAGCAACCGAACGAAAAGTCCTCGGTAACAACTCCTCCCGCTGTTCAACAGTCCGCCAACAATGACGAGGAGATAAAGATCATCCTGGATCTGGCCGATAAAGGCAAATGGGACGAAGCTGAAACTCGCGCGGCGGTTTTGTTCGAGAAGTCGCCGCAGGACCCGTCAGTGGTGCGGACCTTCACCTGGGTAAAGAATGAACGCCAACGACGGCGGGAACAGGCGTTGGAAGATCGCATCCGGGCCATCGACGCCAAGAATTCCGTGTTCAACCCTACGGTGATGAGCTTGTTGAAGGAGAAGAAGGACCGCGGATTGCCGGCGCGAAAGGATATACGGGACGCCATCAGTCAACTCGAAGCCGCGCCTTACGTTCCAGAGAGCTTCGGAAGAACGATTCAGGAGAAGGGCCGGTTGTTTGATTCGGAAACCGACGACGGGAAAATGGCGAAGGTCCTCGCAAAGGAAATCTCCGTCAATCTCGACAACGCGACTCTGGAGTCGATCATTTTCAACATCGGGCAGGCCGAGGGAATCAACTTCATCGCTGACAAGGCGCTGCCCGCCTTCAAGCAGACGTTGAGCATCCACATGAACAAGGTCAAGCTATCCGAGTTTTTGCGTTACGTGACACGGAATCTGGATGTGCAGTTTCAGGTGGGCGATGATTTGATCTGGATCGTGGATAGCAAGGACCCCAAAAAGGTATTGGAGGAGACGCGCTTTTATCGGTTACGCAAAGGGTTTATCCTGCCGGCACAATTCGGCCCCACCGAGGTTAATGTGGTTACCACGACCACAAAGCCGCCTTCGGGACCTGAGGTCACTGTGGCCAATGAAACTCAGAAATTTGACCAATTTGTGAAGGATGGGGCGTCAAGAGATCCATCGATCGTAGTCGCCATCAAGAAGTTCTTCAAAGGCTCCATGAACGTGGTCGATTATGAGCGGAACCTTATCGTTGCCCAAGGTACTCGCGAACAGCTTGAAGTACTGGAACAAATAATCCAGGAGTACGATCGACCGATTCAACAAGTGCTGATCGAAGCTCGTTTCATCACGATATCTCAAGCTGCCTTCATGCAGTTGGGCGCCGCATGGGAAAGTGGCACCGGCCCGCTCTCAGCGAACACGCCGACAGATTTTACCGGGTTGGCCAGAACCGAAGCAGCACGCGGCATAAGGTTGACCTACACCAATATCCTCGGCGAAGAGGATCTTGCCGTAACCATATCCGCGCTGGAACAAGGCGGAGAGAGTCAAACATTAAGCGCTCCCCGACTTACTCTGATTAACAATCTCCCCGCGCACATTGAGGATGGCAAAGTTCAATACTATTACGAGGAATATACCGTCAAACAGACCGTGACTGATCTCGCAACGTCTTCGTCACTGGTACCGCAAGGCAAACCCGTCAAGCTGACCTCCGGAGCCTCCTTGGACGTTCTCGCCAGCATCGGTGGTGACGGGAAAAGCATCCTTCTCGCGCTGCATCCCCAGGTGAAGGAAGACGTCCAGCTTGTGACTTTTGCCACGGTGACCGACCAAAACAGCGCGGGCCAGGTAGTCAGTACTTTCGACATCAGATTGCCGCAGTATCGAACGCAAGCTCTCGCCACTCGAGTGGTCGTCAAGTCGGGGCAGACCGTCGTCATGGGCGGTGTCATGGAACACAATAAGAGCACCTTCGTCGAATCAGTGCCTATTCTCGGAAATCTTCCAATCATTGGAGCCGCCTTCCGGAGACGCACTGAGGTGGACAGTCCGCGCTATTTGTTGGTTTTCGTGAAAGCAACGCTGCTGTCGGATACCGGGGAATTCATCGAATACGAAGACCAGAAATAACATCGAGTGATCTTAAATTTCGTTCATGAATCTATTTTTGCTCCCGCCGACCCGCCGGCTGCTCGTGATTGACCCGGGCAGCCGCTGCATCAAAGTCCTGTTGGTGGCGAAGCTTATGGGGGATGTGCGTGTCCTGCGCCACCGCTCGATCGACCTAGCCGAGGGCGGCGCACTGCCACCCGGTGATTTGAGCCGATTACTGGACGGCGTGTTGCAGGAATTCGGCCCCATGCCAGCAGCCATCAGTCTACCGCAGCAGCTCTCGATTTCCCAGGTAATCGATCTGCCGCGCGCGGGGCCGGAACAAGTCAAGTCGATGATTGAAGAGGAAACCGTCAAACTCAGCGGATTGAGCGAGAGCAGCATCGTCTATGACTACGGCAAGCTTAAGCCATTTGGGAAATATCAAAATCCATTCTGGGTCACCGTCGCGAAGGAAGAGGACATTTTGGGCGAGGTTGGCCGCCTTGCGGGCGTTGGTGAGCGCCTATGCGAAATCATCACACCTGCGAATGCGTTGATTGCGACCTATCAGGCCGCGCAACCACGGCCGGAGAATGCCTTGCTGGTGGAGTTGGGCGCCAGCGGCACGGTGGTGACGATTGTCGCGCAAGGGCAGGGAGTTTACGCCATCAATTACCCAGTCGGCGGAAGCGCGTTCACGGAGGTGATCGCCCAACAAAAGAACTGCTCGTTGGAAGCCGCCCGGTCGCTTAAGTATTCTCATAATCTTTTTATCGGCGGTCAGATGATTCCAGGACTGCTCGCGGCAGTGGATAGCTGGCGTTCCGAGTTGGAAAAGATTCTTCAAGACTGGCTGCGTGAAAATCCAGAACTGGACCTCTCCGTTGTCTCGTTTCGCATCATCCTGGGCGGTGGCGGTGCGCGCCAGCCGGGGCTGATGGAATACCTCAACGTCAGGAGTGATCTGCGCTTCACCGGTTGGCCAAGTTTGTCCGGTGAACTGGGCGAGTTGACGCTCGATCGATACGCAGTGGCATACGGCGTGGCCCTAAAGCGACTTGGGGCATCGCCTCCGGCAGCTTCGCTGTTTCCTGCCGACTTGCGCGAAGCCCGGAAGCGGCGACACGCTCAGGAGCTGCTTCAGTCAGTCAACTGGGCGCTGCTGCTGCTGGTGGCGCTCGTGCTGCTGTTTGGCACGGCGCAAAAATTCAACCTCGACCGCAAGAAAAGCGCGCTGCTCAAACAACACCGGGAGGTTTTGCAGGAAGCCCGGGAAGTGGGATCGTTAAGCCGCCAATGGGAGGAGGCCTACGAGCGATTGCGGCCCGTGTTGAAGGCACAAAAGCGAACGGTCGACACGCTCGCAACGCTATCGCTATTGCAGAACGTTCGTGGTGATAAAAAGCTTTGGTACGTTTTGTTCGCCGATCAAGAATCCTACTTCGCGGGACAGGCGGTGCCGTTGAGCCAAACGAACGCGGCTATTCCCGCCCCGCCCACAAGTACCAATCGCCCTCCGGCAAAGTACGGTTTCATTGCGGAACTGTGCCTGTCGGAAGATGGTGAAGCGATGCGCCAGACCCTGAGCAAAGTTGTGTCCGAGTTGAAACAAAACCCCGCGTTTTCCGGCGTTGATACGCTGCCGGCTGATCAACGAAAAAACTTCGTGGGCACGAACGTGGTCATTCCCGGTCACCACTTTTCACTCTCGATTGAAATGGCGGGAAATCCTTTTCAGAATCCACTGCCGTCCGGTGAAGCCAAATTGCCGCCAGCCAGCCGCGCCAACAAAACGAATTCGCGCGTTACTCGCACACCGCCTGAGCGAACCACGCCGCCTCCAGCCAAAGATAATTAACCGCTCATGGTGACACTAAAGCAAATCGCTCGCGTTCGTTGGGTCATGCTTGCGGTCGCCTTGGTACTGGCACTGTATTACTTCCTGGTCTTGCGACCTTTGTCGCGTCGAGTGGAGGCACTGGATGGGCCGCTGGCAGAGACTTCACGGGAATTGGTGAACGCCAGTCTGGAAAATGGCCTCCAGGAATTGGAACTTGGTCAGATCAAAAAGATGCAAGCGACGTTGCAAGCCTCATTGACCGCAACGGAGCGGACGGGTCAGATAATTGCCATGCGCATGGAATTGGAACCGGAAATCCGCGCGAAGTTGAAAGAGCCATTTCTGCTGATCGACTTTCAAAATGAACGGCAAAAACAGATCGAGCAAGTGACAGCACTGGCCAAAGCGCAACAAGTTGTTGTAGATGCTGCTGCCCTTGCCGGTTTCCCCGAATACAAGGCGGAGATGACAGAGCCGAATCTGCTTTGGGCGGAACTCGCAATCGTCCACCACCTTCTGGCCATGGCAATCAACTGCAAGGTCGCCGTCGTCAAAAACATCACCGTCCTGCCCGTTCAATCGTATAACGCCAACGGCGGCCCCGAGTCTTATCTGTCGGAAATTCCCGTGCGAATTGAACTGGTTGCGCCTATGGAATCGGCCGCCAATTTCTTGCTCGCCTTGCCGTTGCTCACGGAAGAAATGAAGAATGCCGGACTGCCCGATTGCGGACCCGGCAAGCCGGCATTGTTTCTGGATAAATTGATGTTACGCAAACAGACTCCGGAAAAGCCAGCCGAAGTCAACCTGGATGCGGTTGTTTGTGGCTTTGTACGGACGCTGGATTTGCGCCCGACTCGACTGGAGGAAAAAGTCAGACAGGAATAATGTTGAGGAGCCTGGAAAACAGTAAACTGTTCCTGGTGGCGCTGCTACTCGGGGGACTTGTTCTGTTGGTGCTCGCCGTGCGCGACCTGGGCGGTGAATTGCCCAACCGCGTTCAGCCAAAGCGTCATTCCAATCCACCAGATGCCACGGTGTTGGGTGGAAAGATTGAGGCGCTTTTTTCGCCGACGACCTACCCGGCCTTGCGGCCCGCGACCAACACCGTCAGCCCCTTTTACACAACATATTTCCAACCACCGCCCTCGCCTCCGGCCCAGCCAGCCACTCCGTCTCCACCGCCGCCTACCACCAAGAAAATCCCACTTACCTATCAAGGTGTTTACGAGTCTGCCAGCGGTGAGAAGAGAGCTTTTATCAAAGTAGGCGAAGGCGTGATTGTCGGGCCGGTGGGCGCGAAAGTGGTTGCCGACCTAGTGGTGGCCGACATCGCGTTGCGTACTTTGACTTTGAAAAACGCTGCGTCGCAGACGAACATCTTGCAGTTCAATGTAACAAAAGAAGTTGAAGTCCCGGCACCATGACCACGGCACCGACCATCACGACCAAAGACACCGGCGACCTGCTCCTGGAGCAAGGTATAATCACGGAAAAGCAGTTGGAACAAGCGCGCCGAAGCCAGCAACGCCTGGGTATTCCCCAACATCGGGCGATTGTCGATCTCAATTACGCCTCAGAGGAAGCCACCTATCGGGCACTGGCGACGCTCAATCACCTGGATTTTGTCGACCATAGTCAACTTGCGCTTTCGCCTGGGATTCTGGAACTGGTCCCGGTGAAATTGATTTTTCATTATCGCATGGTGCCGGTGTCGTTGGACGGCGAGCTTCTGACGCTGGCGTTTGGTGAGCCGCCCCGGCAAATGGAGCAGGGTAACCTGAGGCTGCTGCTGGGCAAAAGACTCAAAGTGGTCCTCACCACACCCAGTTGCATCCACGCCGTGCTTAAAAAGCAATTTGGTCTGGGGGCACAAACGATTCAGCGACTGCGCGACGAGCGCGGACTGACTGACGCCAGCGAAGACATTGTCTTTGATGTCAAGTCCACCGAAGGCAGTTCCGCCGTCGATGCTACGATTGCCGATTTTGTGGATCAGATTCTTCTGGAAGCGTTGCGCCTTCAAGCGACCGATATCCACATCGAACCGTACCATTCCTCGATTCGCTTGCGGTACCGGGTCGATGGCATGATGCAAACGGTGCCGGTGCCCGATGCCTTGCGACAACTTCACGAAGCCATTGCCTCGCGCCTCAAAATCATGGCGGGGTTGAATATTGCGGAGAAAAGGCTGCCCCACGACGGGCGCATCTCCATGAAAACAGGTGGCGAGGAGTACGACCTCCGCATTTCGGTCATCCCGACCAAGCACGGCGAAACTGTCTGCTTGCGAATTCTTGGACGGCAAAGTTTGTTCCTGGACCTCGGCCAACTGGGCATGGAGCCGCAACACGAGGTGCTGTTTGCCGAGTTGACGCAATTACCACAAGGGCTGATCCTGTTGACCGGACCGACTGGCAGCGGCAAGACCACAACCTTATATGCCGCCATTTCCCACGCCAATGACGAAACGCGCAAAATAATCACGATTGAAGATCCGATTGAATATCAATTGGAAGGTGTCTCGCAAATCCAGGTGCGGCAGGATATAGGCCTGACATTTTCCAGTGGTTTGCGTTCGGTGCTTCGACACGACCCGGACGTGGTGCTCATTGGCGAAATCCGCGACGCGGAAACCGCCGAGATCGCCGTGCGCGCCGCCCAGACCGGGCATCTGGTTTTCTCCACGTTGCACACCAACGACAGCGTCAGCGCGATTACCCGGCTTATGGACATGAAGATTGATCCCTTTCTGATTGGCTCTTCGCTGGTTTGCAGCATCGCCCAGCGGTTGGCGCGACGCATTTGCCGTCATTGCATGGATGAGGACCCGGCGATTTCGGACGGCATGCGCAACGAAATGGCCGAGGTGTTGGGCATTAAACCTACCGACGTGAAGGCATGGAAGGGGCGAGGTTGCCTCGAGTGCAACCAAAAAGGATACCGGGGGCGGGTGGCCATTTACGAATTCTTTTTGCTCAACGATGAAATTGCCGACATGGTTGAACCGGGCCTAAAAGCCGGCCAATTGCGGCAGGCCATCCGCAAGTACGGCTGGCGTTCCTTGCGGGAATTGGCGTGGGGCAAGGTTCAGGCCGGTTCAATTCCTATCGCGGAACTTCAGCGGCTGACTCATCGTATCGACTTCTGGCCGGCAGCGACTGGCTGATAACGGCCGGTGACTCATTTGATCACTTCCACAACCAAGTTCGCGTGTCTTTATCGATCCTGTCCTGCTATGCATCGCGGCCCCATCTTCCACACAGGCTGAAAACTCGCTCGTGGGACGTTGAGTCCCGGGAATCTTGTCGCTAAAACCTGCTCTGAGCGCACGGGCCAGCGATTGATGAGCATGACCGTCTCAGAATAATTTGTTCTCCGTGCCGAAAACACTGTCGAGAATCGCTTGCTTGATTTTCCAAAGCAGCGCCATGGTCATTGCCAGGGGCAACAACACAAAGACGGCCAACGCTAGGATCATCCACCACCACCATTGGGCTTCCCGTCCCAAGAGTTCGAGAATGGCGACCACCTCCACTGGTAGGAAGTGGAAATAGCGCAACACCTGGTAAACAACGGCGGCCATAGCCGCTACCAGAAGCAAGCCGCGGTTCAGCGTCGTGAAATGCTTTGTCTCCTGACGCAACGTTTCATCCGGCAACATTGCGCTCAATCGCTGCAGAACCAGGTTGAAGCTGTACAGGAACGCCAGACTCGACACGACCAGGAACGCCACCATCGGCACAAATAAAGGATGGTCCGGCAGTTTGTTCCACCAAAAGAGAAATGGTGACAGCCCGAGATTCACCAGCGCGAAAAGCTTTGTGCGGTCCAACGCCCGTCGCCAAACGCGCTCTTGCTTCTGAAAATGACCCAGTTGCCACAGCCCATACACCAGCCAGCTGGTAACGAACAGCGGCGGGAAAATCCCGTAGGATTGAAACCATTCCGCCTTGGCCGCCTGTACGCACACGATGAGTGCAACGGGCAACCCCCAGAACAGGGCAGACAGTCCTCGCACGAGCCGACCCAGCGACCTTAACAATTCTGGTGCAGGGTCGGAAGTTTGCTGGAACGGCAAAACATAAGATTGAGAATCAGGAATGCCAACTTGCGTGTGCGTGGCAGGCGGGTTTGGCTTCTTCATCCTGAGTTCCTCGTGCCGCCTCAGAAAGTAAGATAAGTGTACTCCTTGAGCCCGCGTTCGTACTCGTCCAACAACCGCATGGCATCGGACGGTTTCATCCTGTCCGATTTGATGGCCTCGTCGATCTGCGCCTTCATCTGTCGTTTCAGTTCGTTTTCATCGTATTGCACCGCGGCCAGCGATTGGACAACCGTGTTGCCTTCGATGATTTCCTCTACATAATAGCCGGTTGGCTCATCGGCATCGAGAAACACGTGCACCTCGTTCACGCGTCCGAACAGATTGTGCAGGTCGCCCATGATGTCCTGGTAAGCTCCCATCAAGAAGAACCCAAGGTAGTAGGGTTCAAGCTGGCCGCCGCCGTTGGCGTTCAACTTGTGCAGCGGGAGCGTGTCGCGCACGTCCCGCAAGTCGATGAATTTGTTGATCTGGCCGTCCGAATCGCACGTGATGTCCACCAATGTCGCTTCGCGCGTGGGCCGTTCGTTGAGCCGGTTCACCGGCATGATGGGAAAGAGTTGGCCAAGCGCCCAGTGATCGAGCAGGGATTGGAACACCGAAAAATTGCAGACATACTGGTCGCCCAGACTGTCCTCCAACTTGCGAATTTCCTCGGGCACATACGTCTGAGCGCGAAAATGATCCACTACCTCCTGTCCAATCTCCCAGTAAAGACTTTCGATCTTGGCTTTGTCCGGGAGTTCCAGCAGGCCGAGCGTGAACATATTATGCGCGTCCTCCTTTCGCTCCTGAGCGTCATGGTAGGCCTCCAGTTTGTTTAGTTTGGCCAGGTTCTTGCGGATATCAAGCAACTCTTTGACGAGCGGGTGCTCGCTCTCACCGTATTTCAAATCGGTGCCGGCGCGAATTTTCTCGATGGCCCCGAATGCCTCGACGATGAGGACGCTGTGGTGCGCCACGAGCGCGCGGCCGCTTTCGCTGATGATGTCCGGATGCGGTACCTTCTCGGCGTTGCAGACGTCCGCGACGTAATAAACGATGTCGTTGGTGTATTCCTGCAATGAGTAGTTGGTGGAGCTGTCAAACGCGGAGCGGCTGCCGTCGTAATCGACTCCGAGTCCACCACCGACATCGATAAACTGAATCGGCATGCCCATCTTGTGCAACTTGGCGTAAAAGCGCGCCGCTTCCTGCACCGCTTTTTTGACAGTCAGAATATCCGGCACCTGCGACCCGATGTGAAAATGAAGCAGCTTGAAGCACTGGCAAAGGTTTTCCGTCTTCAGCAGTTCCACGGCGGCCAAAAGCTCCCCGGTGTTCAAACCAAACTTCGCGTTCTCGCCGGCGCTCTCCGACCACTTGCCGGCGCCTTTGCTGAGCAGTCGTGCGCGGATGCCGATGAGCGGTTCAACCCCAACCTGGCGAGAAACGGCAACGATTTGTTTCAGTTCCTCCAGTTTCTCCACGACCATGATGACTTTCTTCCCCAGCTTCGTGCCCATCAATGCCATCTTGATGAAGCTGCAATCCTTGTACCCGTTGCAAATGATCAGGCTGTCGGGTTGATTTTGCAGCGCCAGCCCGGCGAACAATTCCGGCTTGCTGCCGACTTCCAAACCGAAGTTGTAGGGCTTGCCGGCATCCAGGATTTCCTCAACCACCTCGCGAAGCTGGTTGACTTTGATGGGGAACACGCCACGATAAACACCCTGATAGTTGTACTCCGTGATCGAGTTGCGGAAAGCCTGGTTGATCGACTCGACGCGATGACGCAGAATATCCTGAAAGCGGATCAACACCGGGAACTTCAACCCACGTGCCTTTGCTTCCTCGATCACGTCCGTGATGTCCACTGTGGCGCCTGCTTCCTGCAACGGCGTGGCCACAACATGACCGGCCTCGTTGATGTCGAAATATTTCGCGCCCCAGCGGTTGATGTTGTACAAATTGCGGGCAGTCTGAATGTCCCACGGTCGGGAAGCCTCAGTTGAATCGCTCATGTCGTTTGCTCATGTCGGGCGCACTATAAAAGTCTCCCCACGGAATTCAATAGAGGTGATGAAAAATCTTCGACGAACAGGTGAGAACGCCGGGGCGGAACATCTGCTAACTTCGGCGCGAGTTTTAGAGGAGCAATGTTGCCTCACCACAAGATGATCTGAGCCTTTGACTTTCGCAAAAATCAACCCATGGCCCGAGTGCAAAAACAAAGCAAACCATGAAGCAGGATTTCTCCTCCCCACCAATCATTTGGCACCCGTGTAGTCATTGTCTTCCCAGCCGCGGCGGCTGTGAAAGCTCCACCAATCGCGTTCCTTCGGGCTGCGTTTTTCAAAGCCCGCATGGGTGTCGGCAAACACAAAATTCTGCCCAAAGTGATGCGGCGCATAGGCTGCCGTCCAATACGGCATTTCCCACAGCAACACTGCCGAAGAGGCGTTGACGACATCGGTGGTCCGGCGTCCGCTGACGGGTTTCGTGATTTCGTAATCCCACGGATCGTTATCACTGACGCGTTTCTTAAGGTAGATATGGTTCCAGACGTAAGTGATGTAATCGTTGTCCTTAAGCCAGGTTTGGTAGGTGGGAACTAATGGATCCTTGCCGCGAAGGCCAGCCGCACAGACATATATCCCGGACGTCGGCTTGACATTAATACCTTGGTTTGTCCCGGTGTTCTTGCCAACGTATCTTTCAATGAGCTGCGGCAGGTGTTGGGCGCCAAGCGCATAGGATTCGCCCCAAGCCCGGCCCCAATTCTTGCACCAAGGAAAGCGCTCACCTGAATCAGTTCCGTACATCGAAACCGCCAGCCCGATCTGTTTCATGTTGCTGAGACATGAGGTCTGTTGGGCCTTGACCTTCGCCTTGGCCAGCGCGGGCAGGAGCAGACCGGCCAGAATTGCAATAATCGCAATAACCACCAGGAGTTCGATCAAAGTGAAACCGCGTCGTGATTGTGTTTGACGCCAGACGGAATGTCCCTGTCGGATCTGCATGGGTTTTAGGTTGCTCTGGATTTCTGGGCGGGAATATGGCCGACTTTGGGAAGAAAGTAAAGCATTGTGACAGTTCCAAATCTGAAGCGAATTTGAACGCTTGATGAAAGTTAATAATTCTGCCTGACTCGAATCAACTCAACCATCGTCCATGTGTGTTGTCTTTATGAAAACAAAACTTCTATTACTTCCCAGTGTTTTGATCCTCTTAAGCCTGACCGCGTTCGCTGCGGATTTCCGCTCCGGGATTGCGGTTCGGATTGTGACTCCTGATCCGCTTTTGCCCGTGTCCGGCGGGATCGGACCGGGCAGCCCGGTCACGCGCAAAGAAGGCGATCTCACCGTGCGGGCGTTGGTTTTCGAAAACGGCGATACGCGGGTGGCCATCGTCAGTGGCGATTTCCTCGGGTTTCCTTCTGTACTCGGAAACACAGTTCGCGAAAAAGTCAAAGGCATTCCGCCCGAGAACATACTGATCGGGGCTACGCATTGTCACAGCGCGCCTGATTGTTACGGCTTTCCCGACGGCAAAGGCGGCACGGCCTCCGATCCAAAATATTTGGAGATGGTGGTAACGCGCATGGCCGAAGCAATCAACGAAGCCGTGGGCAACTTGCAGCCCGCCCGCCTCAAGATCGCGACCGACGAAGCGCGTGGAAAAATCGCCTACAACTATTATGCGCCGCAACTCTACGACCCGCGCTGCAACGTCATCCAGGCGCTTGACGCCAGCGGCAAACCGTTCGCCACGTTGGTCAACTACGCCGTCCATCCGGAGGTGCTCGGTCCCGGTGTAGGCATTTTGAGTCCCGACCTGATCGGCCCGCTTTGTGATCGGATCAAGGAAAGCGGTGGCGGCACCGCCATTTTCATGAACAGCGCCCAAGGCGGTATGGTGACGGCGGACAACCGCAGTGCCGACGGCAAGGGCGATCTTAGAACGTGGAGTGAATGCCTGCGCATCGGGCAGCTCCTCGCCGACGAAGCCCTGCGGATTGTTCAAGATGCGCCATTGCAGCCTTCGCCAAAACTGTTCTGTGCTGCAAAAAAGATTTCCTTCCCGGTGGACTCGCCGTTGCTTCGGGCGATCATGAAGGCGTCGCCCAATGGAATTCCCGGAGGTGACCCGGCCAAAGTGACCACCCAATTAAACGTGGTCAACATCGGCAACGCGCAGATTCTCACGATCCCCGGTGAGGCGCTGCCCAACATCGGCTATTACCTGAAACGGAAAATGCACGGTGAAAAGAATCTCCTCTTCGGTCTGACCAACGATGCGTTCGGCTACATTCTGACCAAGGAGGACTGGGGCAGTTTCAAACGTTATAGCTACGTTTCACAAACCTGTCTGGGCGAAATGACGGGTGAGCACTACATCAATGAAGCGTTGAAATTCGTCAACGAATGCCCGCGTCCGACGCCTCTCGTCAAGGTGGAGTCCAATTGATCGTTCGGTTAATCCCGTTTGTCTTTGGCCTGCGTGCAAGCCGGCGGCAGCTGGGTGAACGACTCCGAACCGGAAGCGGAATTTCAGGAAACGGTGAACAAGAGCAAGGCGATGCTCAAAGCCGTGGCGCTGGCGGAGAGAGTATACTGAGAACGGAAGGATCACGCTTGCTCGGCGCGCGCCGGGTTGCTCAAGGTTTCCAGCGCACGCAACGTGGCGGCGCTGCGGGTTTCCACGCCGAGCTTCGCGAAGACTTCCAGCATGTGTTTTTTTACGGTGGACTCGCTGATGTTGAGAATTACTGCGATATCTCCATTAGTCTTGCCTTGCGCGGCCCACAAAAGTGCCTCGGCAGCGCGCGGGGTCAGGCCGAGTTTAATCAGGGGTTCGTGCGAGGAAAAATCGGGTTTGAACTCGCGCGTCCCGGCCAGTTCGGAGCGTTTAAGTCGCGCCGCGATGGCTTTGAGCAGTTCGACTTTGGCAACCGGCTTGGTCAGGTAGTCGTCGGCGCCCAGGTTCATGCCGGCGCGCAAATCTTCGCGCTCGCCTTTGGCGGTGAGGAAAATGAACGGGATGGCTGCCGTGGCCGCGTCCGCGCGCAACGCTTGCAGCACGCCGTGGCCATCCAGTTCCGGCATCATCACATCGCAGAGAATCACGTCGGGCAGTTCCTTTTTCGCCAGTTCAACGCCGATGCGGCCATTCTCCGCCGTGAAGGGTTGGAACTTTTCCAGGCGAAGAATCGTCGCCAGGTTGCGCCGCATCTCAGGCTCATCCTCAATGACCAGGATTTTTTTCATGGCTGGGTTTGGAACAAGGGCAGCCGTACAGTGACTTCGGTTCCCTCGCCGGAATTGCTGGTGATCTTGATTTTTCCGCCGTGCAATTCGACGCAGCGTTTCACGATCACCAACCCCAGGCCCGTCCCCGGTCGATCACCGACATTGCCACCTCTTTGGAAGGCGTGGAAAAGCCATTGTTGGTCGGCTTCAGGGATGCCGATGCCCCGGTCGCGAATGACGCAAACCGCGTCGTTGCCGTCAGACTCAATGGTGAAATGAACTCTAGCGCCGGGCTCGGAATATTTCACCGCGTTGCTGAGCAGATTGGTGAAAACGTGGCCGAGTAGCCGTTCGTCCGCCTGCGCTTCGGTCGGCATGTCGGCGAGTGAGAGTTCGATCGCGCCGCGGCGGTCGGTCGCGGAATGAACTTCATCCACGACACGACGGTAGAAAGCGCTCAGATCAATCGCCGTAGGCTTGAAGTCCATCCGACCCGCGTCCAATCGGCTTAACACCAAAATTTCCTCCATCATTTCAGCCATGCGCCGGGTGTTGCGCGTGATGGAGGCCAGTTGTTCAGTGCGCTCGGTTTCCTCCAACTGTCCGAAGTAATCTTTCAGAATTTCGGCGGAGGACTGGATGATGCCCAGCGGCGTGCGGAATTCGTGCGAGACCATCGAAACAAAATTACTCTTGAGCCGGCTCAGTTCCTTCTCGCGTTCGAGCGTCTTGAGCAATTCGGCTTCGGCCTTCTTCCGGTCGGTGATGTCGTGGCCCACAATCATCACGTGGGGTTCACCGTTGATCTCAATGATATCCGCCGAGAGCAGCATGGTGTAAACGGGGCCGCGTCGGGTGCGGAGCTGACATTCGAGATCGCGGACAATATTCCTGTCATTCAACTCACTCCAAAAGCGGTCTCGATCATCGACGTTGAGCCAAAGCCCCAACCCTCGCGAAGACTGGCCAATGACCTCTTCGCGCGCGCAACCCGCCCAGTGGAGAAAGGTTTCATTGGCTTCGACGAAAATCCCGTCACTCATGCGGGCGATGGTGATTGTGAGCGGACTGGAGTGGAACGCGGCGCTGAAGCGCGCCTCGCTTTCACGTAACCGCGCGGCGCTTTCACGCAATTCGGCCTCGGCGCGCTTGCGTTCGGAGATGTCATTGACGGCGGCTTGGATGACTTGTTTTCCGCCCCACTCGATGCGCGTGAGAATCACTTCAATCGGAATGTCCTCGCCGGTTTTGCGCCTGGCCACCCAGTCGAAACGCACGTTCCCCTTGGAGAGACATTCCTGGATGTATTTTTGCGCGAGCGTCGCCGTGTCCTGTCCATCGGGTTGCACAGGCGGGGAGGTGGCACGTGGATGCAGCCCGACCAGTTCGTCGGGAGAATCATAACCGAGCATCCTGGCAACGGCGGGATTCACTTCCAGGTATTGATGCTCGTCGTGCAACATCACGCCCTGGCTGGAGGCCTCGAACAGCGCACGGAATTTTTGCTCTGATTCGCGCAGCAGCCCTTCGGACCGGGCGCGATTGGATTCCTCAATCGCGAGCGACACCATGGCGGCCAGCGAAGAGGCGAAGTCGATTTCCTCCGCCGGCCATTCTCGCGCCGGACCGACGTGTTCATGGCAAATCACTCCCACCACTTCGCCGCGTACCCATACCGGCACGTCCAGCATCGAAGTGATGCCCTGCGGCTTCAAGTAACCTTCCACCAAGCCTGAGGTCGCGGGGTGCGCAGCGACGTCGTTGGCCGCGATGGGCCGTTTCAGTTCCAAGGCTGCGAAATACGCCGGCGCATCCATTACGCCAAGCTGTGTGCCCTTGAAGGTGTCGTCCACGCCGCCGTCGCTCCGGTGTAGTAACTCACAAACAAGCGCGGTGTCGTTGTCCCGCAGCGACCAATAACTCACGCGAGCTACATTTAGTGTCTGCGCGGACGACTGGCAGATTCTGCGGAGTGCCTGATCGAAATCAGATTTGTCGAGCCGCGCCAGTTTGAGCAGCACATTGCGGTGCTTCTCCATCTGCTCGCTGCGCCAGCGCAGCGCTTCTTCGCGCTGCACGCGTTTGGTGTTGTCGATGATGGTCGCGCAAAGCAGTTGTCGCCCTTCCGCCGGCAGTCGCACGAGCCGCACCTCGGTCGGAATCGGTTGCCCGTTTGGTGCTTGGTGCATCCAATCGAACACCGGCGTGCCGCCACGCAGGGCCTCGTCCATTTTCTCTCTCGCCAGTTCGGCGGAACGGTGGCCATCCGGCTGAAACTCGGGGCTAACGTCCGCAGGCGTGAGCTTTGCGAGCGTTTCCGCGTCCACGCCGTAAAGGCGGCAGGCGTGCGCGTTGCCGCTGAGAAAACGTCCCGTCTCGCCATCAAAAACAACGATCGCTTCGGGTGCGTGCTCCACCAACTTGCGCAATCGCGCCTCGCTTGCGGTCAATTCCGTCGTGCGTTCGGCGATGCGTTGTTCGAGTGACGCGTTGAGGTTGTTGATCTCAGCTTCAGCCCGTTTGCGTTCGGTGAGGTCGCGCGAAACGGAGAGCAGGAGCGGACGGTCGCCGCCGCGAATCAAGGTGAGCACAATTTCCACCGGAAGTTGCGTGCCGTCGAAACGGTTGATCACCCACTCGAAGCGATGACTGCCGCGCTCGACAGCGAACCGGATGACTTCTTTGACCTTTTCCGAGGAGAGCGAACCGTCGGGCTGGCGTTCCGGCGAAATAACGACTGGGTTGCTGCCCAACAAAACAGCCTTGCTGGGCGCACCAGTGATTCGCACCGAGGCCTCGTTTACATCCACAAACGCGCCCGTCGTCGGGTCTTGCACCGTCATTGCGTCCGCGCTGCGGTCGAACAGGAGTTGAAACATGCGCTCACTCTCAGCCAGCGGTGCGCCCCGCGCACTGGGCCTTTCGGTCCATTGTGAAGTATTGAGCGACACGTTACTCATCTCAGCATGAAACAATTTTTATCGTACGTAGTGCAACCGCCAAACTGGACCGCTGTAACCAGCGTGCCGGCAAAGGCAATATCAAATTCCATTTTCGCGCCCGCATGGAAAGCGTCAAGTATCGAGCGAGAGCCGGAGGACGGCTGGGCGCAAAACCAGTCGCGCTTTGGCCATCGCCGGCCCTTGGTGGCGCCGTCATTGCGATTGCGCGCCACCAAGGGCAACCGTTCGTTGCTGCGCTGGATGCGCGCAGCGGAGCTGGTGGCCTGGGAACGCGCCGATGCATCAGCACTCCGGGCGTTGAACCATTTCCAGCATTAACCCAAACCATTCACCAAAAGAACAACCATCATGAAGACCGCAAATAAGATCCTGTTATTCGCCGTTGCCACCGTACCGCTCGCCGGCCTCGTGCTAGCGGCCACCACATCACCGAAAGTTTCGCCCGGGGTGGCGAAGACCGCGCACATTGCGCGGGGCCGATACCTCGTGACCTACGGCGACTGCAACGCCTGCCATACGCCCTTGAAGATGACTTCGAAAGGACCCGAGCCGGATTTCTCGCGAATGCTCTCGGGCCACCCGGCTGACACGAAGTTGCCGCCGCCGCCGAAGTTGGATAACTCGCCGTGGTTCGCAGCGACGGCCGGCATGACGGCGTGGGCCGGCCCCTGGGGGGTCAGCTACGCCGCCAATCTTACGCCCGACGAGAACACGGGCATGGGCATCTGGACCGAGGACATGTTCGTCAAAGCCATGCGCACCGGCAAACACATGGGCTACGGCCGCGAGATTCTTCCGCCCATGCCCTGGCACAGCATCGGGACGTTGAGTGACGAAGATCTCAAGGCGATCTACGCCTTCCTGCGCACTGTGCCAGCAGTTGCCAATCGCGTGCCGGAGCCACTCGGGCCGGATGGCAAGCCGATGAGCTTTGAATAGCGCCGGTGATTGAACTTTCTGGAAACACTCAATTCTCTCCCGCTATCATGAATGCCACATTCCACCAGCCAACAGCCATCCTGAATCTCGACGCCATCAAAGCGCGACAGAAAGCCACCTGGGAATCGGGTGACTTTGGACAAATCGCCCGAAGCAACGAACCCGTCGCTGAGGAATTCATGAACGGCCTGCAACTTCGCTCCGGCCTGCGTGTGCTCGATGCCGCTTGTGGCACCGGCAACCTCGCTATCCTGGCGGCGCGCGCCGGCTGTGTGACCAGCGGTATTGATATCGCTGGCAATCTCATCACTCAGGCCCGCGACCGTGCGGCTCGTGAAGAATTGACTATCGAGTTCGAGCAAGCCGACGCCGAAGCACTGCCGTTTGCCGATGACGAATTTGATCTCGTCGCGAGCATGTTCGGAGTGATGTTCGCCCCGCGTCCGGAAATCGTCGCAACGGAGTTGCATCGGGTGACGAAACCCGGCGGCCGCATTGCGCTGGCCAACTGGACACCCGAAGGATTCATCGGACAAATGTTCCAGGTTTTCAAAAAGCATCTGCCGCCGCCGCCAACCGGAGTCCCGTCGCCGATGCACTGGGGCGACGAAGTTACGGTGCGTTCGCGCCTGGAAGAAGGCTTCACCAATCTCCAGCTGACGCGGCGAATCGCCCGGTTGCGCTATCAGTTTTCACCCGCCGGGACGGTTGATTTCTTCCGGCAATACTACGGCCCGACAAAGCAAGCGTTTGAATCGCTCCCGGCCGACGCGCAATCCGCTTTGCGTCGCGACCTCGTGGAATTTCAAGCCACGCACAACATTGCTCACGTTCCCGACGTCACCGAAGTAGCGGCGGAATATCTGGAAATCATCGCCACGAAAAATTGAACGTCTGTTTCACCAAACAGCAAACGAAAACATACGTTCACTCCATGCCACATGAATACAACACTGACTGCACCTGAATCGTCCCGAACTGCTGACCGATACACAAGTCAGCGCTCGCACAGGTTGCCACTGAAAAACCATCGCCATCGCCGACGTGGAATGCCAGGAAAGGATGCGCGACATGAGCTTCCGCGAAACGCGCCTCGAACACCGCGCCGGTCCTGACTCAATGGTTGTGGGAATCAAGTAGCGGATGCGTGAAAGGGTGATTCATTGGATCACTGAATCGTTGGATCGTGAACGGTCAGCGGCGCGCCGAAGATTCGCGCCAATGCAGATCATTTCCGAACTCGAAGCGGTG
>CAZYYS010000067.1:0-19553 GCA_964651015.1 uncultured Verrucomicrobiota bacterium
CGCCGTCCGTGAAGAACGAGACGTGGGTCAAGAACGACATCGACCGGTTTATCCTCGCCAAGCTCGAAGAACAGAAGATGTCTCCGAACGAGGCGGCGGAGAAACACACGCTGATCCGTCGGGTTTATTACGATTTGATCGGCCTGCCGCCGACGCCCGAAGAAGTGAGCGCGTTCGTGAACGACAATTCATCCAACGCTTACGAAAAGGTCGTGGACCATTTGCTGGCCTCGCCGCGCTACGGCGAACGTTGGGCCCGGCACTGGCTCGACGTCGCGCGATACTCGGATTCGAAAGGCCAGTTTGATCGGCGGCGCGAAAGTTCCGTTTATCCGTACGCGTGGACCTATCGTGATTACGTCATCAAGTCGCTTAACAACGATAAACCTTACGACCGGTTCATCATTGAGCAAATCGCCGCCGACAAACTCAGCCTCGGTAGTGACAAAAGTGCGCTCGCTGCCCTTGGTTTTCTCACCCTCGGCGACCACTTCAACGGCAACATGAGCGATATCATCAATGACCGGATCGACGTGACGACCAAGGCGTTTCTCGGCCTGACCGTTTCCTGCGCGCGGTGTCACGATCACAAATTCGATCCGATCCCCCAGGCCGATTACTACTCGCTGCATGGCATCTTCGCGAGTTCGCAGGAGCCGCCGATGAAACCGGAAATCGGCGACGCAAAAGCAAATCCCAACTACGAGGACTACCTCGCCAAGCGTCGCGAGTTGGACACGCGTATCCAGAATGCGCGCGCGCAAGGCATGACCACGGTTTTCGGCGATTACAAACGACTGGGCGGCGTTTATCTCTACGCGACGCAACTCCCCGTCAAGGAGCGTGAGGCTTATCTGGCGAAGGCGGGCGCCGACCCCGACGTGCTCAAAAATTGGATACAAATCACGCGCGGTGGCGGCCGCCAGGTAGCTTCGATCCTCGGACTCTGGAATGTGCTGGGGAAAATTCCTGAAGCGAGATTCGCGGCCCAAGCCCAACGCTTCATTGCCAACCTTGACCGGAACGAACGCGCGCGCGAGTGGAATCCCTACGTCGTGCAAGCCTTCAAAGCCAAGCCTCCTCGCACTCTCGCCGAGGCCGCCGCTGTTTACGGCATGTTATTCGCCAAAAATGATCCGGCATGGGAGTACACGCTCTCAACGCTCATGAGCGACGCCGTGCTGCGCTTGCTGCCGAATCGGCAACGCGCCCAGTTTTTTGCCCTGCGCGAGCAAAGTGACATGCTGGAAATGGTTCACCCCGGCACCCCAGCGCGCGCTCCCGCATTGGTGGACAGCCCGACCCCAAAGGATTCGCCGATCTTCATTCGCGGTGAAGCTGAGAATCGCGGCGACATCGTTCCACGCCGGTTTCTCGAAGTGTTGTCCGGGCCGAACCGACCGACATTCAAGAGCGGCAGCGGGCGGCTCGAACTGGCACAAGCCATCGCGAATAAGAACAATCCGCTCACCGCTCGCGTGATGGTTAATCGCGTCTGGCAGCATCACTTTGGCGAAGGTTTTGTGACGACGCCGGACGATTTTGGAAACCAATCTGCGCCGCCCAGCCATCCGGAATTGGTGGATTATCTTGCGAGCCGCTTCATGGAAGATGGGTGGTCGCTCAAGAAACTGCACAAATCGATTTTGCTGTCGGCAACCTATCAACAGAGCACGAAGAACAATTCAACCTACGCGGAGAAAGACCCGTTCAACCGCCTGCTCTGGCGCGCGAACGTGCGGCGGTTGGAGTTTGAACCGTTGCGCGATTCGATTCTCTATCTCGGCGGTGGTCTTGACCTGACCGTGGGCGGCCACCCGGTGGACCTTTCGGAAGGCACGCACAAATCCCAGAAGCGCGGGGCCGCCATGCTCAACAGGCTCGGCGAATTCCGGTTGCCGACCGCGCCGCGCCGCAGCATTTACGGATACATCGATCGCGCCGATCTGTTGGAAGCGCTGAACATCTTCGACTTCGCCAATCCTTTGTCGTCGATGGGCAAGCGTTATGAGACGACTGTCCCGCAGCAGGCGCTCTTCCTGATGAACAGCCCGCTCGTCATCGAACAGGTCCGGCGCGTTGTCAACCGGGACGAGTTTCAAAAGCAAAAGACGCCCGAGGGTCGCGTTCGTTTTCTGTACGAGCTTTTTTTCCAACGCCCGCCGACGGAAGACGAAATCCGGCTCGGCGTGGATTTTGTTTCAGCGCCAGAGACTGAGCAAAAGTCGGATTTGAGATCATCCGAAGTCCAGCCCATCGCCAACGTCGTTACGCCACCAAACCAACGCAAGCGCAAGGCCGGTCAAATCGCGCCTTCCGCAACTCGCCAAACTCCCAAGGCGCTAGACCGCTGGCAGGAGTACGCGCACGCACTGCTTCTGAGCAATGAGGCCTCGTTTCTGAATTGATCAGACGCGGCGTTCCTGGGCCGTCAGCGGAGCTCCTTCATCCGCTTTCCCTGATTACGTATCCGGTTCAAGCGGGAGCGTGACTCCGCTTCTCCCGTTGACACGGCTTCAGGGAAATGACAAGACGCTGGCAACATGAAAGCCCGATTATTCACCCCTCTCGGCGTTCTTCTTTTTGTCATACTGGCTTGCCGCGCGCCTAAAGCTTCCGCCTCACTCGAAACCATCAAGCTGCCGATGAAGGACGGGGTGAAGCTTGCCACTGATGTCCATCGACCCGGCGGAAACGGACCTTTTCCCGTAATCTTCCTGCGAACAACGTATAACCGGACGATGGGAGCGATGTTCGTGCCGGAAGCGTCCAAGCGTGGATTCGCCTTGGTGGTTCAGGACACGCGGGGGCGATTTGGATCCGAGGGTGAAAACCTGGCTTTCGATGCGGACGCTTGGGGCGAGCACCAGGACGGTCTGGAAACCATCAACTGGATCGTCAAACAAGCCTGGTGCAATGGCAAAATCGGCACCTTTGGCGGATCGGCTCTTAGCATCACCACGTTGCTGCTGGCGGGAACGGGAACGCCGCACCTCACCTGCCAGCATTTCACGGTCGGCGCGCCCAATCTTTACAGCGTGGTTTATTCGGGTGGCGTTTTTCGCAAGGCACTGGTGGAGGACTGGCTCAAACAAAGCAAGTTCAGCGAAGATGCTTTGAAGCTGTGGGTCAGTCACCCGTTATACGACGATTACTGGAAACATCGCGACCTCACCCGGCGCTATTCCAAAGTCAATGCCCCGGCGGTGCATATTGGCGGCTGGCACGACATTTTTGCGCAAGGGACCATTGATGCTTTCATGGGTTACCAGTATCGCGGCGGCCCTGGCGCACGGGGCAAACAAAAACTTGTCATGGGGCCGTGGACGCATGGTGTGATGCAGGAAAAGGCCGGCGAACTGAAATTCCCCAAAGGCAACAAACCGCCGACCAAAGTCACCGACTCTTGGGCGTGGTTTGAGTATTGGCTCAAGGGAACAACCAATGGCATCGCGGACCAACCGGCGGTGACTTATTACGTGATGGGAGATATCTCTGATCCGCAGGCGCCCGGGAATGTCTGGAGAACGGCGGGGGAATGGCCACCTCCGAAGGCGAGGAAAGTTCCTTTTTATTTCCAGGAGGGGCGCGGACTTTCAAGAACCAAACCAAAAGCCGGCGTGCCGATCACCTACAGTTACGATCCGAAAAATCCCGTTCCCACGCTGGGCGGTCCGCAGTTGACTATTCCTGCTGGACCGCTGGATCAGCGGAGCATTGAATCCCGCCCGGACGTTATCGTCTTCACCTCCGAGGTTCTGGCCGAACCGCTGGAGATCACCGGCAAAGTGCGTGTAAAACTCTGGGCTGCCAGCGATGCCCGCGACACCGATTTTTTTGCGAAGCTGTGCGATGTCTATCCCGACGGACGCTCGTTCAACGTTTGTGAAGGAGCAATCCGGGCGCGCTTGCGAAAAGGAGCGGACAAGGAAAAGCTTTTGAACCCCGGAACAATTTATCCGTTCGAGATCGATCTCTGGTCCACCAGCATCATTTTAAACAAAGGGCATAAACTCCGGCTGCACATCACTTCCAGCAGCGACCGTGGCTACGATCCGAATCCAAACACCGGCGAGCCTTTCCGTGCCAGTGACAAAACGGTGGTGGCAAAAAACACTCTCTATCTGGATGCCCGGCATCCTTCGCACGTTCTGCTCCCGGTAATGCCTCAGTAATCGAACCAAGCCCTTCGCTGACAATTTGTGAATCTCTTTGACACCAACTTCCCGTTCACCTCCTTGATTTGGGGATCGGTTGGGATTGGCTACTGGATTTACGGCAAGAAACAGCGAGAGATGACGCCCATGCTCGGAGGCATGGCGGTGATTGCGGTGCCTTACTTTGTCGTCAATAACTCGGATTCGCCTCTACGCGAGAATCGGCCTGACGCGTGAAGTTGGTAAATTAGGACGATCACGGACTATGATGATGGGCGTGGCCACCCTCGGTCGGTAGCTCAAAGGATTTCAATGCCAGTCGTTTCAAGCTCGGATTATCTTCCCGAATGGCGTAGAAACGATCCATTTCGACTTCTTTGAAGACTTGAGTCTTACCAGTAGCGGGCCAGAATACTTCAATCGACTCAATGGATTTGGCCTGACCCAACCCGATTTCCTGTCGAAGCGGCGAGGCTCCGAAGCTGCCGCCCGAACTAACGGTCTTGCGGATTGCCCGCAGGCTGGCGTCAGTTCGCACTACTACCTTGATCCTCGATCCAATCGCCGCGCGATTGGATCGGGTTCCTTCAAGTTTCAGGGTAACCCAATGATTTCCGTGTCCCGGGTTTTTGAACAGGACGTTGCGATAGTTATCTCCAGAGAAGGCTCCTCCCATTACCTCATAAACGTCCTGGGTGCCGTTGTTGTTGATATCTGCGAAACTGACAGCGTGCCCCTTCTGCAGATGCCCGAACCCGCCCGACGTGGTGACATCTTGAAAAACTTACCTTCCGCATTCCGAAACATACGGTTGGGAATGAGCGTTTCAAGGTTGAGATCACCGGTGCCGACGCAGAAGTCAAGGTAGCCGTCGTTATCCAGATCGCCGTAATTGCACCCCATGGCGTGCAGCACTTTGTCGAACTTTCGCGGCTTTGGTAACGTCAGAAAAGGTGCCGTTACCATTGTTCCGATACAGCTTGGCCCGCTCTCCAGAGTGGGGCAAGCCGAGATAATCGGCTGCAACGCCGGAAACGTGCTGGATCTTGTAGCCCGCAACGAAGATATCGAGCCAGCCATCGTTGTCATAATCCCAAAACCATGTGGGGAAACTGAAAAGCGGCTCGGTGACACCAGCGGATTGGGCAATATCGGTGAACTTCCACCTGTCCTTTGGATCGTTCGTGTTGCCAA
The DNA here is from genome assembly GCA_964651015.1 of uncultured Verrucomicrobiota bacterium. Classification (GTDB taxonomy): domain Bacteria; phylum Verrucomicrobiota; class Verrucomicrobiia; order Limisphaerales; family PALSA-1396; genus CAZYYS01. The sequence goes on from CAZYYS010000067.1 coordinate 5,352, forward strand.
CGGGCCCATCATTTCGGAATAGCATGTTAGGTTCGCCCCGGCATGAAAGATACAGGTCCGGCCTGCTGTCGCTGTTAAAATCCCCAGCGGCCACACCTTTCACAAACTTAGCGATATTCACACCCGCTTCAGCCGCACATTCAGTGAAGGTTCCGTTGCCATTATTCCGGAACAGCTCGCATCGGTGAAGCGATCCATCAGTGGTCTCATTGCCCACGAACAGGTCGATCCACCCATCACTATTGTAGTCGAACCAGACTGCTGTCTGGGTGGGATGAAAACTGAGCAATCCGGATTCCTCCGTGACGTCCTCAAAAGTGCCGTTCCCGTTATTGCGCAGCAAAGAATTCGGATGACGTCCTTCCTCTCCAAACCACGCCCCCCGTAATATAAGTGCATCAAGGTGACCGTCGCTGTTGTAATCCGTTTGAAGCATGTTCAATCCGCCCACCTCACCTTGGAGTCCCGCCGGGAGTGTTCGATCGGTGAATGTACCGTCGCCGTTGTTGTGAAAGAATCTTAGTTGGTCTCGCAACCCGAAAGAAGAAACCATCAGATCAAGGAAACCATCATTGTCAAAATCGTCCACAATACAGCCGCCGGAAAGTTCGTTTATATCGAGTCCAAGCGGTCCGGCGACGTCATAAAAGCGCTTAATGTCGTAATCGGATTGGAAAGTTTTCGGAGGAATGAGCCAGTCGGGAGGTACCTTGTCTGGATATTCCCCCAAGGTCATGTGGGCGATATTCAGCAACCAACGCGCACTGAGGTCGTCCGGTGTGCGCTTCAAGAAGCTCGTCAAGATCTCGGTCGCACCTCGGGAACCGCGTTGAAGCTTGTGTATTCCGCCGCCACGAATAGGCATCAGGCAAGAGTCGGTCGTGTGGTTCGACAAGCAATTCTCCTGCTCCCCAATCCGCAAAAAGCATAAAGCCCGGTAGATGTTGAGGAAACGGTCGTTGAGTTCGAGCAAGCCATTTTCCTTCAGTAGTACTTCAAGCTTCTCAAACTCAGCAATCGCCTGTTCACTCAACCCGGCATTGAGTGTTTCAATGGCGAGCATACTCTGCATTTCAAACCGTAGCTTGGATCACGCACGCCGGGGAATTGGAGTCGGAGTTGCTCCATCCGTTCACGACTCAAGAAACGGTTGGCCATCGCATTAGCGTTGTTTGCGATCTGCTCCAGTCGTTGTGCCATTCGTTCGGTGCCCGGGCCACGATAAGACGGCCCTTGGTGCTCGGGAGCAGCCCCACCGACTGCTGAGCAAACGGTCAAACCTCCGGCGATAAGCCCGCGCATCAAGTTCACAAAACGAGCGAAAGGTGGACTCATGGTGACTTTTCAATGTGCGGCCACGTTACGCCGCCTACTTGCATTCAAACTAGAATGGGTTGGGGCGATAACACAAGTCGCCATTTCTGACCAAAGATTTCAAATATGGACCAAGCCCTTGGGACAAATTGCTCCCTAGCCCATCTACTGCAATTAGCTTCACTTTTATCTGCATCCTGGGTCTTCTATTTTCTCCGCGTCGCACGTTCCTGTAACCAGATGATGTCGGGGTTGTTTGGTGAAGGCATCTGATCGGGGATGAAGTCGCCTTTGGTCAAAGGTGGCATGGTGCGGTCGTCGCGCCACCGTTTGATTTCCGAATGGCCGTCCACAAAAGAAAGGCCGCCCGCCCGATGATGGTAATTGGCCGGAAGGTCGTAAAAGCCCGTCCGGGAGGGATTGTCCGGCCAGCCCCGCATATCAGTCGCAAAATTGCCAACATCAATGCTGTCTTCGCGCATGTCCATGAGTAGAAATGTTCGCGTCGGCCCGGGGTCGGTGAAGTCGTCCATTTTTAGAAATACCTTCCAGTTACCGTCGGACAATCCGCCGTCTGATCCGAGGAAACCACCCACCCAAAGGTTCATGGACATGCTGCGCACGCGCGGTTTGCGCTCGCCATTGACCGTGACGTAAGACTGGTCTGCCGGGCATCTCCAGATAGCCGCCGAGTTGCCGCAATACGGCCAGAGCGGGCTTCGCTTGATGTCCTGATTCAAATCCCAATTCGACGGATGTGTGGGATTACTCCAATCAAGGTAGCCGCTGACCCAAACATCCGGCGCATACGGCGAAGCGCCAAAGCCGCTCGCGAAAAGCAGTTTGTCACCGTTGTCGTCCGTGTACATTTTCCAAGCAAGCGCCAACTGGCGGTGGCTGTTCATGCACTGAACTCCCCTACCCTTGAGCTTGACCTTGTTCAATGAGGGCAACAGTAAAGCGGCAAGAATCCCGATGATGGCTATGACGACGAGAAGTTCGATCAAAGTGAATGCTGTAAAGCCTTGCAATCGCTGAGTCGTTAAATCGGAGCTGCATGCTTCCCTTGAAGAGCGGAGCGATACCGTGGTGTGACGATGCAACATATTAGCATTCATTGGTCGTCACAATATTCGTGGCTCTGGTCCGACATATTTCGCGGTCGTCGCACCAAGCGGTCCTTTGCGCCCTGTTCCATGACTTGCGTTGACCCGCCGACGTTCCCGAAACACAGAGAGCAGCGCAACGTCGGCGTTGGGTTACTGCGGAAACAGTACGCCAATCTGCCAAAAAGCCAAGCCCAGAAAGAATTTCTTTTCGCGGTGTAAGACGGGACTAATGCAGTCAGCCCGCAGTCAGCCCGCCCAATCGGCTTTTCGCTGTTCTCGTTGCCAGTCAGCCATTTTGTCTGCTCGATCCGTCCTCTGTTCAAGCCCTACCCCAAAAATGCCGCATGGACGGCTTTCATCGCTTGCTCGCCCTTGGCCAGTTCAATGACCACGGAGATTTTGATTTCGCTCGTGGAAATCATTCCGATGTTGATGCCTTCGCCGGCGAGCGTCTCGAACATTTTGGCGGCGACGCCCGAATGGCTTTTCATGCCGACCCCGACCATGGACAGCTTGCCGATCTTCTCATCGGCAATGGCTTCGCGAAAACCGACCTCTCCCTGTAGCCCGTCAATGACTTTCCGTGTTTTGAGGAGATCAGGCTTGTCGATTGTGAAGGAAAGATCGGTGGCGGGCGTGCCGGCGCCGTGACTGACGTTTTGCACAATCATATCGACGTTGATGTTAGCGTCAGCAATGGCTTTGAAAATGCGCGCGGCGACACCGGGTTTGTCCGGCACGGCTACGAGCGTGATCTTGGCTTGGTTCTTGTCGAGCGAGACGCCGCGGATGACGACGTCCTCCATGCTTTTGGTTTCTTCTTTCACAATGGTTCCGGGATTGTCATTCAAACTGGAGCGCACTTCAAACACCACGCCAAATTTCTTGGCGAACTCCACCGAACGGGATTGCATCACCTTCGCGCCAAGACTCGCCAGTTCGAGCATTTCATCGTAGGAAATTTCGTCAAGTTTCCGTGCACCGGGCACAATGCGAGGGTCGGCGGTGTAAACCCCGTCCACGTCCGTGTAAATCTGGCAGAGGTCCGCCTTCAGCGCCGCCGCAAGCGCGATGGCCGTCAAGTCTGAGCCGCCGCGGCCCAGTGTGGTGATGTGACCGTCCGGCGTTTGCCCTTGAAAACCTGCGACAATGACCACGCTGCCGGAGTCGAGCAACTCATGAACCTGTTTGGGCGTGATATTTTGTATCTTCGCCTTCGTGTGGACGCCATCGGTTACAATGCCCGCTTGGGCGCCAGTGAGCGAAACAGCAGGAGTGTCGAGCGCGTGAAGCGCCATGGCTGTGAGCGCGATGGTGGTTTGCTCGCCAGTGGCCAGGAGCATGTCCATCTCACGCTCACTCGGCAACGGCATGATCTCCTTGGCGAGCTTGATCAAGTTATCTGTCACGCCGCTCATCGCGGACACGACGACGACGACCTGATCGCCTTTGTTGCGATACTTTGCCACGCGCGCCGCGACGTTCTTGATGCGGTCGGGATTCCCGACCGACGTGCCGCCATATTTTTGAACGATCAAAGCCACTTGTTTTCGTTTAGGTAGATCCCAAACAGGGGCGGCAGATTAAGTAAACTCCGCACGCTTGCAAAGCGCGGAGTTAGCGCAGTGCCGCTTTTCAACCCGCCGTGCCACGGTGGCAAACTTTGGCCAGCAATGGAGCGAGGGAATTGAAGCCTTGCGACTTGGGTGTATTGGGACTAATTGTCGTCCGTAACGAATGAAGCTGCGCTGGAAAATCACCTTTGGCCTGCTGGCGACTGCCATCGTTTGTGGTGTATTGCTCCTGCCTTCGGCCAGGCGAGAGCAAAAAACCCTTGAGGAAACCCGACGCGCGTTGCATCAGCAAGGATTCAAGGTTGATCTTAGTGAGTTCGATTTTTCTGCTCCGGACGAATATCGCACCCGTGCTGCTGCATTGACCAATACCGTTTCGAGCACGGTATCCCGCAGTCACGAGGAGTCTGCCCGCCGGGCGATGGTGCAACAGGTCTTGCCCGACCTAATGCCAGCAGTTGGACTTGATGCCACCATTGCCGTTTGGCAGCGCGACAACTGGGCAGCGACTCTTGAAGCGCAAACATATCTAGGATTGGCCAGTAGTAATCTCTGGTCGGCCTTGCGCGAGTCGTTCGATTATGACCAAGAGCTACTGGATGCTGCATGTAGTGCAATCCTGTCCGGCCCGATTCGATTTAATCTGAACGCGAGTCATGGCAGTTCCATGCTCTTGCCACACCTTTCTACGCTTAAGAACCTCTCGCAAACACTTGGCTGCCGGACGGTCCTGGAACTGCATGATGGCAATGCCGCCGCCGCATGGACAAATCTTTTGGCTGCGACACGGCTTGTTACTGCCTACGAACCGGAGTCATCCGAAATGTCCCACCTCGTTCGGTTCGCATGTGCGGCGATTGCCTTCAACATCACTTGGCAGGCGCTACAAGCAAGTGGCTGGACAGATGAGCACCTGACACTTCTCCAGCGCGAGTGGGGATCGGTGGATTTCTTCAAGAAGCTGCCGGAAACGGCCGCATTTACACGCGCCAGTTTTGTCGCGGTCTGCCAGCTCGAGCGCCAGCAGCCACTGGCGTCGGGGATGCCGCTGGAAGAGATGATTCGCTCGCCTCGCTCGGCTTGGTCTGAAATCAAGTGGCGCTGGCAAGAAGTTCAATATCGCCGCTACGGCAGCTATGAGGATGAAAAAGACCTTTTGCATTATTATCGCGACCGCGAGGTCGAACTTAGGCGCGCAGTGCACTGTGCGACATGGTCTGAAATGCGCCATCTTCCCGGCGTCACAAACATGATCCCGTTCCAATCCAAGCATGCCTCGCAAATGCAAACGATGCTGAACATGAGACAGATCAATTTGGGTTTTCAAAGGCAAGGTCAAGGGCTCCTTGGTCGCGCGGCCGAGGCCGAAGTGCGGCGGCGACTCATCATCACTGCAATCGCGCTCGAACGATTTCGTAACCGTCATGGTTCTTATCCAAGAATACTTGAAGAACTTACCCCCGAGTTCTTGAAGGCGACGCCAATCGATTTCACAGACGGCGAGCCGCTGCGGTACCGTCTTGCGGAAGAAAACCATTTTGTCCTCTATTCGGTTGGGCTGGATTGCGCTGATGATGGTGGCAAAATGCCGCAACGCGGGCGACCAGCATTTTCAAACGTCGGTGTGTCACCATTTGGCATCTCGCAGCAAACCGATCTGGTCTGGCCGCGTCCAGCGTCCGAAGCAGAAATCTTGGCGGAAGAGCAGTTGGAAAAAAAAGCCCGGAACGAGCAAATGGAAAAAGACAGAATCCGTTCAGCCGAAGAGGAAAAGAACAAAGAGCTTTCACGGCAAGCCAGAGTCGAAGAACTTCTTTCGAGGAAGGCTGCCCCGAGAATGAAAGAACCAACGTTTAATGGCAAGCCTCTCGCCAAACTCCTTCGCAATACGAATTCACCAGCGTCTTCTCAGTTGACCGTGGGTGAGTTGCTCACGCTTAAGCAAGTTGTGTATGGAGAGGATTCCGGCATGGCCGCCTTCGAAGTGCCGATCCGCTATGACATTGTTACGAACATCGGAGACCTCCACTTGCTGGTTGATCCTGAACCCGGCAACGAACCGACCAGCGACTATGGAGACGTGCAAGAGTTCAAACGCGCCACGAATGGAAATTGCTTGCTGGTCTGGAACACAGTTTATGACCCGGCGGGACAACACGCGTTGCAGGCGCAATTGCGCTACACCGATAATAAGAAGAGCTGGGAGGAGCTTTATGTTGAAGGGCCGGTGCGACCGTACTTCTCCAGCAACCTTTTCCAACTCGATTCATTCTCCGTATTCGGTGAGCGTGGTGCGTACCTCCACGCTAAACTTGCCGAACCGCACGGGACTTATAAAATCGAGTTGAAATCGCCCACAGGCGGGCTTATTCGAACGTTCACTGGGAGCACAACCAACGGCGAAATCGAGGTATTTTGGGATTTGATTGATGAGCGTGGCAATCGATACACGAATGATTCGTTTGAAAGTTCCTTCAGCGTCACACTCCAAGATTCGGGAAGGTCAGTCACGAACAAGTAAGGCGTCGCAGAACGAATTGCGCCTTACGACTTGTGCTTCTCGATCAAATATTTCGCGAATGCCTCGTAATCCCAGTCCATCCGGTCAAAATCTTCCGGCAACTTGTTTGTCACCTTCATGGCGGGGGAATGTCGGCTGACCGCCCATCATGCGTTCAATTTCCTCCGGGAACTTCGCCGGGTTGGCGGTTTCCAGAATCACGGCGGGCGCGTCGCCAAAGGACTCCACTTCAAGCCAGTCAAGGAAACCGCGCCACGCTACGGCGCCGTGCGGTTCGAGCAGCAATTGGTATTTGTCCCAAACTTCCTTGATTGTCGCGCGCGTGCGCTCGTCGGAAACCGAACTCGAAAACAAATCGCGGCGCATCGCGGCCAGGTCGGGCATCTGATGAATTTTGCCGGTTTCGTGCCGGCCATAGGCAACTTCTTCAACGTCCTGAGTTACACGTCGCGTTCGGGCACATTCACCAGCAGCACCGCCAGCGCGTTGAACCTCACCGAATCCTATGCCGCCACAAACCTCCTGCTCATCGCCGGCACCAACGCTTTTCCCAGCCTGACCTTCACCGTGGCGGGCGGCAACACGCAGACGGTTTGCGTGCCGTTCCAGTTGCTCGCGTCGGCGGCGGACATTGATGGCGCGGTCATCAACCTTACCCTGCTGCTGACCGGCTCGCCCATCGCGAGCGCCAACGGTTCGCCGGTTGCGATCACGGCTGAAATAGATTTTCCGGGCACTTATTCATTCACCGCATTCGCCCAGGACGACAAGAGCGCTACTTCATGGAGCACCCAGTCCGTGGCGCTGCTCACGTATCCACTGCACGACTTGATTGTCGGTGGCTTCCGGACCAACGGCGTGCTCAAGATTTGCATGGCAGGCGAGCCGGGCAAGAGTTACCAGGTGCTGGTGAATTCCAACCTGAACACGACCAACTGGGTTCCTTCGGCGTGATGGAATCCACCAACGGCATCTGGCGCTTCAACGACACCGACACGGCAAATCGCGCCCGGCGCTTTTATCGCGTCCAGCAGTTGCCCTGACCGCGTAGCCGCCGAGATAACGAGGCGGATCAGGGAAGTGAGCACGAGTCCGCTTCCTCACGTCAGCGGCTACATTCCTGCGGACAGGGAATGATCGTCAAGGGAATGGAGTTTTGCCTCATTCCTCTGCCATTGATTCCCCTGACTGAACTTCAACTCAGGGTGGTGACACCCTGCGCAGCAATTGCCGTGACTTCGTAGCCGCCGACGTCAGTCGGCTCTAACTTCTCGCGGCGTAAACGCGATGAAGTCGCGCTGCGGCACCACGAATCGGCGGCCATCAGACAACCTGATCGCAAACGGCTTGAATCCGTTGGACAGCCGTTCTTTGATGTCTTCCGTGATCACGGATGCAACTTACTTGCAGGGCACTGTTCGTCGAATTGAAAGCCGCCCGTCTCCCGTCAGGCAATGTTGGACGGGGCGCTTCTGGTGTGATTCCGAATTAAGTATTCCCGAAACTTCTCATAATCCGCGTCCATCCGGTCGAAGTCTTCGGGCAATTCATCCGTTGCTACACCACCGACCAGCCGAAAGAACTAACGATGCGTTCCACAATTTGCCGACGGCGAATGGGTGAGACCGACCCGCACAGCCTGGTCAAATCCGATTTCAGCACGTCGTAAATCAGATCGCATTTGCAGAGCGTGGCCCAGTCCAAACCGTCCGCCTCATCCAAGATCACTTCATTAACTTCGGCTGTGCGCCGGGCGCGTTGCGAGGAACACAGCAACACATTGACCGTCGGCTTGACGGCAATGCGTACCGGATGCGACACGACCACTGCCGGGTGTTTGCCCTCTGGAAATTCCCAAGTGTAGATATCCCACTGCTTCATTCGTCATACCGGGGAGTCCGGCGGCGCGAAGCACTTGTGGCGGCTGATTCCGTCGCGGCTTCATGCTTTTGCCGGCGATAGGCCCGGGCCAGCGCCCGCGCCGACAACACCGGAGCGTTCAGATAACCGAACTCCTTTTCCTCCAGCAACCGCAACCCGGCTCTCACCACTTCGCTGCGATTGTTGTAGCGCCCCGACTGAACCAGGCGGTTTATGATGTCATCAGCATAATTGGTCAACGTGTGTGCCATAACGAAACGCTACGATAGACGCCAACTAATGGCAAATAGATTTTCGCGCTTCCGATCAATTGCACCCCCTGTTTGCGCCGACGCTTTCTGATTCAACCCAACCATGCTTTTCGAGCAAATACCGCCTGAATCCTTCGTAATCCGCGCCCATCCGGTCAAAGTCCTCCGGCAATTTGTTCGTCACCTCCATGGCGGGGGGAATGTCGGGCGACCAACCCATCATGCGTTCAATTTCCTCCGGGAACTTTGCTGGATTCGCGGTTTCCAGAATTACAGCGGGCGCGTCGCCCAAGGACTCCACTTCAAGCCAGTCAAGGAAACCGCGCCACGCTACGGCGCCGTGCGGTTCGAGCAGCAATTGGTATTTGTCCCAAACTTCCTTGATTGTCGCGCGCGTGCGCTCGTCGGAAACCGAACTCGAAAACAAATCGTGGCGCATCGCGGCCAGGTCGGGCATCTGATGAATCTTGCCGGTTTCGTCCATCCGTCCGCCATACACCGCCACAAGCCGCGCGAGATTGCTCGGGTGACCGACGTTCATGGCGTTGGAAACCGCATTGCGCGACGGCTCAATTTTCTGATAAACGCCGGTTTCGAGAAAACGCGGGAAGGCGTCGTTGCTGTTAACGGGTACGATCAGTTTCTTGACCGGCAGCCCCATTTCCCGGGCGACAACCGCACCCATCATATCTCCGAAATTGCCACTGGGCACAGAGAACACGACGGGTTCACCCGCTTTTGCCACCCGCGACGCGGCATGAAAATAATAACCGCTCTGCGGGAGCAGGCGACCGATGTTGATCGAATTCGCCGACGACAACGAGATGTGCTTCAGCGCCGGGTCGGCAAACGCGCGTTTCACCATGGCCTGGCAGTCATCAAACTTTCCATTCACCGCGATGGTACGGACGTTCTCAGCCAGCGTCGTCATCAGTTTGCGCTGGCTCACGCTGACTTCGGCAAAAGGAAACAATACGATGACGCGTATGCCGGGCACCTTGTGAAAAGCGTGCGCCACCGCCGAGCCGGTGTCACCGCTGGTGGCGGTCAGGATAGTGACTTGCTTCCCGGTTTCCCGGAGAAAATGTCCAAACATCCGCGCCATCATCTGCGCCGCAAAATCCTTGAATGACGCCGTTGGCCCTTGATCAAGCCGCATCACGTAAACGCGGTCGTGAACTTTTTCAAGCGGCACGTCAAAGTTGTAGGCGTCCCGGCACATCTCGGCCAGTGTGTCATTGTCAAGGATGCCGTCGGTGTAACGCGAGAGGACGCGGAAGGCGATTTCGTGGTAAGGCAGCTTGGCAAATGCGGCAATTTCATCCGGCAGTAGCCGGGGAAAAGCTTCCGGGAAATATAGGCCACGGTCCGGCGCCTGGCCGGCCAGCAACGCCTCTCGCAGATTGACTGCGGGCGATTGTCCATTGGTGCTTTGAAACAGGAGTGCGGCCATTTTGGCAATCAAATTCCGAGCCAGCGGCGCATGGCTTCCGCCACTGAAGCCATTTGCGATTCGTTCAACGCTCCAAGCCGCCGCAGTAAATTGGTGCGCGGGACGGATTGTGAACCTTGGACGTTGAAAGCGCCCGGCCGCAACCAGGACACATCCGCTACTACCTCAAACTGTGACCCGCGCACGGCGGTCGTGTGGGGCACGGCGTGGAACAGGGCATAATCGCGATCGCCGAATCGCACGCTCAAAACCAGCACAGGGCGCACCTTCGCCATCATACCCAAGTCGGCCTGCCAGACTTCTCCCCGCTGCGGCACGTTCATGATTGCCCGGCCTTTTTGTCCTTCTGCTCCGCTTTGTCGAACAATCGGAACGCCTGATCGGCAACGGCCGTTTGGTCTTCCTCCGTCCACACTCCGTAGGCGTCGTCGAAAATGATGCCGGACTTCCGCTGGCGGTAGATGCTGATCAACGTCTTTTCAACTTGCTGCAACTCTTCCGTGCTGAGTTTCGGAAGGGCGTTGGTGATTTCTGCAACCGTGCTCATGGAACAAACAATAGGCTGTTCATTCAAAACTTTCCACCCGGATCATAACGGGTTTCGCTTTCACCACCGGCAATCGGCCGATTTTATTAAGCGCCTTGGTCATAGCGGCGTTGGGCGCGTCGTGAATCATCAGAATGAGCGGAACACTTTCACCCTCGTGTCCTTCCGGTTGAATGACGGATGAGATTCCAATGTTGCCTTCGCCAAAAATGGCCGCGATCTGTGCCAGTGTTCCCGGGCGATCCACGACGCTCAAACGAACGAAGTAACGCGAGACGACTTCATCCATCGGGACCACGGCACCGTCCAGTTCATGCGGTACAAAAGGCGGCACCCGATTCTTGGTGCCAAACTTGAGGTCGAGCGCCGCGTCGGCAAAGTCGCTTAATACGGCGCTGGCCGTGGCGTCCTTGCCCGCGCCACGTCCGTAAAACAGCGTGTCCCCCACCACGTCGCCGCGAACAAAAACGGCGTTGAAAACGTGGTTCACGCTTGCGAGAACGTGAGTGTGTGGAATCAAAGTCGGATAAACCGAGACCTGCACGCGCGAGCCGTTTTGCCTTTGGTCCTCGACCCGCTTGATGATCCCCAACAGTTTGATGGTGTAGCCGAGCTGACCGGCGAATTGAATGTCGGTCCGGCTGATGGAACGGATGCCTTCCACGTGGATATGTTTCGGATTCACCCAAAACCCATGAGCGAGCGAAGCCAGGATGCCGATCTTGTGCTGCGAATCCCAGCCGTCGATATCCAGGTCGGGCGGCGTTTCGGCATAGCCCTGCTTTTGCGCGTCGGCCAGCACGTCGGCAAAATCGGCTCCCTCCAGTTTCATGCGCGTGAGGATGTAATTGCAGGTGCCGTTGACGATCCCGTAAATATGCGTGATACGATTGCCAACAAAGCCTTCGCGCAAGGATTTGATGATGGGAATACCGCCTGCGACGCTGGCTTCGTAGTACAGGTTCGTCTTGTATTCTTGCGCGGTGGAAAACAATTCTTCACCGTGCGCCGAAAGCAGGGCTTTGTTGGCGGTGACGACCGGCTTGCCCAGTTTGAGCGCGGTGAGAATCATGGTGCGGGCAATCCCGGTCCCGCCTGCCAGTTCCGCCACGATGTCCACTTGCGGATCGTTCACCACGCTTTGCCAATCCGTGGAGAGGTACGAACGGGGTATCTCGTACGGACGCGGCTCATCAAACGCCTTCACGGCGACTTTGTGGACGTTGACCTTGACTCCGATGCGCGAAGCCATCAGATCGGCGTTACGCTGCAACGCGTGAAAAACGCCGCTGCCCACAATCCCACCGCCAATCATGCCTAAATTCACCTGCTGCATAAGGCCGGACACATTGCCGGGAAACCATTTCCGCGACAATTCAATTCTGGAAATGTAGCCGCCGAGGTGAGGAGGCGGGACCAAACACGACCTCTCCATAAATGCCGCCTCGTTACCTCGGCGGCAACGGCGCCGCTTGAATTCCGAGCCTCGTTCAGGATTTGTGCTCCGCCGTTCCCGCCCGATACTCGATCACTTTCACCTTTTCCATCGTAACCATTCCGCCGCCCATCATTTTGTCGAGCGTTGGCAGGAATGCCTGGATTTTTTCTTCGCTATCGACGATCTCGATCACCATCGGCAGATCCATCGAGAGCCGCAGAATTTTTGCAGTATGCAAGTGACTTGATTTGCCAAAACCCATCGGGCCGCGCAGCACCGTGGCGCCCGCCAGATGTGACTCGCGCGCCTTCAAAACGATCGCCTCGTACAATGGTTTGTGCTCGTAGCGATCACTCTCACCGATGAAGACTCGCAACGAGACGGCATCATGGGGAATTTGCATTTCAGTTTCCTTTCATCGAATTGTACGCCGAGCCGACCAGCCAGCCAAGCCAGGTTGCAATCAGGCAAAGGACGACTGAGAGCAGGACGTTGCCGCCGGCGTAAAGCCATTCGCGGTCGCGCAGCAGGTTGAGTGTTTGCAGGCTGAATGAGGAGAACGTGGTGAAGCCCCCGCACAAGCCGATCATCATGAATTGGGTTGCAAACGCGCGGCCCTCGGAACTCATCCGTCCTTCGGGAATCGTCAGCGCACCGAACACGCCGATGGCGAACGAGCCGGCGACGTTGATGACAAGCGTGCCCATCGGAAATGTGTCGAAGCGTTGCGATACGAGGCCGTTGAGCCAGAAGCGGCCCACGCTGCCCAGCGCGCCGCCGATTGCGATCCACAAGTAGGCAAGCATGTCTAATCACCAAACTCCAGATAACCAAACCGGCTGGGCTGATGAAAACTCGGGTAGTGCGTCGGCGACCAGCTCAACAATTCTTCTGGAAGACCTTTTGTGCGGTTGAAGCGGTAAAAGTTTCCGCGCCAGACCTCCTTGGGTTTGGGAGTGGGTAGATCCAAATCCGCAAACGGCAAGCGCACTTCCACCTGCCAGAACTCATCCTTGTCGCTGGAATTCTGAACTGTGCCTTTTACTTTGACGGCACTCGTCATCCCCTTGGCGGTGTAACTCCAGTCGCCGCGGAACTTCTTCGAGACACCTCGCTCGTCCAGATCGTTGTCGATGATCGCATCGAAGACGCCGCCTAGAGGATTCCATTGGAGTTCAAAGTAACGATTCAGGTTCTTCGGCGTGACGAAGAATTCCACGACCTCTTCCTCCCAGAAATGACTGTCACGATTCGTGAAAGTGGCCTGGATATCCACATCGCGGCATGTCCAACCGAGATACAGCGCCTCGTCATCATACCAGACCCGCAATTCGGTATGCTCCCGTCCCCGACCCGAGTTGTCGTTGCGAAGGAAAGGTTGCAGTACCGCCGCCTTCGCCCAGACCGGTTCACTCAATTCGCCATCCACCTTGATGGCCCCCTGCAACTTCGGCACCACGACCCGTTTGGGCGCTGGAAGTGATTTCGGATCGGGTGAAGTTTCTACGGCGAACAACAGTGACAGGTGTGCGCAACCGAATGTCAAAGCGATCACTAGGAACGGCGACAGCCGCCGTCGGCGCAACAGCGGGCCACCTTGCAAAATTGGAAGGATGCATTTCATGCGGAGATTGTAATCCGGAGCTAGGCAATGACAAGCCATCAAGAAAATAGGCAGTGTTTCCATACCTTGCGTTGAAACCATCCTGCTCCATTCTTTCTTCCAATTGCTACAAGAGGTGGACAAACACCGTCCATACCGGGTACAATTAAAACCTGCAACCGGCAATTATGAAAAAAACAATTCTCACAGCTGCGTTCGGCATCGTGGTATCGGTTGCGCCATCGTACGCGCAGGGCTTCATTTTTTTAATAACTACGGCGCCACCACGGACGCTATAGTGAGATACGTCGGACTTGGTACGCCAGTCGGTCTTGGGTTTACGGCGGTATGAAAAGAGCAATGCACGCACGGAATGTGGAATAGACTCATCAAGAATTATTCAGAAATCCTTTCTATGAGCGGCGTAACAGCCCTTTCCCTTGCGCTTATGGCGTTGCTAGAAGTAGTTTTTTTATTCAATTGAGGATGAAGCGCAAGGTGATCAAGGCAC
>CAZYYS010000068.1:0-19546 GCA_964651015.1 uncultured Verrucomicrobiota bacterium
GGGAAAGGGTTTTATGACCGGTGGCTGGCAAACCATCGCGGAACGACGTGTGGAGTGGCTTTCGATGAACAGATCGTTGCCGAAGTCCCGGTCGAACCGCATGACATACGTTTAAGTTGCATCTTGACCCCGACGCGCTGGCAGGAGGTCGGCAATCAGCGCGCGGTTTTGGAATGATTTTGTTGGCCAATATTTCGGTGGAAGGCGCCGTCTTTTTCGCGGGCGGCGCCCTGTTGTGTTACCTCCTGCTGTGGTGGAAAAACCACGATTTCAAAGCCGCTCAAGCCCGCCAGGGACGTCGCCTCGTCGAGGACGCAAAACGCGAGGCCGAAAACACCCTCCGCGAAGCGCGACTCAAGGCCAACGAAGAGGCTGTCAAACTCCGGGAGCAGACGGAACAGTCTTTCATCACGCGCCGGCACGAACTCAATGAACTGGAGCGGCGACTCAACGAACGGGACGCTTTGATTAACCGGCAACTGGAAGGTGTCGTCGAGTCGGAAAAAGCAATACGTGAGCAAGCCGAGTCCGTCGAAAAGAAAGCTCAAGCCGTTGAAGGTTTGCAACGTGAGTTGGCTGAACTGGCGCGGCAACGGCGCGAGCAGCTTCAGAACGTTTCCCGGTTGAGCGAAGCCGAAGCCCGCACCTGGCTCCTGAAGGAAACCGAGCAGGAGGCGTTGCAGGAGGCCAACAATTTGACCCGGTGTATTCTGGAGGATGCCAGAATCCGCGCCGAGGAAAAGGCGAGGCGCATCATCAGCCTGGCCATTCAACGCTATGCCGGCGAGCACACGTTTGAAATCAGCACCGCGACGGTAGCGTTGCCCGGGGATGACATTAAAGGCCGCATCATTGGCCGCGAAGGACGCAACATCCGTGCTTTTGAGGCTGCCACCGGCGTTACGGTGCTGATTGATGACACGCCCAACGCCGTCGTGCTTTCGGGCTTTGATCCGGTTCGACGCGAGATTGCCCGCTGCGCAATGGAGCGGTTGATTCTGGACGGACGCATTCATCCGACCCGGATCGAAGAAGTGGTTGTCAAGGTAACCCAGGAAATGGATGAAATTATCGTCCGCACCGGCGAGGACGCCCTCCTCAAGGTCGGGTTGCCGCCAATGCATTTGGAAATCCTTAAACTCCTCGGGCGACTGCGATTTCGGAACAGTTACTCCCAAAATGTCCTCGACCATTCGATTGAAGTCGCGCACTTGATGGGGTTGATGGCCGCGGAATTGGGCATCGACATCGCCCAGGCGAAACGGGCCGGACTGTTGCACGATATTGGCAAGGCGATCAGTCATGAAGTGGAAGGCGCGCATGCCATCGTCGGGGCGGAATTGATCAAACGCTACGGCGAGGACGAGGTGGTGATCAACGCCGTAGCTTCCCATCATAACGAAGTCCCGGCGATCGGCCCGCTCGGTCTGCTGGTCAGCGCCGCCGATGCCATCAGCGCGTCGCGACCCGGGGCACGCTCCGAGACAATGACGACCTACCTCAAGAGGGTTGGCGACCTCGAGAACATCGGCCTCTCGTTTAACGGTGTCGAAAAATGCTTTGCCATCCAAGCGGGCCGTGAATTGCGCGTATTCGTTGAACCGGATCGGGCCAACGATGAGCAGGCCTTCGCACTGGCGCGAAACATCGCTCGGAAAGTTGAAGAGAAACTCCAATACCCCGGCCAGATTCGGATCGTGGTGGTTCGTGAAACGCGCTGCGTGGAATTTGCGAAGTAGGACTCCCGGTTTTCGCAGGGATTATCGCCCTTCGTTCATGAAGCCGGGAATTCCCGTCTCCCACCCCTTGGGTGAGTTCCAAGGCCGTGCGGACATATTTTCTGACTCATCCGTGGCACAGCCGCTACTCCCCACAACCAGTGAAACAAGAAACAAAATCAAGCAAGTCCAACGTGGCCCGAGGGGAACAGGATACTTCATATCACGGAAAGACTTGATCCCCTTCCATCACGTCGCCGAGCTTCCAACCGGGGAGGACGTTGGCAATGCAGCGATCTGGCTGAACACTTCTGATTTTCAACTTCGCGACGAGCCGACCCGAACGGTTTACCAGCAATTCCCCGTTCTCCAACACGCCCTCTTTTTCTCCAACATTGAGCACCACAAAATCCCATTTGGGATCGACCGCCAGAATCTTGCCGGTTAGCCCCGGCGGCAACGGCACTTTGTAGTCGACAATTAGGATTTCGTTCAATCTGGTTTGCAGCACATCGTTGGCCCGTTGAAGAATTTTCTTCTCAGCAATCAGAACTTCCCGTTCCTCACGGGCGGATTTCAGATCAGCAATCAATTTTTTGATCTGATCAACGGGAATGCCCAAACCCTTCCAAGCGGCGAGATCCGCCTGGGCATCATCGCGTTCAATCTTGGTCTTATTTAACTCCTCGGCCAAAGTGTTCGCCCGCCTTTCCTGAGCGGTGGCCTTGGCGGTTTCCTTTTCGAGGCTGTCTTTCGTTGTAGTCAACTCTTCCTTGGTCTTGGTCAAATCCTTGGTGGTGGAGTCCAATTTGGTCTTGGTATCGGCCAAGTCCTTTTGCGCGGTTTCCTTATCCGTCCGTTGTTGGTCCCGGTCAGCCATGATGGTGGTTATTGTTTCCTTGATCTTCACGAAACTCAGCCCTGCGGCAAAAAGGCCGGCGACAATAGCGACGATCAAACAAATTTTAATCAACATGGCTCTTGTAAAGTCGGGTTCAAATTACCAAGGCAGACTAGCCGTTGCCGTCGGTCGTGTCAACGACACTTTGGAAAATCATTTAGGAACCAAAAATGTGACCGAGGATGGGTCTCCGGCGTTGCCGACGGCACTTCGGATGCGATACGATCTCCCTAATGAAATATCGACGCTTTGGCCGCACCGGATTATCGATGCCCGTTATCTCCTGCGGCGGCATGCGTTACCAGTTCAAGTGGCAGGATGTCGAATCCGCGGAAGTCCCGCGTGCGAACCAGGAGAATCTCGAAGCGACCATCCGGCGGGCCGTGGAGTTGGGGATCAACCACATCGAAACCGCGCGCGGTTACGGCTCTTCCGAAATGCAGCTTGGAGGCATTCTGCCCACTTTGCCCCGCGACAAAATCATCGTCCAAACCAAGGTGGCGCCAATGGAACGCACGGAAGACTTTCTCCGTACTTTTGACAAGTCGATGGCCTACCTGCGGCTCGATCATGTCGATTTGCTGGCGATGCACGGCATCAATAATCGCCAGTTCCTACATTACACGCTCAGAAAGGATGGCTGCGTTGCGGCGGCCCGCAAATTGCAAAAGGAAGGCCGCGTTCGTTTCCTCGGCTTTTCCACGCACGCAACGACGGACATCATCATGGACGCGGTGAACAGTGGCGAGTTCGATTACATGAACGTCCACTGGTATTTCGTGAATGATTTGAACTGGCCGGCGATTGAAGCCGCCCACGCGCGTGACATGGGCGTCTTCATCATCAGTCCGAATGACAAGGGCGGAAAATTATACGAGCCGTCGAGAAAGCTGGCCGAGTTGTGCGCGCCATTGACGCCGATGCAATTCAATGACCTTTATTGCCTCGCGCGTCCACAAGTCCACACCCTGAGTTGCGGCGCCGCGAAGCCAGGTGATTTTGATGAGCACATCCAAGCGCTTGATTATTACGATCGGATTGTGGAAACGATGGGGCCGATTGAGAAACGGCTGCGGGCGGAGATGGATCGTGTGTTAGGCGTTGATTGGTGCCAACGGTGGTTCCATGGCTTGCCGCACTATGTCGATGTGCCCGGTGAAGTCAACGTGGTTGAGATCCTGCGCCTGTGGACCTATGCAAAATCCCTCGATATGGTCGCGTGGGGACAAATGCGCTACAACCTACTCGGGCAGGGTGATCACTGGTTTCCTGGTGAGAACGCGGCTAAAGCGACAGCCAAGAACCTCCAGCGGACTTTAAGCCAAAGTCCATTTGCGGAAAGGATTCCCGGATTGCTCCGGGAGGCGCATGAAATGTTGTTTGATGCACCAAAGAAGCGGTTGAGTCAGAGCTAGTGTCACCGAGAAATCGAACGCATTGCCAAGCAACAAAAAAAACCGTTCTTACAAACGGGCCGTACCGAATATCTGTTGTGATTCTACTTGGCGGCGTCAGCGGCTCTTGTCTCTGCCGCTTCCTCGGTTTTCACTGGTTCAGGAGCCGCTCCCATCGGAACGTCAACCCACTCAAGAATCGCCAATTGAGAGGCGTCACCCTGACGTTGGTGTAGTTTGACAATGCGCGTGTAACCGCCTCGCCGGTCCTTTTGGGTAGGAGCGATCTCATTGAAAAGAATGCGCACCGCATCCTCCTGATGTAAACGGGCAGCCGCAAGGCGGCGGGCGTGGATCGTTCCTTTTTTGCCCAAAGTCACCATTTTCTCCGCCACGGAGCGGGCAGTCTTGGCCTTTGCCAGCGTGGTGGTCACGCGCTTCTGTTTGATGAGGCTGCAAACCAGGTTGGCCAACATCGCATTGCGATGTTCGCCGGTCCGTCCCAGTTTGGCCGTTCGCCTGAGGTGTCGCATAAGATATTCCTTAGCCAGCGACAGCCTTGGCTTCATCCTTGGGCGCTTCGAGCAATTCTGGGGGGAAGCTCATGCCCAACGTTAGACCAAGCGTCGTCAATTTTTCTTTGATTTCGTTCAGTGATTTCTTGCCGAAGTTTCGGTACTTGAGCATCTCGGCCTCGGTTTTCATGGCCAATTGACCAACGGTGGTGATGTTGGCGTTGTTCAGGCAGTTGGCAGCGCGCACGCTGAGTTCGATTTCGTTGACGCTCATGTTGAGGAGTTTCTTCATGCGCACATTCTCTTCGTCTTGCTTGTCCAACACTTCTTCAAATTCGACTGCGTTTTTGTCGTAGCCGACAAACACATCGAGGTGGTGTTGCAAAATCGCAGAGGCTTGAGTCAAAGCGTCGTCGGGGGTTATGCGCCCATCGGTCCAGATCTCCAGGATCAAGCGGTCATAGTCAGTGCGTTGTCCAACGCGGGCGTTCTCTACATCGTACCGAATCCGTGTAACAGGCGAAAAAAGGGAGTCAATGGCAATCACCCCAATAGCCTGGTTGGGCTTCTTGTTTTCGTCACCCGGACAAAATCCGCGCCCAATTTTCACTTCGAGTTCCATTTCAAATTTTTTCTTCTTATCGAGCGTGCAGATGATTTGATTGGGGTTCACCAGTTCGACATGTTGGTTCAACTGGATGTCCGCCGCCGTTACTTCGCCTTCCTTGTTAACGGAAAGCAGAAGTGTTTGCAGCTCCCGTGAGTGGGCCTTGAACAAGATCTTCTTCAAGTTCAAGACAATATCGGTGACATCCTCGACCACACCGTCTATGGTCGCGAATTCGTGCATTGCGCCATCAATCTTGATAGAGGTAACGGCGGCGCCTTCGAGCGAGGAGAGGAGCACTCGACGGAGCGAATTGCCGATGGTGTACCCATAACCCGTTTCAAACGGTTCAGCGACAAACTTGGCGTAGGTTTCAGTGGCGGTTGAATCTTCCCTGGTCAACCGTTTCGGCATTTCAAAACGTCCTAGACGTACTGGCATAGTTCACTTTCTTGCAATTTTAATCTGATCTTTCCGGAGATTATTCCCGCCACCGGGTCGATCCGTATAATTGCGTTGTGCCCTCACTTGAGAGCGGTTTTCACTTAGCGGGAATAAAATTCAACAACGGCCTGCTCATTGGCAATTGGCTGGATCTCGTCGCGCGATGGGATTCGCATCACAACGCCTTTGAATGCCTCTTTGTTCAACGAGAGCCAATCCGGCACCGCGCGACTGGTAGCAACCTCCAGACTTTTTGTCGCTAATTGCCGCGAAACTGTGGAGTCCCGGATCTCGATAACATCATTCACTTTGAGTGCGTAGGACGGAATGCTCACCTTGCGACCATTGACCCTTACATGACCGTGCCCGACCATTTGCCGAGCGGCAGCACGTGTATTTCCAAATCCAAGGTGAAAAACGACGTTGTCCAACCGGGTCTCCAAAATCTGCAGCATGGTCTCACCCGTGACGCCGCGCCGCTTCAGGGCACGCTCATAAACCCCGCGAAACTGTCGCTCCAGCAACCCATAGTAGTAACGAAGCTTCTGCTTCTCGATCAACCCAAGTCCGTAGTCCGTGTGCTTGCGGCGGGCTGACTTTGGGCCGTGCACGCCCGGACCATAATTTTTGCGTTCGAGATATTTTGAAGGGCCAAAGATCGGCGTTGCAAAACGCCGACTGACGCGGATACGAGGACCTGTGTAGCGAGCCATACTTAGAGTTGAGGGTTAAGGGTAAAGAATTAGACGCGACGCTTTTTCCGAGGACGACATCCGTTGTGCGGGACAGGCGTTACGTCCTTGATGGTGGTGATTTCCAGACCAATCGCCTGCAAGGCGCGGATGGCAGATTCACGCCCCGAACCCGGACCTTTGACCCGGACTTCAATTTCCCTCATACCATGCGACATGGCCTGCCGTGCCGCATCCTGAGCAACCTGTTGAGCAGCGTAAGCCGTGCTTTTGCGCGATCCTTTGAACGAAACCCGCCCGGCGCTCGACCAACCCAAGACATTCCCGTGCAAGTCGGTGATGCTGACCTGCGTGTTGTTGAATGTAGCCAGTATGTGAGCTATGCCGGTGGAAATATTCTTGGCGCCCTTGGCCTTGATGACTTTTTTCCCAGCAAGATCGTCCGCGAGCAATTCGGCTGCGGTAGGAGCAATACCGGCCGTTACTCCTGCCGGCTTGGGAGCATCGGCCCCTTCGGGAAGTGGTGCACTCTTTTTTTGCGCTTGAGCGATTGTTGCTTCGCCACCGGTTTTTTCAGCGGACTTTTCAGGCCCTGCAGTGGCGGCTGGTTTGGTTTCTTTCTTCGCGGGGGATTTCTTTTTTGATTCTTCAGCCATAGCGATGATCAATGAATGCCGGTCTTGGCGTCGGGGTTGCGCTGGACACCAACAGTCTTACGCGGTCCTTTACGGGTACGAGCATTGGTGGACGTACGCTGACCGCGTACAGGCAGCCCTCTGAGGTGACGGATGCCTCGGTAACTTTTGATCCCTTGAAGGCGCTTGAGGTTGATGCCGAGTTCGCGGCGGAGATCACCTTCAATGACGTATTTGCCATCTTGAATGGCATGAACAATCTGGGACAATTGTTGCTCGTCGAGGTTCTTGGCGCGGAGGCTGGGATCGATTTTGGCTTTTTCCAGAATCACCTTCGCATTGCTAGGGCCGATGCCGTAAATGTAACGGAGCGCGATGTCGATACGCTTTTCTCCGGGGATTTCTACTCCAATGATACGTGCCATAAGATTCTATCCCTGTCGTTGTTTGTGGCGTTGATTCGTGCAAATGACACGAATGACGCCCTTGCGTTTGATGACTTTGCAGTGCTCGCAAAGTTTTTTGACCGACGCTCGAACTTTCATACTCAAATCTGCTTTTGTTCCAAAATGATTCGGCCTTGCGATAAATCGTAAGGCGACACTTCTAACATTACCTTGTCGCCGGGCAAACACCCGGCCGACTTTTGTCGCATTTTGCCCGGTACATGCGCTAGCAACCGATGTCCATTGGACAATTCCACCCGATACATCGTCTTCGGGAGAACTTCAACTACCGTACCTTCAAGCTTGATGGCGCCTTCGCGGGCCACGTCAGAATCTCCGGTTCGGATGCCGTCACCAGCACCGTATGTTCAAAATGGGCGGATAGTGAACCATCTTGCGTCACCACTGTCCAGCCATCATTTAACACTTTTACCGCCGCCGCCCCGGCGTTGACCATCGGCTCAATGGCCAACGTCATCCCAGGCTGCAACTTCTGGTTGGCCTTGCTGTCCACATAGTTCGGAATTTGCGGCTCTTCGTGCATGGAACGGCCAACTCCGTGCCCGACAAACTCCCGGACGACACTGAAACCATTGCCCTCAACATAGTTTTGGATGGTGCGAGAGATGTCGGTTACGCGTTTGCCGGAGGTTGCTTGAGCAATCCCCTCGTACAACGCCTTCTCCGCCACGTCCATCAATCTCTGGGCGAGCACGTCACAGCCGCCCACCGCGACCGTGCGAGCCGTATCACCAATGAACCCATTATAGACCACACCCACGTCCAGACTGACGATGTCACCAAAGCCCACGCGCCGCTCATTGGCCAGGCCATGCACGACCTGCTCGTTCACCGAAATGCAAATGTTGCACGGATACTTCCGATAGCCCAAAAAGGCGCTCTTCGCTCCATAACTTTTGATCCGTTCGGCGGCAAACAAATCGATGTCTCTGGTTGTTACTCCCGGCCTGATAAAAGCCGAAACTTCATCCAGTACCGTACTGGCGACCGCGCAGGCCGGTCGCATCGCCAAGAGGTCTCGTTCGCTTTTCAACAGGATCATTTTCGTCGGTCTAAAACCGGCCTTTGATACGACCCTTTTTCAAAAAGCCATCGTAATGCCGCATCAACAAGTGCGATTCCATCTGGCGCATCGTGTCCAGCAGCACACCCACCATGATCAACATGCTGGTGCCGCCAAAAAACGTCGCCACTGCTTGGGGCACGGCCATCCATCGGTAAAGCAAGATCGGGATGACGGCGATGACCGTCAAAAATACGGCGCCCGCCAGCGTGATTCGGTGCATTGAGTTATGCAAAAAATTGCTCGTGGCCTGCCCCGGTCGAACGCCGGGGATATAGCCGCCGTTCTTCTTCAGATCATCGGCGATTTGCAATTCATTGAACTGCGTCGCCACCCAAAAGTAGGAGAAGAACAATATCATCACGCCGTACAGAACCACGTACCAAAACGCCCCGTAATCCAAGGAGGCAGCAATCTGGCTAAAGAACTTTACGTTAAAGACTTTGCCGAGATTGGAGAAAATCAACTGCGGGAACATCAGAATGGCTTGCGCAAAAATTACAGGCATCACGCCAGCGTAATTCACGCGCAGGGGCAGAAACGAACTCCCCCCGGAATAAACCTTGCGGCCTACCGCTCGTTGCGCGTACTGCACAGGGATTTTCCGCTGCGCCTGGGTTACGGCGATCACGCCGGCGATTACGAATGCCAGGAGCAGAACCAACGCTATCGCGTGCCCGAGATTGAACTTCGCCTCCAAACCGCCACCAGGAAAAAACATGTCCTTGAGCGCCACCCCTGCCTGTGGCAAGCGCGCCAGAATGCCTATGGTAATGATGAGTGAAACGCCATTCCCGATGCCACGCTCCGTGATTTGTTCGCCCAACCACATCATCAGCAAGGTACCGGTAGTCAGGATCAATACAGTCTGAATGCGATACCAAAGAATGCTGTCATAGAGCACGAGCTTGCCGATGCCCGGGCCAAAAATCTGTTCCGGGTTTTCCCAACCAATCGCCATTACCAAACCCTGACCCAGGCAGAGAACCACAGTCAGATATCGTCCATACTGAATCATCTTTGCCCGACCTCCCTCTTCCCTCGCCAGTTTACTCAGCGTTGGAATGACAGCAGTGAGCAATTGAATGATAATGGTGGCGCTGATGTAAGGCATGATCCCTAATGCACCCACAGCGCAATTCTCCAAAGCGCCGCCAGTGAACATACTATACAGCCCAATCAGCCCGCCACCGGCACGGGCCGCATTACTTTTGAAAAACTCCGCCAATGCGGTTGCGTCCAGTCCCGGAATGGTTATCAGCGCCTCCAACCGGCAAATCGCCAATACCGCCAAGGTAAAAATAATCCGCGACTTGAGCTCCGGAATTTTGAAACAATTACGAAAAGTATTGGCGATGGAGGATAACATGCGTCGTTGAGGGAGATCAGAACGCTAGGCCGGAATCGGCGCGCTCTTTTTCCGGCTGAGGACTTCGCACTTTCCACCCAGACCTTCGATCTTGGCACGGGCTGTGGCGCTAAACGAATGTGCGTTGACCGTCAGCTTCTTAGTAAGTTCCCCTTGACCGAGAATCTTGATTCCTGTGCCGCGTCCATTGGCCAGCCCCAGACTGCGCAAGGCCATCTCGTCCACCCTCGCCCCATCATCAAACCGGTTCAAAGCGTCCACGTTCACCGGAATGTAAGTCAACGCATGGCGGGCGTTGTTGAAGCCGCGCTTGGGAATCCGGCGGATCAACGGCATTTGCCCGCCTTCAAAACCGATACGAATCGAACTACCCGAGCGAGCCGTCTGGCCTTTACCCCCACGTCCACTGGTTTTTCCGTGGCCGCTGGATTCGCCCTGGCCAATCCGTTTGCGACGATGCTTGGCACCGGGGCGAGGTTTGAGATCGTGTAAGCGCATAAATCAGGCGGTTGCTAATGGTGTTTCCCCGGACTTCTCGATTTTTTCCGGCCGTTTTAGCGACAAGCCGCGACCGCGGTATATGTCGTCCCTAAGCCGAAGTTGCTGCAAGCCATTGAGAGTTGCCTTGACGACATTGGCCGGGTTGCTCGAGCCGAGAGATTTACTCAAGACATCCTTGATGCCAGCCGATTCCAACAGCGCCCGGACTGTCTTACCGGCAATAACACCGGTGCCGGGGGAGGCGGGGCGCAGCAATATGTGCGCGCCGCAATAGTGGGACTGAATTTCGTGCGGAATGGTGTTATCTTTCATGGCAACCTTTGTCATGTTCGTGCGAGCGGCTTCGCCACCTTTGCGGATGGCATCGGCCACTTCACTTGATTTACCCAAACCAATACCAACGCTACCCTGTTTGTCGCCCACTACCACCAAGGCGCTAAAACTGAACCGGCGGCCGCCTTTCACAACCTTGGAATTGCGGTTGATAAAAACAACCTTCTCGGAAACTTCGGCCGCCGGCTTCCCATCAATTATGAGTTCCGTTTGTTCGATCGGCGCCTTGGTGCGACGCGGACCGCGCGGGCCGCCGCGCCCGCCGCCGTTGATATTTTTGTTCGTTTCAACCACAGATATTTCTCCTCATTAAATCAAAACTGTAATCCCGCTTCCCGCGCCGCATCGGCCAGGGCTTTGACCTTGCCATGGTAACGCGCACCGCTGCGGTCAAATACGATTTGCTTGATGCCCTTGCTCTGGGCCGCTTCCGCCGCGAGCGCGCCGATTTTCTTGGCGCTGGTTACATTCGCCCGGAGCTTGTCTCGGTCGGGGATCGACTTGCTGAGTGTCGAAGCCGAGGCCAAAGTCACGCCCGCCGCGTCATCGACAAACTGGACGCAAATATTCTCGTTGGTAAAACGGACACTCATCCTGGGGCGTTCCTTGGTGCCAAGGATCTTCTTGCGGATACGCCAGTGACGCAGTTTCGCCAGTTTTTGTTTCGTTTCCGTTCTCATGTTTTGATTTGTCACGGATGTGGCCGTGAGCTTGTCACATTGCAAATCATGTTATTGGACCGTCTTGCCTTCCTTGCGCACAACTTTTTCATCCGAGTAGCGTACGCCTTTGCCCTTGTAAGGTTCAGGTGGGTAGAAGCTGCGAAGTTCCGCCGCGACCTGCCCCACCACTTGTTTATCCGGTCCCTCAATGGTGAGCTTGGTGTTCTCCACCACGGTCACTTTGATCTGGTCGGGTATTTGATAAAGAATTGGGTGCGAGAAACCGAGACTTAAATTGACATTCTTTCCCTGTACGGCGGCTTTGAAACCAACACCCTGAATCTCCAACTGCTTGGAAAAACCTTCGCTCACGCCTTTGACCATGTTGTTCAAAATCGAACGGCTCAATCCGTGGAGCGCCTTGTCTTGAGCGCCTTCACCCTGACGGCTCACGACAACGTTCGCACCCTCGACCTTCGCTGCGGTTCGGTTCGGCAGTTCAAAATCAAGTTTCCCCTTCGGCCCCTCGATATGCACGCGCTGGCCCTTCACTTCCACCTTGACCTTGGCGGGAATGACAATCGGCTGTTTTCCAATTCTTGACATAAGCACTAAACGTAATAACTACCAGACGTAACAAAGCAATTCGCCACCCAGGTTTTGCTTGCGAGCGTCCACACCAGTCATGACACCCCGCGAAGTTGAGATGACCGCCATGCCCATTCCGCCCAGAACGCGCGGGATTTCTGTAGCGCCAACGTACCGGCGCAAACCAGGAGTGCTGACCCGGCGCAAGCCTTCGATAACACCCTTGCGCCCCTGATATTTCATCTTCAATTTGATCTTCTTGTGCGGCTTTCCTTCGATGGCAACATCAGCGATGTAACCTTCCTGCTTGAGAATGTTAGCGATGCTCGCCTTCATCCGTGAATGCGGCAATTCCACCACAGGTAACAACGCGCGATTGGCGTTACGGATGCGGGTCAACATGTCGGAAATCGTGTCAGTCATAGTATTACCAACTGGCTTTTGTCACACCGGGAATCAGACCATTCATGGCCGCTTCACGGAATGTCAGGCGCGAGCAACTGAACTTCCGGAGGTACCCGTGTCGCCGCCCGCTCATCTCGCAACGGTTTACGACACGCGTTGGACTGGCGTTGCGCGGAAGTTTGCTTAACGCGGCGTAGTCCCGCTTCGCTTTCAACTCCGCCCTTAACGCGGCGTATTTCTTGACTGTTTCGCGCTTTTTCTTGTTGCGTTCCAACCATGCTTGCTTGGCCATAATTATTTTCCTTCGGCAAACGGCATGCCCATCAATTTTAACAGGGCCAGTGCTTCCGCATCGGTGCGGGCGCTGGTCACAATTGTAATATCCATCCCCTGTTGCCGCTTTATCTTGTCCAGTTCAATCTCCGGAAAAATCGTCTGATCGGCGATCCCCAGCGAATAATTTCCCCGCCCGTCAAACGAACGGGTCGAGATGCCGCGAAAGTCACGGATGCCCGGTAACGCCGCAGCAACCAAACGATCCAAAAACTCATACATTACTTCCCGGCGCAAGGTAACTCGACAACCGATCGCCTGGCCCTCGCGCAATTTGAAATTTGCAATACTCTTCCGCGATTTGCTGATAACCGGCTTGCGTCCGGTAATCGTACTCAGGTCTTTCGCCGCATCCTCGATCGCGCCCTTTTCAGACGACGCACTCACGCCCATGTTGACGACGATCTTTTCGAGCCGCGGCACCTGGTGAACGTTTTGGTACTTCTGCTTCTCGACCAGCGCTGGGCGAACTTCGTTTACGTACTTTTGGTAAAGTCTTGCTTTCATTTCGCTGTTTCCCGGATTTTGCCGGAGCG
This sequence comes from uncultured Verrucomicrobiota bacterium, assembly GCA_964651015.1. Taxonomy (GTDB): domain Bacteria; phylum Verrucomicrobiota; class Verrucomicrobiia; order Limisphaerales; family PALSA-1396; genus CAZYYS01. The sequence goes on from CAZYYS010000068.1 coordinate 13,164, forward strand.
TTTTCTCTACTTTCTAATCATTGGAGACATTATCGTGCCGCAGCGGATGTAACCGCACTACGTTTAGCCGCCCGCGCCTCAAAATTTTCCGCCTTCATGACGTTGGAAACATGAATTGAACCTTCCCGCTCAATAATCGCGCCTTGCGGATGTTGTTGGCTCTTGCGAGTGTGCTTCTTGACCATTTGCACTCCTTCCACAATAACCCGCTGATCCTTCGTCAAAACGCTGATGATCTTGCCGCGCTTCCCTTTTTCAGCACCAGCAATCACCACTACTTCATCACCTTTTTTAACATGAAATCTGAGCATAGCTTCAAATCACTTCCGGCGCCAGAGACACAATTTTCATGAATTTCTTGTCGCGTAACTCACGAGCCACTGGACCGAATATGCGTGTTCCGCGTGGATTGAGTTCCTTGTCGATGATGACAATGGCGTTGCTGTCAAACCGCAGATACGAACCGTCGTTACGTCGAATCGCCTTACGGGTGCGCACGACGACAGCATCCACAACCTCGCCCTTCTTTACAGTGCCGTCCGGCGCCGCTTCCTTGATGTGGGCCTTAATGACATCGCCGATGCCGGCATATTCCTGATTGCGCCCGATAACGCCGATGGTCGCCGCCCGCTTGGCACCGGTATTATCAGCCACATCTAAAATTGAACGAACCTGTAACATAATGTCCTTGAAAAATCAGCCCGCAACCGGAGTCGCCTGTGTGTTGCGCTCAATTACTTCCAACAGTCGCCAGCGCTTGGTTTTGGAAATTGGCCGGGTTTCTTGAATCCGAACACGATCACCCACGCCGGCCTCGTTTTTCTCGTCGTGGGCGTAAAACTTGGTGTAACCGGTAACCACCTTCTTGAACCGGGGATGCGGAAAACGCCGTTCCACCCGCACCACGATGGTCTTGGACATCTTGTTGGAAATGACTTTGCCCTCGCGCTCTTTGCGCTGACCACGTTTTGCTGGTTCTGTAGTTGCAGTTTCTACCATAGACATTTTTCCTAGGCCGCCTTCTTCCGCCGTTGTGAAATCTGCGTTTCGATCCGGGCAATATCCTTGCGCAGAAGTCGCAGACGACTCGGTTTTTCCAACTGCCCACCGGTTTGTTGAAGCCGCAGGTTGAACATTTCCTGGCGCAAATCACGGCTCTTGGCCGTCAATTCGATCGGCGTCAAATCTTTTAGTTCGGACATTTTCATATTCGTCTTTCCCACTTAACCAAGTTTGTGACGCGAAATGAACTTGGTTTTGATCGGCAACTTGGTCGCCGCCAGCCGCAACGATTCGCGCGCCACAGCTTCGGTCACGCCATCCACTTCGAACAGCACGTTGGCTGGCCGGATCACCGCCACCCACGACTCCAGCGGCCCCTTGCCCTTGCCCATTCGGGTTTCCAGTGGCTTCTTCGTATACGACTTGTCTGGAAAAATCCGAATCCACATCTTGCCGCGTCTCTTCATATTACGGTTGATCGCCACGCGCGCCGCCTCGATTTGCTTCGTGTCGAGCCAACAACGCTCCAACGCCTGCAACCCATACTCGCCGAATGCCACCGTCTGGCCACGACTAGCCAGACCCGCACGGCTGCCCCGGTGCATTTTGCGATACTTAACTCTGGCGGGCATCAACGGCATAAAAAATCCTCGTACTAATTAGTTGGCAGTTTCGTTTGTCACCTGGGTGGACGGTTTCTCCGCTTTGATTTCACCTTTGCAAATCCAGCATTTGATTCCCAGCTTACCGTAAACCGTATTGGCCTCAGCGAACCCATAATCAATGTTCGCACGCAGCGTATGCAACGGCACACGCCCCTGATGGTACTGCTCGACACGGGCAATTTCGGCCCCGCCCAAACGGCCCGCGCAACGAAGCTTGACCCCTTCGGCCCCAAAATCCATGGTGGTCTGCAAAGCCTTCTTCATGGCCCGACGAAACGAAACGCGACGCTCCAGTTGCAAAGCGACATTTTCCGCCACCAGTTGCGCGTCCAGCTCCGGTTGTTTGATTTCCTGGATGTCCACGTAAACTTCCTTGCCGGTCATGCGGCTCAACTCCTCCTTGAGCTTGTCGATCTCCGTGCCTTTGCGGCCGATGACCACGCCCGGGCGTGCGGTAAAAATGGTTATGCGGCAACGACTGGCCGCTCGCTCAATCTGAATTCGCGGCACGGACGCCGATTCGAGTTTCTTTTTGAGAATGTCGCGGATCTTACGGTCTTCTGAGAGCAACTTGCCGAATTCTTTCTTCTCGGCAAACCATTTGGAACGCCAGTCTCTCGTGACCGGAATTCGGAAGCCGACTGGATTTGTTTTTTGACCCATAGTTCAGTTATTCATCCGACAAAATGATCTTGATGTGGCAACTCCGCTTCAGGATCGGGCCGGCTGAACCGCGCGCCTTGGGCACGATTCGCTTCATCGTCGTCGCCGTCCCCGCTACCGCTTCTTTGATCCAAAGCTTCTCCGTGTCCAGGTTGCGGTACTCTTCCTTGTGCTCTTTCAAGTCGTCAGCATTGGCGATCGCGGATTTCAATGTCTTGGCCACAAATCGGGCGGATTTGCGCGGCACCGCTGACAAAACGGATTGCGCTTGCCGGGCCGGCAGTCCCTGGATCTGGCGCACCACTTCCCGCATCTTCTGCGCGGACATGCGCACATTCTTGGTAATTGCCTGAACTTCCATAAAATTATTTCGCTTCGGCCTTGGCCGTGTGCGCCCCATGCTTTTTGAATGTCCGGGTCAGCGCGAATTCGCCCAGGCGATGCCCCACCATGTTTTCCGTCACAAACACCGGGTGAAATATTTTGCCGTTATGCACGTTGAAGGTGTGCCCGACGAAATCCGGTGTGATCATTGAGCGCCGCGACCAAGTCTTGATCGGCTTTTTGGTTCCGGCCTGGTTTAGTGCCGTGATCTTTTCCATCAGATGGCCATCGACAAACGGCCCCTTTTTTATCGAACGTCCCATAGTCTGAAAATTATTTTTGTTTCATCGGTCGGCCGTCCCGGCGCACGAGAATGAACTGGTTTGTCCACTTGCTTTTAGTGCGGGTCTTGTAGCCCTTCGTGATCACACCCCAAGGGGTGACCGGATGTCCGCCGCCGGAAGTTTTGCCCGCGCCGCCGCCCATCGGATGGTCGACCGGGTTCTTCGCCACGGCGCGACTCAATGGGCGGATGCCCCGGTGTCGACTGCGACCAGCCTTGCCCAGCACCACATTCTCATGCTGGATGTTACCCACCTGACCGATGGTGGCGTAACAATTCTCATGGACCTTGCGTACTTCGCCCGAAGGCAAACGCAACAGCGCATACCCCTCGTCGCGCGACATCACAGCCGCAGCCGCTCCAGCCGTCCGAACCATCTGTGCACCCCGGCCCGGAACCATCTCCACATTGTGAATGGGAATCCCGATTGGAACTGATTTCAGGGGTAATGAGTTGCCGATTTCCGGCGGTGCACTGTCACCACTCATGACTTTGACACCAACCTGAATGCCATTCGGAGCAATGATGTAGCGCTTCTCACCATCTTTGTATTGCAGCAACGCCAGACGCGCGGTACGAATCGGATCATACTCGATTGCAGTCACGGCTGCCTCAATGCCATGCTTGTTCCGCTTGAAATCAACCAGCCGGTATTTTTGCTTATGTCCTCCGCCGATTCCCCGACTGGTCACACGCCCATACGAATTACGTCCGCCCGTCTTCTTGCGAATCTGCACCAACCGTCTTTCAGGGCGCGTCTTCGTGATGTCCCCGTTCGACGCGATGGTAACGTATCGCGTGGACGGTGTTAATGGTCTGAAAATCTTTACTGGCATAACATCAAATTGTCTAGGTCAGGCTGATTTTATCGCCGACTTTCAACGTTACGATCGCCTTCTTCCAGTCCGGCGCCTTGCCGGCTTGCGACGTCCGTTGGCGGCGGAATTTGCCACGAACATTCAGGGTATTTACGCGAAGCACTTTGACCTTGAACAGTTCCTGCACAGCCTGCCGGATCTGGATTTTGTTCGCCCGACGGTCAGCCACCACCGTGTATTGATTCAGCTTTTCGCCCTGGAGCGTTCCCTTTTCAGTCACGCGAACAGTCTTGATGATTTCAAATGAGTTCATGGTGAAATTACTCCCTGTTCAGGCGGGCCTCGATCTTTTCAAACGCGCTACGGCTGAACAGCAATTTGTCACTGCGCAAGACGTCATAAGTATTCAACGTGTCGCTGGTCGTCAGTTCGACGGTTGGAACATTGCGGGAAGCAAGCGTTAAGTTCTTGTCCACCGCCGCGGAAACCACCAACGCGGTTCCATTGATTTGCAGTGCCGACAACACACCGACAAATTCCTTGGTTTTCGGCGACGATAACTTGAGTTCATCCACCACCAAAACATCGCCAGCATTCAGTCGTTCTGTGAGTGCTTTGCGCAAAGCAAGTTGTCGAGTAGCGCGTGAAACTTTCTTACCGAAGTCGCGTGGCTTGGGGCCGAACACCACGCCGCCTCCTCGCCAAAGCGGCGAGCGGAAGGAGCCGGCGCGTGCGCGACCCGTGCCCTTCTGTCGCCATGGCTTCTTGTTGGTTCCGGCCACTTCGCCAACGGTCTTGGTGCAGGCGGTGCCGCTGCGCTGGGCCGCCCGATACGCCACTACCACGTCGTGCACGGCCTGCGTGCCCTTGCCGTTTTCGATGAGCGGAAACTTTACTTCCAACTCGCCTTGGGCGTTTCCTTTGGTATCTTTAACAGTCAATTTCATGAGCGCCCGTTATTTCTTTTTGGCTGTTGTCACCTTCGGATTCTTTTTGGACTCGCGAATCACCACGTAGTCGCCCTTCGATCCAGGAATCGCGCCTTTGATCAACAAAACGTTGTCGGCTTCCCGCACTTGAATTACTTGCAAATTCTGGGTTGTGCGCCGCACCTGCCCCATGTGACCCGGCATCCGCATGCCGCGCATAACCGTGCCGGGAAACAAACGCTGACCGATGGCGCCACTGCGACGACGCCAACCCTTCGCACCATGTGATGCGTCACCACCACGGAAGTCATGCCGCTTCATCACGCCCTCGAATCCGCGTCCTTTTGTGACGCCGATCGCATCCACAAAATCGCCAGCGGCAAAAATGTTTGGACCGACGACGTCGCCTGGTTTCACTTCGAGGGTGAAGTTACGAAATTCCTGAATGCGTTTCACCGGCGCGGCGTTGTGTTTCTTCACATGCCCAAGCAATGACTTGGTCAAGCGATGTTCCTTTTGATCATCGAAACCAAGTTGCACTGCGTTATAGCCGTCACTCTCCTGGGTTTTGCACTGGATGACACGGTTGGGCCCAGCGAGCACGACGGTAACCGGAATCAGGACGCCCTTCTCGTCATAGACGCGCGTCTGACCGAGTTTTTTTCCAAGTAAGCCGAGCATAAAATCAAATTTTAATTGTGATGTCCACACCAGCCGGCAGGTTCAGCTTCTTCAATTCATCCACGGTCTTCGCGGTCGGCTCAATGATGTCGAGCAACCTTTTGTGCGTCCGCTGTTCAAAGGTCTCCTGCGATTTCTTGTCTGAATGGGGGGAGCGAAGCACGGTGAACCGCTCGACTCGCGTCGGCAAAGGAATCGGCCCTGCCACCCGAGCGCCAGTGCGTTTGACCGTGTCAACAATATCACGCGTTGACTGGTCGATAACCCGATGGTCGTAAGCTTTCAGTCGAATGCGAATGCGTTGTCCAGCCATATAAAAAGAACAAGTAAAAGGTTAAGTTTAGGTGCGCGCCGGCTTTTTCACCACGGAATCCAAAATCGTAGCCGAGATGCTACTCGGCACCTGCTCGAACGCCAGCGGCTCCATCGAATACGAGGCACGGCCCTTCGACAGCGATCTGATTGCAGTAGCGTACCCGAACAGTTCGGCCAGCGGCACTTCGGAATAAAGATACGTTGCGTTGTTCTTTGCCTCGATCGCTACGATCTTGCCGCGGCGGCGGTTGATGTCGCCCAACAAATCGCCCTGATATTCGTCCGGCGTTGTAACTTCAACCTTCATGATCGGCTCCAGCAAAATCGGGTTGGCTTTCTTGGCCGCGTCTTTTAAGGCAAAAATTCCCGCCATCTTGAATGCCAGCTCATTGGAGTCCACTTCGTGGAAAGTGCCATCGACGATGGAGATTTTCAGATCCACCACTGGATAATTGGCCATTACGCCGCCTTTGACGGCTTCTTCGATGCCGTCGATGACAGCGGGAATGTATTCCTTGGGAATGGCACCGCCGACAACCTTGTTTTCGATTTCGACGCCCTTGCCACGTTCCAAAGGTTCAATTGTCACGAGCGCGTGACCGTATTGACCACGACCGCCAGATTGACGGATGAATTTACCTTC
>CAZYYS010000069.1:0-19496 GCA_964651015.1 uncultured Verrucomicrobiota bacterium
GGGAGTATCTGGCTGTGACGGGCAGCAATCCGAGCTGGTTTAATGGGGATCGCACAGTCGAGGGAGGGATGAATTACGGCACCGACCTCAACCGTCCCGTGGAAGAAGTGAGTTGGGACGATGCCACGAATTATTGTGCCCAACTAACGCAGCGGGAACGGGCGGCGGGGCGGATTCCGACCCACAGTGCGTATCGGCTGCCGACGGAGGCCGAATGGGAGTATGCGTATCGGGCATGGACCTCGACGCGGTTTAGCTATGGGGAGGACCCGGGCTACACCAACCTCACGAACTACGCGTGGTATGTCAACAACAGCAGCGGCATTACGCATGCGGTGGGGCAGAAGTTGCCCAACTTGTGGGGATTGTATGACATGCATGGGAATGTCTGGGAGTGGTGCCAGGATTGGTTCGGCGTCTATCCTGGATGGATTGCCTTGGACCCGCAGGGGCCTGCCACGGGTGCGTACCGCGTGGTCCGCGGCGGCCGCTGGAACGGCCTCGCCAGGGACTGCCGATCGGCGAACCGCTTCAGCAGCAGCAGCCCAATCCTCCAACTCCACTACGTCGGTTTCCGGGTAGTGCTGGCCCCAGGTCAGCTCTGAGCGGAAGAGAATGAGGAAGGGCGCGAATTACGGCTGACCGATGTGGGCGGTCGGGTGGTGAACAAGCTGCTCGCCTAGTTCCAACTTCGATGATTCAATGAGGTCACAAACAAGCGGACCGTTTTCAGACAAATGTCCATAACATCAATATGAAAATAAAATTCTTCATCCTGCCGTTGTTCCTGTTCCTGTTGGTTGCCGACGCTACCGCCCAGGAACGGCTTGAAGACTACACCAACAAAACCGTCCTCGTCTTCACACCGCACCCCGATGACGACACTTTCGCCGTCGGCGGCACAATGGCTTTGTTGGCCAAAAACAAAAACCGTGTTGTCGTGGTCATTTACACCAACGACAACAAAGGGAGTTACGATCAGGAAATGACTTCCGAACGACTCGCGCGCATTCGCAAGGCGGAAGAGGAAGCGTCGTGCGCCGTGCTTGGCATTCCCAAGGAAAACATCATCTGGCTCGGTCACGATGACGGCGAACTGGAATACGTCCCGCCAAAATTGTTGTGCGGCCAGGTTACCAAGATCATCCGGCAATATCGGCCGGATGCGGTCCTGTCCGTCGATCCCGGTGAATACTACGAGCGCTGGCACAAGACGGATCACCGCATGGCGGCGTTCAACACCATCGACGCCGTACGCGCCGCTGAGTTTCATCTTTATTATCCCGAGCACCTGCTCGTCGATAAGCTCCAACCTTACATCGTGCCGAACCTCTACTTTTTTTATACCACCACCAACGACGCGAATTACTACGTCAACATCGACTCCACGCTCGATTTGAAAATCGAGGCCATTTCCAAGCAGGTCAGTCAATTTGAACCGGCGGTGTCGAAGTATCGACCGGACTGGGACCCGCAGGAATTGGCCAAGGTGAAGGAATTCTACCGAAAAGATCAGGATCGGAAGGACGGGCACTACGTCGAACCGTTCCGCTACGCAAAGGAGTTCAACCAGAAATGATCTCCACCGTGAAAGATCTACGGACAATTCTGAACCGGAAAGCTGCACTCGGTCCGGGGAGCGTAGGCCGCTGGCCTGCCGTGTTCGGCGGCCCGCCGGACACTTCCAACGCAATACTACGCGGCACCGATTGGTTCGAACACAAGTCAGAGGCCGAAAGTCGTCGCCGGGCCGGCGACGACCGCACGCGAGCCGCGTGCGCTCCCCATTCAATGGAATCGTTCCGCCTAAAACTTGCTCACCCGGCCGTCGGTCATCTTCTTAGCGACCGGGCTAGCCGCAGACGTGAGTCCGCGCATTCTGATCACCGCCGACTCACGTCAGCGGCTACGGTGAAATGGTTTCGATCGCGAGATTCGCTGATTGAAGCTCTCCCGTTGTCTGGTAAAGAAAGATGCCGGGTTCGGAAAGTTTCCGGCATATTCATCGCAGCCACTCATTCTGCAGCCAGTTTCAACTCACGAAAATAATTCTATGCCACCCAAAACCGCCACCAAGAAACCGACAATCTGGGAAAACCCCGTCAAAAAACTTTTACGTGAGGGTAAACCGGTGTTCGGCATCACCATCACGGTGAACAGCGTCGAAATCGCGGCACAGGCGGCGAGCATGGGCTTTGATTTTCTCTGGCTCGAAATGGAGCACTCACCCATCACCTTGGAAACCGTTCGCAACATGGTGCTGGCCACGCGCGGATTGCAGGCGGTGCCCTTCGCGCGCGTGCCCGTCAACGAACTGTGGACCGCCAAACGCGTCCTCGACGCCGGCGTGCTCGGCGTGGTGTTTCCGTTCAGCAGCACGCCGGAACTGGCGCGGCAAGCCGTCGCCGCGTGCCGTTACCCGCCGGTTGGACGGCGCGGCTCCGGCGCGCGACTCGCCACGTTCCGCTGGCCCGCGCCGGAAGGCTATTACGACTTCGCCGACCGGAATATTGTGGTCATCACCACCATCGAGGAGGCGCGGGCGTTGGAGAAGATCGACGAGATCGCCGCCACGCCGGGGCTGGATGTCATGTTCATCGGCACGAGTGATCTATCCTTTTCGCTCGGACTGCGCGGGCAACAGAATCATCCCAAACTGGACGACGCCATCGCCAGGATTGTGGCCGCGGCTAAAAAGCACGGCAAATTTCTCGGCACGATTGTTGGCAGCCCCGAAGAAGCGAAGAAATTCATGGGACAAGGATTTTTGTTTTTCCAGGCGGTCGCTGAACTCAATCTGATGGCTGCGGGAGCCCAACAATTCCTCGCGCCGCTTGGCAAGTCCGCTGCGCCGATGAAGTCAAAGATGCTTTACTAACCCAAGTCATATGCTGCGGACGCCTATCAAGGAAGCATCCTTCCCTCTGCGTGAATTGCTGGTAGCACATGAACGTTGACTTTTATATTTACAACTTTCCTGAGGGAAAACTGCCCTCGAAAAACTCCGAAGGTGAATTCCTCTGTCCGCCGCTTGGTGAACGGACTGAGGTTCGACGTCGCATTTCGGAATGCTTCCGCCGCACTACTTGGCACTCGATCACGGGAGGTGATTTGGAGGTAGCCGGGGCAAGCATTGAGCTTTACAGCGGAGACTCGTCTGAGTGCCGGTCCATTATGGCATCCGTCGCTGGTGAGATTGACAACGGCATTGTTGCCCTTGCGCGGATTTGTCGTCGGCATGGATGGTCGCTTTTCGACCCCCAAGAGGGCAAGCTGATGAATTTAGAGAACATTCCCAAGAGAATGAAAAGCGGGAGAGATCGAGACACTGGCGTCTACACAGTGGCTTTGGTGTTTCGAGTGGATGCGGACGGTGAGAAGCGACTAGTGTCGGTTGATAACTCGGATGGTCGCGTTCCACCTGACGTCGTGAAAAAGTATGAGGCTAAGATAGGCAGGAAGATTCAGGACCTGTGGCGTTAACAGCCAACAAGATTAGATGAGAAGGCCGAGGCTCGTTGAGAAAGGATCGGCAATGAACGACAATTTTGCGGCTGGACGGATTTGAGGTCACGATGTATCTACCTTTCAATGCTGCTTGGTTCCCTTTCCATGAATGGTTCGAACTGCAGTTCAAAATGTGAGTGCTCGGTACCGCACTCGCGGCCGCATCGCCGTTCCCGGTCAGCAAATACCCGTTTGCCTTTCAAGCCAAACGATACTGCCCAAGCCGCATGATACATCTCTCCACAGAGAAGCCGTTCGAGGCGCTGCGAGTGATCGGGCTTGCGACTGATCGGTGTCACATCATCGACGGCTCAATTGTTCGCGTCCACTTTCGACTTTCGGGTTCACCTCCCTTGGGATGGTCCTACACCTTCACGACGGTCTGGCAGGCGGTGGAGTATCCACACAAGCGCCCGGCGGGCGTCGAAGGTGATTTCATTTGGATTGACTGCATTCCAGAAGAAGTAGGAGCGTATCACCTTGAAAGGCTTGAGCAGGCGGTGACGCAGGCGAACGCCGAGTATCGAGCAAAGGCGGTGGAGCAAGCCTTAAACGCGGAACGCCAGGCACAGTTGGAGGCGCAACTTCGGTCACGACTTGCAGACTTGAACCGAACACTTTATCCGACAAATATGCCAGACAGTGGCGCTGATGCGAAACGACAATCTTGGGGCAGTGCGTTCATCGCCACGATCTGGTCGTTGCTTGGCCGCGGCAAGCGACTGAAGAATTGATTCAAAATCCGGGTTGCTGCTTTGTCGATGCAAGCTATGAGATTACACGTTCGCTGTCTCGCATTAGCAATCATTGTCCTCACCGGCTGTGAGACCATGACAGGATACGATCCCGGCAGCTCTGGTTATGATACTGTTCCAGACGGCGAGAAGGCTGAGGCTGTGTTTGGAGGAGGCGATGGTTCGAGTATCAAGCGGGCTGTCGTCATCACGGAGACGGCGAATGAGAAGACGGGGGTTCGAGCCGAGTATGTTTGGCTGCATCAGCATACCCTGGTTATCGCCTTCAAGGCCAGCAGTTGCGACACAAAGGCGGCAGGTCTTATGACGAGATGAGGATTGTTACAGCCGCCGGCAAATCGCAAACGGTTTTTTTCGACATCACATCTTTCTTTGGTAAATATTGAACGACGACTTGATCTAGCCAGATTAGATTATTCTGCTATACAAAAACTATTCCCGCCGCCGTTGCCGTTGTCACAATCTTCACACCTGTCATGTTTAGGGCTTGTCCCTGGACGAGCGGAATACGCGGATGCGCCCGTCGTCAGTTTCCGCGATGATCTCCACCAAGCCGTCGCCATCAAGGTCTGCTATTCGTGTTTCCCGTATTGCGGCATCGAGCGTCATTTTCCAAAGGATTAAACCTCGTCCATTCTTTTCATCGAGCGCGACCAGTTCAGCGTCGCTGAGGCCGACGAGAAAATTATCGCGCCCATCGCCGTCGAGGTCGCCAGCCGTCACGCGCGGCGGGTAAATCGCTTTCGCGCCGAGGTCGAGCGTCCAGCGATCCTGTCCAGTTGCCACCTCCGCACAGTGGAAAACCCCGCGTTGCGTCACCATACCCAAGGCCCACACGTTGGTCTGGACGCGGGCCACCGCCGAAGCGCAGGAGTCGCGTTCGTAAATCGAGCCGTAGGGTGTCATCGCGACGCGCGCCCCTTGTTCGTCGAGAATCTCCAGTTGTTCGAGGCCGGGCGAGAGGACGATGCGCGGCTCGTCTTTCGCACCGAATGGCCCGCTGATAGGCAGCGCGTATTTTGCCCCGTTTCCGCGTCCAGGAATTGTATCATGCCAGCCGTGAGCGATCAGGCGTTTGTTGCCGGCCAGATCGTAGAAGAGAATTTTCCCGTGGTTGTCCACGGCGAGCCGGGTCTGACCGTCGGAGCCGACGAAGCTTCCCGCCTGGCACGGGTAAGCCCCCTCCATATCGTCGCGCCAAAGACAGCGACCCTCGCGATCGAACAACGCGCCGGCGAGCGTGTGAGCGCCGGTTTTCATGGAAACGTAAATCAACAAGTTGCTGCTGCCAAAGGGCAGAATCATTCCCGGCTCGCGGAATGGTAGGAAAGGAAGGTTGACGGTAAGGAGCGGTTGGGTTTCCTGCTCGCCCGCAACCGGACGATACAGGTGAAAGCGGTCCGCCTCGGCATCGAATGCCGCGATGAGGCGCTCACCGGTCGGCCCAATCCAAATCACCGGATGAACGCCGCGCAGGCTCCAAGTGTTCTTCAGCACGCCGGGTCTTTCCCAATCGGGTGTGCCGCCAACAACCATACCGTCGCCCCGCGTGAAAATAAGTTCCCGCCTCCCGTCCGCGACTGCGACCAAGGCTTGCGACGCTGCCAGCGAAGGCGGCTGTTTCGGCTCCTTGATTTCACGATTCAGCGGACCGAAGTAGTCATCGGAGGACCAATTAAACGCCATTCGTGAAACCACGCTGGGGGCGAAGTCGGCCAGCACAGACTTCCCATCTTCAACGCGCCACACGTTCTCCTCGCCCGTTTTGGCGACGCGCACAACCAAACCGCTCGTGCCGTTTGGCAGAACGGTTCCTAAAACGTTGGTTGGAAACGAACTCCCCTCACCCGGCCTGACGGCCACCCTCTCCCCATCGGATGGGGAGAGGGACGGGGTGAGGGGAGTTCCTACGTTTGGAGCTGTCGACATCTTTTTTCCAGTAGCGTCGTCCAGCACCACAAACCACGGCGTCGCACGCGCAGCGAAGAAGCCGACGCCTATCGGAAGCGCGCGCGCTGACGTCACAAGCGAAACGCCTTCGAGCGAGGCTACATCCTTGCCGGTGCGTCCGTCCACGGCATGCAACGTCGTTGTGTTTGCATTCCTGCGCGTCTTCTCTTCGCTTGTGATGATTTCAGGAATGCCGTCGTGATTGAGATCGTAGCAACCCCAAAAGTAACGATCGGGAAGGTCGAGTTTGCGTGCGTCCCAGCCGCCGAACGCATCGAGCACGACCGTGTGCCAGCGTTGGTCGCCGGTAAGATTGAACAGACCGAGAACCAATTCCTTCCGGCCATCTCCATCCACGTTGGCCACGCTGGTGGTCTGCGGCCGCAGTTCGTAATCGTCCTTCGGCAGGTCGCGTTCGACAAAACGCGACCACAGAAAACGAAACGCCTTGCCGCCTTCGTTCTTTAACACAGCGACGTATTCCTCAACCGCGCAGGACGCGACGACGACGTCGCGAAAACCGTCGCCATCGATGTCCGTCGCCTGAATCAATCCATACGGGCGGCCCGTGTCATTTTCGCCGGTAATGGGATAGTGGCAATCGAACAGAATGTTTCCGGTGGCGCCGTCAATCGCTGCGACGTAAGACGGTTTGCCGGCGAGCAGAAGATCCTGACGCCCGTCCTTGTTCAGATCAGCCACGACGCCATACGGACCGAAGTTTGCCCAGTAACGTCCGGTGTAATCCTGCCGCCAGATTTCCTTCGGTGGGGCGTCAGGCTGCGCGAACTCGAACCCGACGCCCTGAACAGTGTTCTTCGGAAACAACGCCAACAGGACAACGTTGCCCTCCTTCCAAATAATCGGACCACCGACCGTCGTTCCTTCCGGTGCAGTCCAGTTCCAGATTGTTTTCCCGGTGTTCAAGTCGATCTGGATTAAATCGAGGCCGACTTGGGCGAGCGCTACATTGCCTCTGTTGTTCAGTTCAACCACTTCAGGCAGGCCGCGGACTCCGAGCGCACCGTTTCGCCAGATTGTGCTGCCATCGGGACGCACCAGTTCGAGTGTTGTGCCCGCATTCACCAGATAAGCCGCTTGGCCGCCGCCGACGATGACAGGACGAAGCGAGTCTCTGGTTCGGTGATCCGCACCAATCCACCAAACTTCCTTCGGCGCAGCCCGGAACTGTCCTGGCACATCGCAGCGCGCGGTATTGAAAGGGTCTTTGCGCAGGAGCAGCCAAAGTCCGCGCTCTTCGCCATACACGATCAACGGCGCGACGCAAAACAGCGTGAGCAGAAGACTCCATGTGCCGCCGCAGCCGCGTCTCGTCGGCGAACGGCGAGCAAAGCGGCAGTCGATCAGGCTTCTCATGCCTCCCACGCCTTGGAGCGACGCAAAGCCTTCGCCCAACCGTCGCAGAGTTTTTTTCTGACGACCGGTTTCATGGCAGCAACAAATCTTCTGTCGGCTCGCCATTGGTCAGCGATTTCATCTTGATTCTGCCAATAGCCCACCGCCAGTCCCGCCAGATAAGCCGCCCCCAAAGCGGTGGTTTCCGAAATCTTCGGGCGCACGACCGGCACGCCGAGCAGGTCCGCTTGAATTTGCATCAGCAGATCATTGGCGCACGCGCCGCCATCGACACGCAATTCCTTCAGTCGAATACGCGCGTCGGCCTCCATCGCCTTCAATACGTCCACAACTTGAAAAGCGATTCCCTCCAAGGCCGCGCGGGCGATGTTCGCGACGCTCGTTCCGCGAGTGATGCCGACAATCGTGCCGCGTGCGTATTGATCCCAGTGCGGCGCGCCGAGACCCGCAAACGCCGGCACCAAATACACGCCGCCGGTATCCGGCACCCGCAACGCCAAGGTTTCAACTTCCGCGGAAGAGCGGATGATGCCCAATCCGTCGCGCAACCATTGCACAACTGCGCCCGCGATGAAAATGCTGCCCTCCAATGCGTACTCGGTGCGATCGCCAATCCGCCATGCGACGGTCGTGAGTAGTTTGTTTTTCGAAGCAATCGGTTTCGTGCCGGTATTCATCAGCATGAAACAGCCGGTGCCGTAGGTGTTCTTGACCATGCCGGGTTGAGTGCAGACCTGACCGAATAGCGCGGCCTGCTGATCACCAGCAATCCCGGCAATTGGAATCGAACCGGAAAAGAAGGATGTTTCGCCGTACACTTCGCTCGATGACCGGACCTCCGGCAGAATTGCACGCGGCACGTCAAAGATTTCGAGCAGTTCGTCATCCCAATCGCAAGTCTTGAGATTAAACAGCATCGTGCGCGAAGCATTACTGACATCGGTGACATGCTTCTTTCCGCCCGTGAGATTCCAGACCAGCCAGGAATCAACCGTGCCGAACGCGAGTTCACCACGCCGCGCTTTTGTCAGCGCACCAGTCACATTTTTCAAAATCCACTGAAGCTTCGTGCCGGAGAAATACGCATCGACAACCAATCCTGTCTTGCGGCGAATCAATGGCGCCAGCCCGCGCGCTCGGAGACGGTCACACATCCCCGCTGTGCGGCGATCCTGCCAGACGATGGCGTTACAAACGGGGATTCCCGTCTTACGGTCCCAAACCACGGTCGTCTCGCGCTGGTTCGTGATGCCGATGGCGGCGATGTCCTTGGCCATGAGACCTGCTTTGAGAATCGCCTCCGCCGCGACGTTGGTCTGCGTGGACCAGATTTCCCCCGGATCGTGTTCGACCCAACTCGGCTGCGGAAAAATCTGACGGAACTCCTGTTGAGCAACTGATTTGATTGAGCCGAGCTGATCAAAAATGATCGCGCGCGAACTGGTCGTTCCTTGGTCCAAAGCCAGAATGTATTTCATATTGTGATGTTTGCGTGTGAGGAGTGCTGGTTCTTCCGCCAACCACGTCAGCCAACTTGTTTCAAACCGGATTCCAAAGCAGTTTGTAAAACATCGCGCCGAGGATTCCGCCGATAATCGGTCCGACCACCGGAATCCAAGCGTAACCCCAGTCAGAGTTCCCTTTCCCAGCGATCGGTAGAAAAAAGTGCGCGAGCCGCGGGCCAAGATCGCGCGCGGGATTGATGGCGTATCCGGTCGGACCGCCGAGCGACAAACCGATTGACCAGACTAGAACACCGACGAGGCACGGCTTGAAGCCGGTATCGAAGCCCGAATTCGGAACAAGATTTTGTGGCGAAAGGACGGCCAGCAAACCCAAAACCAAAACGAATGTGCCGATGATTTCCGCAAGCAGATTCATCGGCGGCTTGCGAATTGCCGGTGCGGTGCAAAACACAGCCAGCTTCAATCCTTGATCGGTCGTTTCCTTCCAATGCGGCAGATAAGCCAGCCAAACCACCACGCCTCCAAGAAATCCGCCGATCATCTGCGCGAGGAGATAGCCGGGTATTTTCATCCATTCGAACTTGCCGATGGCTGCCGCAGCGATTGTCACGGCGGGATTCAGATGCGCGCCGCTGATCGAGATCACCGAATAGACGGCCACGGTCACACCAAACGCCCAGCCCGCAGTGATCACGATCCAGCCGGAGTTCTGGCCCTTGGATTTGTTCAACAAAACATTCGCGACGACTCCATCGCCCAGGATGACGAGAATCATCGTCCCGATTACTTCGGCCGTAAATGGTGACATGGTTTTGGTTTGGTTGGAAAGTTTCGCCGAGGAAATTAGCCAAAACGCCAATTGCATGTCCAGTCAAACTCTGACCCAATTTATCGCACCGTTGATTTTCATGTCGCTTTCGCGTGGGGGGATATTTACGCTGCGTTCACCCAATCAACCAACTACCAAGAATGCAGGCCTCACGAGACAGAAGGATTTCTAGGAGCGAGCCGAATATCACACGGCGCGAGAAGGCTTTTGATTCGTGTCGAAATCAGGAGTCAATGTGGTTATTCGGCCTTCTTGTCGCGTTACTCACCTCTTCATGCACTTCACCCGAGTCTTCGAGTCGGTCGCCCGCGTCCGAGCCAATCGCGCGCAACGAAATTCTCTGGGACACCTGGGGCATTCCGCATATTTATGCGAAAGAACCAAAGGGACTTTTTTACGGCTTTGGTTGGGCACAGGCGCAGAGCCACGGCAATTTGATCCTTCGACTTTATGGCCAGGCGCGCGGACGCGGGGCGGAGTATTGGGGGAGTAACTACGTTGAATCAGATCGATGGGTGCGGACAATGGGCGTTCCTCATCGAGCCGAGGAATGGTATCAAGCACAATCCATGGAGTTCCGCAGTTTTCTGAACGCCTTCGCGGATGGCATCAATGACTACGTCAAAGAACATCCAGATCAAATCAGCGACGATGTCAAGATCGTCGTGCCGGTGAAGGCGACTGACGTGATCGCCCATATGCAGCGAATCATTCACTTTGAATTCGTCGTCAGTGCCGGATCCGTGAAGGACCAAGCCAAGGACTGGCGTCCCAACGGCTCCAATGCCTGGGCAATTGCGCCGTCGCGCTCGGAAAGCGGCCATGCGCTCTTGCTGGCAAATCCGCACCTGCCTTGGGCGGATTTTTTCCTCTGGTTCGAAGCGCAATTCGTTGCGCCGGGGGTAAACATTTATGGCGCCACCCTGGTCGGTTCACCGCTTTTGACCATCGCGTTCAATGACTATTTGGGTTGGACCCACACCGTCAACACACACGACGGCGCTGATCTTTACGAACTGACTTTGGTGGACGGCGGGTATCGATGGGACGGTGGCGTCCGCGAATTTGAGCGCGAGGAACAGACGCTAAAGGTAAAGGAAAAGGGCGGCAGTTTGCGTGAGGAAAAACTGTTGGTTCGCCGCTCCATCCACGGCCCGGTGGTCGAAGAAAAAAACGGGAAAGCGCTGGCGCTGCGCGTCGTCGGCTTGAGGCAACCTTATGTCCTCAAACAATACTGGGACATGGGGCGCGCCAAAAATCTGGCGGAGTTTGAAGCGGCGGAGAGGACTTTGCAAAGCCCCATGTTCACGGTGATGTATGCCGACCGCGATGGCCACATCATGCATTTGTTCGGCGGGCGGACGCCGGTCCGACCCAGAGGCAACTACAACTGGTCGGGCATTGTCCCGGGAAATTCATCCACTACTCTATGGACAAGAACTCATCCGTATGGAGAACTGCCGCGCGTCGTCGATCCGCCCAGCGGTTGGTTGCAGAACGCGAATGATCCGCCTTGGACTACGACGTTTCCGCCAGCTCTCGACGCTGACAATTACCCTCCCTACATGGCACCGCGCTTCATGAGCTTCCGCGCGCAGCGTTCCGCGCGGATGCTGATGGAAGACCCACGCATCTCGTTTGACGAAATGATTCGCTACAAACATTCCACGCGCATGGAGCGGGCGGATCGCATGCTCGATGACCTGGCGCGGGCCGTCGAAAAAAACGGCGGCGAGAAGGCGAAGCAAGCGATGGCTGTACTTTTATCCTGGGACCGCTGTGCGGACGCGGAAAGTCGCGGTGCAGTTTTGTTCGAGGCGTTCTTCGAAGAGTTGAATCGACGCTCGGGCCAAGCTGGACCGTTTGCGGTCACGTGGGACGAGAATTCGCCGCTCAACACCCCGGATGGATTGATCGATCCGGCGATGGCCGTAGCCGCGTTGGAATCCGCCGCCGACAAAGTTCTGGCAGAACACGGTTCGCTTGATGTCGCGTGGGGCAAAGTTTATGATGTGATCATCGACAATGTTGATCTACCAGCCAATGGCGGCCCGGGTTACTTGGGAATTTTTCGCGCCGCGTATTTTGGCCGCGCGAACAACGGCCCGTTAAAGCTGGTCGGTGGCGATTCGTATGTCGCCGCCATTGAATTTGGAAATCCCGTGCGAGCCAAGGCATTAATCGCTTACGGCAATTCTTCTCAACCGGGTTCACCGCACCGGACGGATCAACTGCTGCTGTTTGCGCGCAAAGAACTGCGTCCGGTCTGGCGAACACGTCAAGAGGTTGAGGCGCATTTGGAAGCGCGCGAAATGTTTGAAGGGGAAAGGAATTGATCGTCCTTCTGTGATTGTGTTCCGATAGTCAGTCATTGGGATGAATTGGATAAAATGAAATTGCGCATTGCCCTTCTTTCGCTTCTGGTTATCGCTCTTTCCGGAACTGCGGCGGATCAACTCACGCCCCTGCAACGCCTCGAACCGGAACATTTGAAGGCGACGCACGAAGCCCGGATGCGTTTCGCACGCGAACGCCAGACATTGCCCAATCTCGGCATCTATGAGGATTTTCGCGCGGTGATTCACATTCACGCCGCCGACTCCGACCACACGCGCGGCACGCGACAGGAAGTCCTCGATGCTGCGAAGAGGGCCGGCGTTCGCGTCGTCATGTTCACCGACCATCACCGCCCGCAGCGGGAAACCTGGCACGGACTGCGTGACGGCGTCCTGTTCATTGCCGGTTCGGAAGGTGACGACGGCGTGTTGCGGTTTCCAGAATTTGACGTGAACCGCAAGCCGTTGGCGGATGGCGCGCTTCGCTTCCTGTCGCAAATTGAAGACCGCTATGACGCGGCTACCGCCGGCTTTGCCGGAATGGAGATTTGCAATCGCCACACCGACGCCAAACTCGACAGCCGCTTTTACGACTACTTGAACGAAGCCGCCAACAACCTTGACAAATGGCGCAAATTGCTCGAAAACTTCAAAGCCTACCCGGACGAATTCTTTGCAGCGGGCAGCGATCATCGCAAGGAGGTTCTCGCGAAATGGGACAAGGAAATTCAAACGAACAATTTCACGGGAATCGCTGCGAATGATGCGCACCAGAATCGCGTCATCGGCGGGACGACCATCGACCCATATGAAGTCAGCTTCCGTCATCTCACCACGCACATTCTGGCGCGTGAACTGACTGAGGCGGAGATCCGTCATTCGCTGCGAGACGGCCACGCGTATGTGGCCCATGACTGGTTGTGCGACCCGACGGGCTTCGCGTTTGGCGCCGCGAACAATCTCGGTGTTTATCCGATGGGTGACACGATCCCGCTTCTTGGAACGACGCGTATCGCCGCCGTAACACCGCTGACTGCCAAACTGAAATTGATTTTCAATGGCAAAGTTGTTGAAGAAACCACCGGCACGAATTTGAATTTCGTTGCCAAAGACCCAGGCGCTTACCGGTTGGAGGCGTGGCTCAGCGTTGATGGCGAAGATCGCCCGTGGATTTACTCGAACCCGGTTTACGTCAAGAGTCCGTCGCTGCAATCCCTCAAATTGCCTTCGAGGGCACTCGCCACGAACGTCGAAGCAAACAAAGACATCGCCTACACCGAAGGCAAACCGGAGGACGAAGGCAAGCACAAGCTTGATCTCTATCTACCGAAGGAGAAAAAGTCATTACCCGTCTTCTTCTTTGTGCATGGTGGTGCGTGGAAGTATGGCGACCGTTCACAATACCCGGCGGTGGCAAATCGCTTTGCGAAGGAAGGAATTCTCACCGTCGTTCCGAGTTATCGGCTCGCGCCGAAGAATCCGCACCCCGCGCAGATCGAGGATGTCGCGGCCGCGTTTGCGTGGGTCATGAAGCACATCACCAAATTCGGTGGCGACACGAACCGCGTTTACGTCGGCGGCCATTCTGCCGGTGGGCATCTTTCCGCGCTGCTCACGTTCGATGAAAAGTATTTGAAGCCGTATGATCTCTCCGCCAGGAACATTCGTGGGACGATTTGCCTGAGCGGCGTTTACAATCTTGGCGAGGGAGACATCCAAGCCTCCGTGTTTGGCACGGATCCTCAACTGCGGAAAGATGCCTCACCGCTTTATCACGTCAGGAGTCCCGCACCGCCGTTTCTGGTGACTTATTGTCAGTGGGATTACCTGACGCTCCCGTTGCAGGCGCGACGATTTTTTGCCGCTTTGCAAAAGGCGGGGATTAAGTCCGAGTTGGTCTATGTGCCGCGGGAAAGTCACATTTCCGAAATGATCAGCGCCACGCGCGATGACGACTTGACAGCACACTCTATCCTCAAGTTCATTCGATAGGGGCGCATCGCGATGCCCGGAGAATTTTGGATTGGACTATGGATCAAAAACGGAGCAGAAGAATGCTTCGATTAGCGAGACAGCAGACTAAATCATGAATACTTTTTATCTCTTCGCCGCGCGCAAGAGCGTCAATGCGGACAAAGCCATCCTCGATTCACTGCTCAAAAGCCGCTCTGCCCGGAAGGACAGCGGTTACCTATGGGTATTCAAGAGCGAAGAGAGTTTCTACGAGGTTCTCGTATCCATTTATTCAAAGATTAAAGACCCGTTCGCGTTTCTGATTCTGCTAAAACCGTCTCCTCCGAAGAAGCAGTTGTACCATTATACGAACGATCCCTATTTGCAGTTCTGTGTCGAACGGTTGCGATACGAACATCGCCTGGCCTTTGACAGTTTGTTTGTGCTGGCTTCGGAAATTGTGTCGCGTCAGGAGCGCAAGATCTCCGAAAGAGAGCGTCACCAGACCGGTGCAAAAGGCAGATTAACGGGCCGTCATTGACACAAGCCCGCCGTCCAAAAGTCTGGTCAGCGGAGCACGCGCCTCTGGCGTGTGGTTTTCGGCGTCGCGCCGAAAACTTCGTCGCGCTAACTTTTTGCCTCGGGAATGCTGGAAAGAGTGTGGCACGAAAGTTCGGGCGCGACGCTCGAACTTGCACGCGGGACGCGCGCGCTCCCCATTCTTATTTTGGAAACTCGAACTAAAACCAAACGCGAAGTCGCGAAGGCTTAGTTTCCTTTCAGGCGGCAATAGCGTTCTGTGCCAGTGAGATCAGTGCTACACGAACTCGTTGCGCCGCGGATGGTGGTGTAGGGGCCTTGAACGGCGGGCGCGGATTCCAAACTCAAGCCGGCATTGATCCAACTCAACACGAGCTGATTGCCGACGATTTGATGGTAGAGCCAGATGGGCGGATCATACTTGATCGTCACAAAATCTCGACCCGAAGACCCCGTCACAAACACGCTGCCGTTGCCAGCCACCGCTATGGCGTTAGCTTGGCCCCCGTCGTAACGATTGGTCCACGAGGGCACGCCCGCGCCCGAATACTTGAGGATCAGGAAATCTGGTCCGGTGATTCCATCGTCAGTGTAGCCAGCCACGATGACATTGCCGCTGCTGTCCACCGCAATGGCGGAAGCTCCGTCCACTGAAAACTTCAGAAAACCACAAAAGAGAGGTTTTGACCGAATTGCCCGCCTCTGCTACAGGATAATGCGTGGTCGCACCCACTGTGCCGACGCTTGGAAGAGTTTGCAGGCGTTGCGGCAGGCGGGACAACCGATGGTTGACGAGTCGCGGTCTTGAATTATGTTGTCCGCGATGCACTTAAGGAAAAACCGGCCCTCTCTTTGTTACGGAGGGCCAATAAACCCATGATTATTCAACAGCCCAAATGACTCTGGTTCTGAAAGGCAGGAATCCGGTTGTTCCAAGAACCTTCGCTGCATGAGAACCCGAATGCTGTTCCAGATTCCAAGACCTGATGGCCCTTGGCCGCAGGTGCCCGTAGAAACTGCGATCATGACCACTTTTAGGCGTTCGGTTGGCAGATTGGTTCTGATCGCAGGCTGCGTGCTGGCCACGCTCAATTTTGCCGCTGCCGCCGTTTTGCCGAACGGTTTCGTTGAATCACGCGTGGTCGGCGGTCTGGCCAACCCAACGGCGATGGAATTTGCGCCCGACGGCCGCTTGTTCGTATGTCAACAGGGCGGCCAGTTGCGCGTCATCAAGAACGGCCTGCTGTTGCCAACCCAATTTCTCACTGTGGAAGTTGATGGCGTAGGAGAACGAGGCTTGCTCGGCATCGCATTCGATCCCGATTTTGCGACGAATCATTTCGTCTATATCTACTACACGGCCACCACGCCGTTCGTTCACAATCGCGTCAGTCGCTTTACTGCCAATGGCGACGTCGCCGCCGCCGGCAGTGAGGTGGTCATTCTCGATCTGAACGAACTCGGCGGCGCCTTCAACCATAACGGCGGCGCGGTCCATTTCGGAAGCGATGGAAAACTTTACATTGCGGTTGGCGAAAACACCGACCCGACCCACTCCCAGACCCTCGAAAACTTGTTCGGCAAGATGCTTCGCGTGAACGCCGACGGTACGATTCCCACTGACAACCCCTTTTACAACACCGCTTCCGGCGTGAATCGGGCGATCTGGGTGTTGGGTTTGCGCAATCCGTTCACTTTTGCGGTCCAACCGGGTACAGGCCGCATGTTTATCAATGACGTCGGCGAAGGTTCCTGGGAGGAAATCAACGAGGCAGTGGCCGGCGCGAACTACGGCTGGCCCGAATGCGAGGGGGACTGCAGCCCGGCGAATACGAACTACGTCAATCCAGTTTTCCGGTATCCGCACGGCCCTGGTACGAGTGCTGGCGATTCAATCGCTGGCGGTGCCTTCTACAATCCGCCCGCCTTGCAATATCCCGGCACGTTTGCAGGAGTTTACTTTTTCGCAGATTACGTCAATGGCTGGATTCGGAAATTAGACCCAGCCAACGGGAACCAGGTGAGTGATTTTGCCTCGGGGATCAGTTCCCCGGTGGACTTGAAAGTCGGCGCTGAGGGTCGTCTCTATTATCTGACCTTCGACGATGGTGAAGTCAACGTCATTAGTTATGTCGGCAGCGGCGTCCCGGAAATCACTCAGCAACCCGTCAATCAAACCATACAAGCGGGTCAATCGGCCAGTTTCACAGTGATTTCAAGTGGCACGCTAGGTCATCAATGGCAACGCGATGGGACGAACCTTCCGAACGCCACCTCCAGTTCTTACACCCTGACTTCCGCCAGAACTTCGGACAACGGCGCCGTCTTTCGATGCATATTGACCAATGTTTATGGAGCCGTTACGAGCAATCCGGCATACCTTTACGTTTCCGCCAATGAGCTACCCACTGGAACAATTACTTGGCCTCCCACTGGAACTCTGTACACCGCGGGAAGCACCATTCAGTTTGCCGGCACGGCCACTGACCCCGAAGATGGTAGCTTGTCTGCCAGTGCCTTTAGCTGGAGAATCGTGTTTCATCACGACACTCACACGCATCCATTTCTAGGACCAATCAACGGCGTGACCAACGGCTCTTTTGTCGTCCCGACCCTGGGTGAAACGTCTGCAAATGTCTGGTACCGCATCCACCTGACCGTCAGCGACTCAGCCGGCCAGACTCAGACCAGTTTTGTCGATGTGAGTCCCCGCACGGCAAGAGCGAACTTTACAACCAGCCCGCCAGGATTGCAGGTGACGTTGGATGGTCAACCTGTGGTGACGCCGGCAGTCATAACCAATGTGATCGGTATGAGTCGCACATTGGGCGCAATCTCACCGCAAACGATTGACGGCGCAACCTACGAATTCAGGTCGTGGTCGGACGGTGGTGCGGCTACGCACATCATCAACGCCCCTTCCAAGCAAACCACCTACACTGCCACGTATCAAGCAGCTGTGCCGGCAAACGCTCCACCCTCGATTACGTCCATAACATATCCGACGATCAACATGAACGAATCGACTGGTCCGCTCGGTTTCACGATTGGAGATGTGGACTCGCCGGTGGGTGCCCTGACCCTTACCACAAACTCATCGAATTCGATATTGGTTCCGTTGAGTAACATTGTTTTGGAAGGGAGTGAGACAAACTGGACGGTGACGGTCACACCCGCAGCAGGGCGGGCGGGAACGGCGGCGATCACGGTGAGCGTAAGTGATGGACAAAATGTCGTGAGCAGCAAATTCGTGGTGACAGTGATGCCGGTGGATCTCTCGCCGTCGATCTCAGGAATCGCTGATCAAACGATCTACATGGGCGAATCGACGGGGCCTCTCAATTTCTCAATTGCGGACCCGGACTCGCCAGTGGACATCCTGACGTTCAGCTCAAGTTCGT
Organism: uncultured Verrucomicrobiota bacterium; assembly: GCA_964651015.1. GTDB lineage: Bacteria > Verrucomicrobiota > Verrucomicrobiia > Limisphaerales > PALSA-1396 > CAZYYS01. Next base: position 18,115 of record CAZYYS010000069.1, read on the forward strand.
CGAATCCGACGCTGGTGCCATTGGGCAACATCGTGTTTGGTGGCAGCGGGACGAATCGCACGGTGATGATAACACCGGCGGCGGGAGAGTCCGGCAGCGCGATTATCACGGTGGCAGTGAGCGACGGCCTTTTGAGCACAAATACAAGTTTTTTACTAACCGTAAGTCCATTGTTCACTGGCACAAGGGCGTTCACCAATTCCGCAACAATCACGATTCCTGACTCGGGACCGGGTACGCCATTTCCGTCCACGATCAACGTAACACTGATGGGCGGGATTATCACAAACGTGACCGTAAGGTTGAATGGCCTGACGCATACCTGGCCGGACGACGTGGACATCTTGCTGGTCAGTCCCACCGGCCAAAAGGTGATGATCTTCTCCGACGTGGGCGGCTCCGCACCCCTGAACAATGTCGCGATAACCTTGTCCGACGAGGCAGCAGCATCACTGTCCGTCGCCGGTCCATTAGCATCAGGCACCTTCCAGCCGACGGATGCCGCGCCCGGGGAAGCGCGGGATTTGTTTCCCGGCCCGGCGCCGGCGGGACCGTATGCGGCGACCTTATCGACCTTCAATGGATTTGCGGCCAACGGTGGCTGGTCGTTGTATGTCAACGATGACGGCGCGGGCGATGCCGGCTCAATTGTCGGCGGCTGGAGTATTGCGATTGCAACCGGGATCGCTGGACCGCCTGATACGGAGCCTCCCACCGTGGCCCTCACCGCGCCAGAGAACGATGCGACGGTTTCCGGCAGTTCTATCATTGTCTCGGCAGATGCCACCGACAATATCGGGGTCGCAGGTGTTCAATTCCTGTTGGACGGAGCAGCCCTAGACGCGGAGGACACCGTAGCGCCGTTCAGCATTTCCTGGGATACTACCACAGTTTCCAATGGCATCCACACATTGACAGCAACGGCGCGCGATGCGGCCCTGAATCAAACCACGGCCGCACTCGTGAGCGTTTTGGTCTTGAACAGGCCGGACACCAATGCGCCGACCATGCCCTCGGATCTCGCCGCCACGGTGGTTTCTCCCTGGAAAGTCAATCTGGCTTGGACTGCGGCCACCGATAATGTGGCAGTGACCGGCTATCGGGTTTATCGCAACGGCATCCTGGTCACCACAGTGGCCGGGACGGCTTACGCCGACACCGGCCTGCTCCCGGCGACCACGAACCGTTACATACTGGTAGCAGTCGATGCGGCTGGCAATGCTTCAACGCCTTCAGTCGAAGTTAGCGCCACGACGCCAGGGTCGCCCGTTGGTGTGGCGACCGGCCCGCTGTTTCCCCTGGCGACGAATCCGCGGTATTTCACAGACGGTTCGGGCCGGGCGATCTATCTGACCGGTTCCCACACTTGGGGCAACAACCGG
>CAZYYS010000070.1:0-19472 GCA_964651015.1 uncultured Verrucomicrobiota bacterium
GAATTACGCTGGCATTCCCATCACTCATCGCATCCATTGCTCTGGCTTTACAGTCGTCACCGGCCACAAGGACCCGACAAAAGACCGGGGTAACGTCAATTGGGCACAGGTCGCCAACTTTCCCGGCACGAAAATCATTTTAATGGGTACGGAACAAATCCGGCACATCGCTGAATCCCTTCGCGACAACGGCCTGGCCCCTTCCACGCCGGTGGCAATGGTGCGCTGGGGTACCACCGGCCAGCAGCAATCCATCGAAGGCACGCTCGCCACCATCGCGGACGTGGCGGCGGAAGCAAAATTCAAGGCGCCGTCGGTGACCATCATCGGCGACGTGGTGAAGCTACGCAGGAAACTGAACTGGTTCGAAGCGCGACCGCTTTTCGGTAAACGCTTCGTTGTGACTCGTGCGCGCGAGCAAGCGGGTGAATTGTCACGTCGGCTGTTGGAGCACGGCGCAGAAGTGCTGGAGATTCCGACCATCAAAATCGTTCCACCCACCAATCACGCCGACTTCGCTGATGCATTGCTCGAATTGAATTCGTACGACTGGCTGGTGTTCACCAGTTCAAATGGAGTCACTGCATTCTTTGAACATTTCTTCAAGGCGTTCGAGGACCTGCGCGATATCGGTGGCGTGCGGATCGCCGCGGTCGGCCCGGGGACAGCAGCCAGGCTTCGTGAATTTCATCTTAAGGTCGATTTGATGCCAGAGGAATTTCTTGCGACCAAGATTGCCAACGCTTTTGCCAAATACGAAAGCATCGAGAACTTGAAAATACTCCTGATGCGCGCGGAAGTGGCCAATGCCGAGTTGCCGGGAGCACTGGAGGAAATGGGAGCCATTGTTGACGACATCGCCTGTTACAAAACGGTTATCGAAACCGAAGACCTGAATGGCGCCGCCACTAAATTACTTGAGAACGGTGCTGACTGGATCACGTTCACCAGTGGTTCGACGGTGGAAAACTTTCATGCGCGATTTGATTTGCCAGCGCTGCTTATGAAGTTTCCGCAGATCAAGCTGGCATCCATGGGCCCAGAAACCACCAAAGCCATCACTGCGCTAAAACTCAAAACCACCGTCGAAGCCAAACGGCATACCATTGAAGGGCTGGTGGCCGCAGTGGAACGATCGAGCGAAAAGTAATTCAAGCACTTTCGGCCATTGTAGAAAGCCGCGTATCTTCTAATGGAGTAACGATTCGAGTAGAACCTCGAACTCGATGCGCTGCACCTCGCGCAACAAACGTCGTTGAGGATCGGACGCAGGTCGTTGAGCCGCCTGCTCGCACGCATCGATGAAGCCAAAAGAATCCCATTCTCCGTGTCGCACCAATTTCGCCGACAGACCGTGGTCGTTGTTGATTCCAAGGAACTCATTTACCTCTTCGGCCAGTTCAGGAAAACAGGGATGCTTGCCAACGCGGCGAAACCAATACTTCGCGTTGCCGTAGTCCGGCTCACGTCGATGCATGATGCCATGCACAAGGCTGCCGTCGGCACTGTCGACGTTCTGAGCAATAACGTGCGCCGCTTCCAGATGGTCGTGCCAGAGCAGCACCAGACTGCGAATCAATTCGCCGTTCGTCCGTGGCAGCTTTGATTTCAGCAGAAAGTCGTCAACCACCTGGTTCAACGCGGATTCTGGCAGAACGTTGGCGCGCGGTCCTGGCCCCAAATCCGGCAATTCTGGGGTCACAATCTGGTCTTTGAATTCGTCGATCACGCTCGCCATGGGCCACAACGTAAGTCCTCTGGCCCATGTGTTTCAAATGGTTTTCGCCCGAACGAATCCCCGCCGGCCTTGTCAAAATTGCGTTCGTCGGATGGTCGCAGGGCGTGGTTACTGGCTTGCGCTGGCGATTGTCCACAGGCAAACATTGTGGATAGAAAACGATGTTTAAGTTCTTGTCGTCCGCTAAATCAGACTATTGTCAATGCCTGAAGCAGTTGAAGCAACACTGCCTCGCAATGTTGATTGGGTTGATTCTGAGTCTGGCGGCGGCTCCCTCGCGCGCGGTAAATTTCACGGCAACGCTGGATCGAGACACCACACGCGTCGGGGAAAACGTAACATTGTCGCTGAACTTTGAAGATGGTTCACCGAAAGCCGCTCCCAATCTTCCCCCCCTACCCAACCTGAAAGTTGCATCGGTCGGGGAATCCAGTCAGTTCAGTCTTGTGAACGGCCAGGCAACTTCTTCGAAATCGTTTAACTACACGCTGGTGCCGACACAACCCGGCACCATCACGGTTCCCGCGCTGCAAATCGAATTGGATGGCCAGAAGTTGACAAGCAAACCGCTTGTTTTGAAGGTCCTGAAGAGCGACACGCCAACGAACCCAGATGCCGCCCTGACAAACCTGGCTTTCATACGATTGGTTGTGCCCAAGACCGAGGTCTATCTTGGTGAACCGTTTCCGGTGGACATCCAGTTGTATTTTCAAAATGTGCAAGACGTCCGCATTCCGCAATTGCGAGCTGAGGGGTTTTCCTTGGGCCCATCGCCCAAACCTACCCAAACCCGGACTCAAATTGGCAACGCGCTTTACAATCTCGCTGTTTTCAAGATGTCCGCCACGGCGGCCAAGGCGGGCACACTTACACTGGGCCCCGCCGAGTGCAGCCTGTCGGTGCTGGTCCAGGTGAACAACGGACGGCAGCGGGATTTCTTCGGTTTTTTTGGGTCGAGCATGCAAGCTTACCCGACCACCCTGGTCAGTGAGACTCAAACAGTTCATGTGCTGCCGTTGCCCAAGGAGAATGTTCCCGAGAGTTTCAAGGGTGCCGTAGGCGAATTCTCACTCTCGGTTTCCGCTGGCCCGACCAATATCGCAGTCGGCGATCCCATCACCGTGAAAGTGCAAATCTCCGGACGCGGTGCCATTGATGCCATCACGCTCCCGGACCAACCGAATTGGCGTGAATTCAAAACGTATCCTCCCACAGCCAAACCGCTGGAGACCAACGACCCGCTGGGTTTGTCCGGTGTAAAACCTTTCGAGCAAGTGCTCATTCCCCAAAACCACGAAATCAAGTTTCTTCCGCCGCTCGAGTTCAGTTATTTTGATCCGAACCAGAAGGGTTATCGCACGCTCACCAATGCTGGTATTCCTTTGAGCGTCAGCCACGCCGCTTCCACTTCGGCGCAACCGTCGGTCTTGACCAGCGCGGCAACGCCGAACACACCTCCACCGACGAGTGACATTTTGCATATCAAAGCGCGATTGGACACACTCGCTCTTATCCGGCAGCCACTGGTGCAGCAAACCTGGTTTCTGGCTTTGCAGAGCGTGCCGGTGCTCGCCTGGCTTTCATTGGTCGTGGTGCGCAAACGTAACGAAGCGCTGGCAGCCAATCCGAAACTTCGCCGTCAAAACCAGGTCGCCCGACGCATTCGCGAAGGATTGCAGGAACTCCGCAAACAGGCAGCCGCCCAGCAATCGGAGGAATTCTTCGCCACGCTCTTCCGGCTTTTGCAAGAGCGGCTCGGAGAGCGACTCGATTTGCCGGCGTCCGCCATCACCGAAGCCGCCATCGACGAGCGGTTGCGCGGTGGTGCTCTGCCGGAGCAAACTCTGGCCGAATTGCACGCTTTGTTTCAGACGTGTAATCAGGCGCGTTATGACCGGCAGAAAACGCGCCAGGAGTTGGTCGCCCTCGTTCCGCGCGCGGAATTCGTCCTCGACGAGCTGGAAAAATTGAAGACATGAAGCCGCGATTGCCGTGTCCACCATTCTGCATTCTGGCGATGGCTGCGTGGCTGCTCCCAGCCTGCCTTTTTGCCGCCGATCTGAACGCTGCATTCGATGCCGCGAACAAACTTTACGAAGAAGGAAAATACGCTGAGGCCGTGGTGGCTTACGAAAAACTGATCCAGTCAGGTCAAGTTTCGGACGCGCTCTATTTCAACCTCGGCAACGCTTGCTACAAAGCGGGGCAAACCGGGCGCGCGATTGCTGCTTATCGACAAGCCGAGCGGCTGTCTCCGCGAGACCCGAGCCTGCGTTTCAATCTCCAGTTCGTGCGCAAGAAAGTGAACGGCAGCGATAGCGTCCCCGGCCAATGGTGGCAACGCTGGCTGGCGAGATTGACACTGAACGAATGGACGTTGCTGACGTCGATTGCCGTGTGGACCTGGTTTCTATTGCTGGCGTTGACGCAATGGCGGCCGGAACTCAAACGTGCGTTGCGAAGTTACAAATTCGCCTCAAGCATGGCCGGTTGTTTGCTGGGCCTCTGCCTGGGAGCTAGTTTGCACGATTACTACTTCAATCAATCGGCTGTGGTCATCGCGCGCGAGGCCATCGTGCGCAATGGACCGCTCGACGAATCGCAAAGCGCCTACTCGGTGCAGGATGGCACGGAACTGACTGTGCTCGATCAAAAAGACGATTGGCTGCAAGTCAGTGACTCGCGCGAACGCGTCGGTTGGTTGAAGCGTAACCAGGTTTTGATGCTAAAGTCCAAAGCCTAGCTCTGGTAAAAAGGTTCTTTGCAGGCTCTACGGCAAGTGATCGAGTCAGTCTTGTAAATTGTTTTACGAAGGTGTTACGTAGCACACAAATGATGCAAAGATTCTTGTCCTCCTCCAAGTTACTGATACTGCCCCAACGACTCGCCTTTTCTATTTTGGCGATCTGGTCCGTCACCGTGGCTTTTTGCGCGGAGGAACTTAAACCCATTTTCGACGGAAAGACACTGGATGGTTGGGTGGTACGCGGCGGAGCAATCTTTAAGGTTCAGGAAGGCGTCATTGTCGGCGAAAGCGGCAATGGGGCTCATGGCTGGTTGTGCACCAAAAGAGTTCATGGCGATTTCATTCTCGAACTGGAAGTCAAACTAGAGGCCGGCAATTCAGGCGTTCAGGTTCGCAGCCACATTGACGACAAAGATGTGATGGTCGGTTACCAGATTGAAGTGGACCGTACGCCGCGGGCGTGGTCGGGCGGATTATACGAGCAGGGCCGGCGCAAATGGTTGCAGAGCCTCGAAACCAATGGACCGGCTCGCAAAGCGTTCAAACCGGACGATTGGAACAAGTATCGCATCCTCTGCAGAGGCGACTCGATCAAGTCCTGGGTCAACGATGTGCCCGCTGCTGACTACGTCGATTCCATGGATCTTGAGGGCGTCATCGCGTTGCAAGTTCACTCGGGTAAAAACGTGAAGGTCAGCTTTCGGAACATTCGCCTGCAGGATTTGGGAACGCATAGTTGGGAGCGGATTTGGGACGAGAAAACTTTTGCTGGCTGGCATACCATTGGCAAGGGCGAGTGGAAAATCGCCGGTGGTGTCATCAGTGGCAAACATTCTCAGGGGGAAAAGGAATTCGGCCATCTGGTAACGGATGCAGTTTACAAAGATTTCACCGTGCGCTTGAAATACAAAGCGGTTTCCGGCAACAGCGGACTTTATTTTCGCATCGAGGAAAAGGGTTTCAGCGGCGTCTCCGGTTTCCAGGCGGAGATCGACCCAAGGAAGGATGCCGGCGGGCTTTACGAAACGAATGGGCGAAGCTGGGTTTCTCAACCGAAGGCGGAAGATGTGGCGAAGTGGTATCGACCGGGGCAGTGGAATACCATGACCGTTTCGGCGCACGGCCGCCGTGTGGCTGTCGATGTCAATGGATATCGAACAGCCGAATTGTGCGACGATCCCGGTCGCACCGAGGGAAGAATTGCGCTGCAACTGCACGGTAGCCAGGACGTGGAGGCCTATTTCAAGGACGTTGAAGTGCTCCACAAGATGGAGTGAAGTTTCGGGGTACAGTCTCTGCCTGCGTTCGTTGCAATTTCGGGCGCAACTGGTAACCTTGCCGGCAATGCCGTCACTCAAACCCACTGCCAATTTCCGCTGGCTGCGAACAGGCGACGAGGTCTTTCCGGCAATGTTGACTACTATCGGCGCCGCGCGAAGAACCATTCGCCTAGAGATTTACATTTATGTGGACAGCACGGTGGGCAAACGGTTCCGTGACGCCTTGGTGCAGGCCCAGCAACGGGGCGTCACGGTCAAGGTATTGGTGGATTCCTTTGGCTCCGTAACCTTGTCCGGAAGCTTTTGGGAACCGTTGGTTGCCGCCGGCGGGCAGTTTCACTGGTTCAATCCCATGTCGCTCAAACGATTTGGCATCCGCGATCACCGCAAAATGCTGGTTTGCGATGAGCAAATTGCATTCATCGGCGGCTTCAATATCGCTTCTGAATACGAAGGCGACGGTGTGACGAAGGGCTGGCGTGATCTCGGTTTGCAATTAACCGGCCCGTTGGTGCATGAACTCGCCGCGGCGTTCGATGACCAATTTGCCCGCGCTGATTTTCGGCATCGCCGGTTCGTACGATTGCGGAAGTCGGCGGCCCGGAAACTGATCTCAGCGCACGATGGCGAACTGTTACTGAGCGGGCCGGGTCGCGGTCGCAATCCCATCAAGCGCGCCTTGCAGGCCGATCTGGCGAACGCGCAGGACGTCAAAATCACTCAAGCCTACTTCTTGCCGACGTGGCGCATACGCCGCGAACTGACGCGCGTGGCACGCCGCGGCGGCCGGGTGCAATTGATCCTGGCCGCCAAATCTGATGTGCCCCTCTTGCAACTGGCCACGCGCAGCCTCTATCAAAGGTTATTGCGAGCCGGCGTCGAGATTTTCGAATATCAGCCGCAAATCCTCCACACCAAACTGATCATCGTGGATGAGGTCGTTTATGTTGGTTCCGCAAATCTGGATGCGCGCAGCCTGCATATCAATTATGAGCTACTGGTGCGTCTGCCAAACCAGGAACTTGCCGCTGAAGCACGGGACATTTTTGCGAGTGACTTGCAACGTTCCCAACCTATCGAACGGGGGGCGTGGCGGCGCTCACGCACCTTTTGGAACAAACTCAGGGAACGTTGGGCTTACTTCTTGTTCGCCCGTGTGGACACCTACATCGCACGTCGGCAGTTCAAGGCGTTCCACTACTGAGACTGAGTGCCACAACGGAGCGGATCAACGGCTCAACGCCACGAGGTAGCGTTGCAACCGCGCAGTCTCCTCGGCCATTTCAAGATGACGGTAGATTTGATGCAAGTTGCCGCAAATGCGCATCAGCATGCGGCGCGGAGTGACGGGCGCAAGGAGGGCCTCCCGCACGTTATAATTGCTTTGCAGCATGTAATTGATGCAATCCGCTTTCGTCAGTAGTTTGCCCCGATTGAAAACGTCCACGTAAACCTCGCGCACGGCAGATTGGAAACGGCAGACAAAATGCCCCGGCAAACCGATCCCAACTATGGGCAAGCGCAAACGCCGCGCCAACAACAGATAGACGAGGCACAAATTGATTGGGTTGCCGGTGCGTTTATCCATCACCCGGTTCAAATAACTGTTCTCCGGGTCGTAGTAGGATTGTTCGTTGCCAACAAAACCCAGACCGTCAAAAAGATATTCGTTGATGACCGCCAGAAGCTGATCCGGCCCATCGCCAGGGTTAATCCGTTCGAACAGTTCGCCAGCATAGCTGTCGAGCAATGCCTGGTATGCCTCAACGTTAATCTCGGGGTACTGGGTTTGCGCCAGCAACCACGCTCCCGCTTCGACATCCAGGTCCTCGCCCTGCCTAAGACAGAAGCCCAGAAAACGGTCGTCCGCCTCCTTGCGCGCCAGATGTTGAACGATCTCCAGCGAGCGACGGCGCAAGACGGGATCACCGTTTATCGTGTAGGGCCGCAACCAATCGCTAACCGTTGGCCCATGGGAAAGAATTTCGTCGCGCATTCTCTGGTAAATGGCCGGGTCGTCATCTGCCAGGAGAGTAATCAGAGCTGATTTACGCTTGTCAGTAAGCAATGCTGATTCTGTGGCGACTGAGGCACTCATAGGAATCCTTCTCCAAAAAGTTAAGCAAGAACCGACCAAAAAAGCAAGCGCGAATCCTGAACCTTTGAGAAATGGCTGGGTAAATTGTGATTGCTGCGGTTGGCCCCATGAATCGTGTTCTCTTTCGCCGAACGGCGAAGAACCAAATAACCCACCTTCGTGCAGTCGAACATTTCTCCGCCATGGACGGCTTTTGTCCAATGCCTCGTGTCATGATTGACAGCGGATGATTTCAGGTGCAATTGAAAGGACGCGATAACCGTGAGCACACAAAGCCCCATTCGAATTCTGCACGTGGACGGCGACAGCTTCTTCGCAAGCTGCGAGGTCGCTCTTGATCCCACACTGCAAGACCGCCCGGTATGGGTTGGTGGGGGGCGACGGGGCGATGGCATCGTCATCGCGGCAAATCGCGATGCGAAAAAGTTCGGTGTCACGACCGGTATGGCGTGTTTTGAAGCCAAGCGACTCTGTCCGCGTGGGGTTTTGTGCCGGCCGCATTACGACGAATACCGCCGGCTTTCGCAGGAAATGTTTCGCGTGCTGGAGGAGTATTCACCTACGCTCGTTCCGATTTCCATTGATGAGGGTTTTCTGGATTTTACCACCATGGAGCGCAACGTCTGGCGGGACACAACACCAAAACATTACGTGGAGGAAATCTGCCGCCGCATCGCCGACGAAGTGAAACTGCCCGTCTCCGCCGGTCTCGCCAGTTCTTCTCGTCTCGCCAAGCTTGCGACCGATGTTGCCAAACCGGGCTTCATCGAAATCCCGCCCGGTGAGGAAAAGGAATTTCTCAAAGAACGTTCCGTTCGCGAACTTTCCGGTGTTGCCAAAAATCGTCAACGCGCGCTGGCCGCGCTCGGCGCAACGACTTTTGGCCACGTGGCAAAACTGCCGTCCATGCTGCTGAGACAAAAATTCGGCGTCTGGGGACAACAGCTCTGGCTGTTTGCCAACGGACGTTGGAACGAGCCGCTCTTGTTGGAGGTGAAAGATCGCACCACGATTTCCAGCAATACCACCCTCCCCTACAACGAGCCGGATTATGAAGCCGCACTCACGTTCGCGTTGAGCGAAGCCACGCGGCTGGTCGGGCAGCTGCGCCGCGAGCAACTTCAATTGCGGGAAATGGCGCTGACGATTCGCTTCAACGATTTCAGCGAGGTGAGTGGCAGCCATCGTTTCCAACACCCGCAGTTTCGGAACTCGGTCGTGAACACCGTGCTGGAACAAATCTTCCGCGACATCATGGGCGCGCAGGCCAGACCTGTGCGCCAGATTCGCGTCGGCTTTTGGAATCTCTCACGGCTCGATACGCAACCGACGCTTTGGGGTCGCACTGAAGCCGAGCGTTGGGGTGCGCTCGATCAAGCCACCCATAAATTAAGTCAGCAACTCGGCAAGGATGCCGTGATGACCGGGGCGCAACTGGCCCTGCGCGAAACGGAGGAAGCTTTCAAAAATCCGAAAGCCAAGTGTCCATTCGTCCCGCAGCGCGAGATGATCAAGAAACTTTGGGGCACGGACGCCGATCCGCTGGCGCACAAAAGTGAGTGGGAAGAGCGCCTCGCCAAAGTCAGCAAACACCATCGACACCGCCACTGAATCATGATTGCCGGCAATCCCATCTCTATTCCGGCTCGCGGCGCGGCTGACAATCCGACGAATCGTTTCGAGCAAATTCATTTGGAACGCGACGCCGACTGGAATCCCGAAGAAGACCCGCTGCCGACCACGCAATTCCTCCGCGACCACAGCCGCACGATTCTCAATCGCAACGACAGCCCGGACATTGGTTTCACTTACAGCATCAATCCATATCGCGGCTGTGAACACGGATGCATCTACTGTTACGCGCGGCCCACGCACGAGTATCTCGGCTTCTCCGCCGGACTGGATTTCGAGACACGCATCATGGTCAAGGAAGACGCACCGCGATTATTACGCGAGGAACTCTCCTCGCTCAAATGGCAACCGCAGACCATTGCCATGAGCGGCGTGACCGATTGCTATCAACCCGCCGAGCGACGACTGGAACTTACCCGCGGCTGTCTCGCAGTACTGGCGGAATTGCGCAACCCCGTCGGCATCGTCACCAAAAATCAACTCATCACGCGCGACCTCGATTTGCTCACGGAATTGGCAAAACACAACGCCGTGGCCGTCTTCATCTCGGTTACGACGCTAGACACAAATCTGCGCAAAGTCATGGAGCCGCGTACTTCGCCGCCCGCGGCGCGGCTGGCGACAATTCGCAAGCTGGCCGACGCTGGCGTGCCGGTGGGCGTGATGGTCGCGCCGGTGATTCCGGGCCTGACGGATCATGAGATTCCGAACATTGCCGCGGCAGCAGTCGAAGCAGGAGCGCGTTTTGCCGGCCATGTCGTTGTGCGATTGCCCTACGCCGTAGCGCCGTTGTTCGAGCAATGGCTTGCCACGCACTTTCCTGACAAGAAGGAGAAAGTCCTGAACCGCCTCCGCGCTCTGCGTGGCGGAAAGCTTTACGATTCACAATTCGGCAAACGCATGACGGGTGAAGGTATCTTTGCCGAGCAGATTGAGAACTTATTTAACGTCGCCTGTCGCCGCGCGGGCATCGCGAACAACGTACTGAATCTCTCGACGGGTTCGTTTCGGCGTCCGGGCGGAAAGCAGCTTGCATTGTTCGAAGAATAGCGCAGGCATTTTGCCTGCCGAAAAATGCCATGTAGAAAGGCCCACATTGTTTTAGTTAGTTCGACAGTATTGCCGGAAACACTAACAAGCGCGCGGAAAAGTTATTCTCGATCAATATCCAAGCTCTCCAATCACTTGGCCTCCCCATGAGCCGGCATGTCAATCCTGCCGCCGGAGATCAGGAACCCGAGCACGTCGAGGATTTCGTCCTGGGTCAACATTGAAAGCAAACCGTCCGGCATAGGTGAGATTTTCGATGGTTCTACGGAAATCACGTCCTTGCGATCCACCTTGACGGTTTCGGCGGGGTTGAACATATCCGGGCTGACCATCACAGAATCCTCATGCAAATAGACGATCCGGCCAGTCAGGCTTTCACCATCGCGTCGAGTGATGACAACGTTCCCGTAGAGATCACTGACGGTCTTGCTCGGCTCCAAAATGGCTTCGAGTAAATCACGCGGGCTGAAGCGGCCTGCCACTTGCGTAAGATCCGGCCCGACCGCCCCACCCTCATCCGCAAAACGGTGGCATTGGAAGCAGCCCCCCGCGCCAAACATCCGCCGGCCCCGCTCCAGATCGCGGTGTCGCAAATCACCCTCTAGCGACGAGGCGAGTCTGGCCACTGTCCATTCGGTGGCATTCGTGCGGCCCGCAAGAGCGGTGTTGAACGCGGCCACCGACGAGGCCGGCAGTGGAGCTTCGAGTACGTCTTTCAACGCCATGCGCTCCGGCTCGGTTAACGCTGCCACAGCGTCGGCCTTGATCATTTTCACGAAGCCTCTAAAACTAGCACCTCCCCGATAACCGGCAGCGCGGTTGAACCAGGTAAAGTAATCGCGGCGGAGCGCAGGCGTCCATCCGGCGGTGAGCACCCGCAACGACTTGACGTAGTCCAGTTGCTCTTCTTGCGTGGGCGCCTTTCGAACGAGTTCCAAGGCGACCGCTCCAACGCGCGGTGAATGCAAATACACGAGCAACTGGCACAACTCGCTGTTCAATGCGCGATCCGAAGTGGGGAACCAAGGCTCCAAGTGTGCGAGCAAACGAATGCGCGTCGCCTCGTCGGGCGGCCCCAGTCGCGTGAAACAGAGCGTGTAAGCGCGCAGCAATTCCAACCGGCGTGAACGGTCGAGCGAATTCCAGTCAAAGCGCGCCAGCGCGACCAGGATGCGTGCTTGCAACTTGGGTTCCGGCACGGCGTCCGTGGGTTTCCTGTGAAATTCGTCTCTTGCGCTCACGCGGATGAGCGCCAGCAGCGCATTTAACGCGGTGGTCGGCTCGCGCTCTCTCAGCGCCCGTTCACGCCACGCGGCCGGATCCTGCCATTCGAACGCAACGCGTGCGGCAAAGCGGAGAGAATGGTCTTCATGGCCCAAGTATGGCCAGGCAACGTCAACCGCGCGGGGATCACGCCGACCGTGATACGACTCCAGTTTGCGTCGCGCCGCGCGCAGCGCCGTGCCCGTATCAGCGATGGAGGTAGCCTCCGCAGCTTTCGCCCCAACGTAGCTCACGCGGTAAAGCCCGGTCTGAATCCGCCAGCCGCCCGTGATGAAATAAAGCGCTCCATCGGTGGGATGCACAATGATGTCGGTGACTGGCAAAGGGACTCCGGAAATGAAGACTTCGTTTTCACCGTGGTACGATGCGCCTGCGGGTTGCAGATGCACCGCATAGATGCGACCAAACGTCCAGTCCGCCGCAAACAATGCCTCGCGATACTTCGGCGGAAACTTTGTTCCGTAACCAAACGTGAGGCCCGTCGGCGAACCGGGGCCGATGTCGAGCACGCCCGGCAGGCTGTCAGGCTGATAGGCCGGCCATTTGCCAGTGCCGTTCCGCCAGCCGAACTCCGCGCCGCTCGTGACGTGACAAATGCGCGTTGGTCGATACCACGGGGTGCCCATGTCCCACTCCATGTCCGCATCGTAAGTGAACAGTTCTCCCTCACGATTGAAGGCTGCGTCATAAGTGTTGCGGAAGCCGTTCGCGATCATCTCCCAATCGCGACCGTCCGGGCTGACGCGGTAAACCACTCCGCCCGGCGCCAGCACACCTTTCATGTGACCGCCCGCATCCGGCAATCGCGGCAACAGATGATCCTCACTCCAAATCGGCGCCACGCGCAACGCGGCCAGCCCGGGCGGTATGGTGTTGTTGCCGGCAATGGCGTAGAGGGAATTTCCATCCGGCCCTGGCAACACCGCGTGCCAGCCATGGTCGCCACCTCCCTGGAGAGCGCGGAGCAATTCGATCTTGTCCAATTGATCGTCCCCGTCGGTATCGCGAACGCGGTAGAGGCCACTCGGAGTTGTGGCGTTCTTGCTCACCAAGGCATAAAGACTGTTAAACGCCCAACATAAGCCCTGCGCGCTGCTCAACTCGACGGGAATTTTCTCCACCTTTGTTTTGGCCAAATCGCCGCCAAGTGGTGGAGGTGTTATGCGGAACAACCCTTCGTCATACTGACCACTGACGATGAGCCGCCCTTTCGCATCGGCACAGAGGCTGACCCACGATCCTTCGTTTTCCTTTGCCGGAGAATAGAGCAACTCGACGTTGAAGTCTGGCGGCACCGTCAATCGCTCGGCAGGAGTCGCCCCCGCAGCCGGGGCGAACTCCTTCAGACGAAGGTCGCGGAATTGAATCTTCATTGGCGGTCCCGGATGCATCTGCAGGCCAATGAGTCCGCGCCCGGCGGCCTTGCCGTTTTGGCGGTCAACCGCATGCGCGGTCATCACCCCGTTAATGAAAAGCTGAATTTCCGGCCCCCGTGCCACGACTCGGTAATGGTTCCAATCGTTTGAGCGGATGGCCTTATTCAATTCGGTCGCATCGGCAAACCGTGTCACCTGCTTGGCGCCGTCCGGGGCAATCACCATCTTTTCGCCGCGTAGCGCAATTCCGCCGCGTTCGTGCTCAAAGAGTGCGCCCGTCCACTGCCCGCCATCCTCGATGTCCGCCTGATAACCGCGCATGTCCCAATCGGGAACCTCGCGGCTGCGAATCTGTACGCCTGAATTCCCCCCGGCGATGCGATACTCGAAACGCAGTTCAAAGTCCGCCGGCTCGCCCCCTCGCCAGATGAGATAATTGTGTTTCGTACACGGTTTCTCCACTGTGCTCTCCGCCGTGATGGTGCCGTCCTCGACACGCCACCAGCCAGGTTTTCCGTCCCAGCCAGTCAGGTCGCTACCGTTGAAGATCGTAACGAAACCCTCCTCAGCAACGGAGGGCAAAACGGACACCACAATCAGCAGGCAACAGAAAAGATATTTCATCGTCTGAGGTTGGGGCTGTTGGCAGGCTGACCTTCATGTTGCTTCGCCCAAGCGCGGAGCATCATGATGGACTTTCCCAACACGCCCGCTGATCCCCGATATTGTTTCGAGCCGCGTGGCTGGTTGCCTCGTGACCACCATTCGTAAAAGTCTCCGTGCCGTTTTACGCGCGCGATCATGGGCTTGAGTTCGTCATACGCTTCACGCACGAAGCCGTGCCGGATCAGTTGCTGAATCATCCGCCCGCCGAACCAACACCAGTCGCCGCCGTTCTGATAAGAGTACGGCCCCATGCCAGTGTTTCTAAAGTAGCCCTGTGGATACGGTGGATAGAGCGTGAGGCCGATGGACGACGCTCCCGCCGCCCGCACGTTGGCCCGCATCGTTGCCAACGACTCCGCGATTTCTTCGCGCGTCAGCAGATCCGCTTCGATGGCGGTGGCTGTGCCTCCGTGATAATAGACGCCCGTCTCATCGAACTCCTTCGGGAATGGGGAGTCTCCGAGGTAAACGTGCGGCACAAACTTCTGGCGGGTTTGGTCCCAGAGTTGTTTGCGGATGTTCCGCTTTAGATTATCGCGCACGGCTTGCCATTGGGACGCACGAGGTGAATCGGGACCGAGCAGTTCCAACAGATCGTTCAGAGCACTGACAAACAGCGCGTTGTCGTAAATGTCGCAGGCAAGGTGCGAACTGGCATCGAATTCCACCCCCCACGAATGTTCGGGCTGTACGTCGCCCCAGTCCGCCGTCGTCGCGCCCCATACCAAACCGTGCTCGTGGTCGAACCGCTCGTTTAGTACGGAATTCAGAGCCAATTCGAGTCGTTCCAACACTCGTTTGCCGCCGACTTCCTGAGTTAACAGCGAGCGGTCACCCGTGATGGTCACATATTTTCGCACCGCCTGGACCAGGGACGATTCCTGATCGGTCTCTACTGTGTTTTTGTGGGCGAGCAGCTCCGGCGCGAGTGTGGAGCGCCGATACTTGTAGTTGACCGAGGCGCGATCCTTGGGAATGTAACCGTCGGGAATATCCCCGTTCTCCTCCTGAAACTTAAAGAATGTCAACAGTGCGGCACGGATTTCCGCCGGCGGGTTCACGTCGAGAGACAGTTCTATGAAGGTATTCAGGTCGCGAATCCAGACTTCTCCGTAGCCACTGCCTGCCGTCAGGCCGGTCTTGAGCAGCGCCCGGGCCTTTTCCAAAACGAATGGCAAATCTGGATCGGCAAGAATCTCGCGCGCCAGCGCCTGGTCTTGTTCCGAAGTAACCGCACGCGACGGATGCGCTCCGGAAGCTTTGGTGAACACAATCTTTTCACCGGGCCTCATGACGAAGTTCAACTCTTCGCCGTTCCACGGTGAGAGCAGACGGCACGAACCGCCCTTTTCTGACTGAATTTCAACATGATCCGTCACGCCATCGCGCCGCTCGGCGGAAACCAGGAACGCGCCCTGCGCTCTTAGCGTCGTGAACGCCACGGCACGCCACGAATCTGGAACCGCTGGGAACACTTCGATGCGCCCACGGTGGCTTTGCAGCAGCATTTCCTGCACTCCGGCTGCCGCGGCGAAGTTACCTTCCAAGGTGAACGGGCGATAGCGAAACTTCGAATACCCCATGCCCGACTGGTCGCCATTGCAGTGAAAGCTGTTTCGTAAAGTGAACGCCATCGAGAACACCTCCAGCGCCCGTTCAGCCTTCGCCCCGTCGCGGGCGCGCGCAGCGAGGCTGGCCAGCCAAGCGAAGCTGTAGCCGCACCACGCATCGCTGCCGAGTCGATCAAGATCTTGCAAGGATGCTTCCACCGTGCGACGCGCAGCGAGTCCATCCCTCACATCCAGCAATGCCAAGGGATGAATTGCCATCAAGTGCGAGAAATGCCTATGGGATTCCTTGAGGGGTTCGCCCGGTGCGACCAACAGCCGGCCATCTTCGGCGCAAGCCAGATAGGGGAACTCTCCAAGAACTTTGCGCCAGTGCCGCGCTTCGCTTGCGAGATTCAGCGTGTCCGCGAGTTCCGCCGTCGCTCCAAGCAGCCAGCGTATGAGTGCGAGGTCGTAGTTGGTCAACTCCTTGAACCACGCCTCCGGACGGTTGTCGTGAATCTCGGGCGACGAGCTCAACAGCAGTGTCCGCTTGTGCCCGGCGTCCTTGTCAGCCGTGATGGCTTCGATGAATACGCTGGCGTCACGCAGATACGGCCAGGCCCGGTTCTGAAGAAATTCCCGGTCGGCGCTGAACTTCCAATGCCAGTAAAAATGTTGAGCGAGCCACGCCGCGGTGGTGGCCGAGTGCGTGTATTGACGCCAGCCGCCAATCTGATTGTTATTCAGATCACTCGTCATCGGAACATTCAATCCGGACAGCTTGTAAAAGCGCTTTGTCCACGCAGCGCAGTTCGAACGCGTCGCCCAGAGCCAGTCAAGGTAGCTCAATCCTTCCTCCAGATGATTGCCACTGTAGCATGGCCAGTAACTGAGTTGCGTGTTGAGGTCGTGATGGTAGTCGCCCTTCCAAGGCGGTAGCTGGCCGTCGTCCGCCGTCCACGGTCCTTGCAACGTGATGGGCGGCGCGCCGCGTCGGCTGGCCGAGCCAAACTTGTATTGTTCCAGAAACCATTGCCGCTCAATCACGTCGTTGGGCAGTTTAAGGGAAGACTTGGTCCAGTAACGCTCCCACCAAGCAGTGTGGGAGCGCGCCATCTCGTCGAAGCCGCGAACCAGCGCCTGCTCAACACGGCTTCTGGCGAGTTCAAGTGGGTTGTCTCCCTCAAAGCTCGACGCCACAGACCAGGCCGCCAACCACTCGCCATCGCGTTCACGCCATTCGAGCCAGGCGGCGAAATGAAATCCCTGAGCGCCTCGCTGTGTGAAAGCGCGCCAGTGCGGACCGGATAACTGCGCAGGGGCCGGATAGCCGAGTTGCGCCACATCGCCTGCGCCAATACCGCCGCGCGCCGCGTTGGTGATGATTCCACCGAACGGCGGGGGCAGCAACCGTGGCATGATGCCATTGTTTGTCGCCGAGTCGAATTGAACCATCCCTACCTGCTTTTCGGCATGCAGAAAAATCCGCGCGCGCAGTCCATTGGTGAATCGCATCTCGGCGATTGCGTTACTCAATGTCAGCGATGTTTCGAGAAACCGTGCGTCTGTGGGCGGTGTGATTTCGATTCGACCTGCCGGGATCTTCGTCGGTGCCGGCCGGTTGTAAGGCGACTCATAAACCCGCACCAAGTCCGCATGGCGGCCCTGTTCGTGCCATTGGCGCATCGTCGCGTAGTTGTAATCCGGCGATTGAAATTCCGGCACCGGCGTGAGGTCCCACAAGTCGGTACGGTCCAAGGATATTTTCATCGGATGCCCGTCACCCCAGACCAGCGCACCGAGAATGCCGTTACCGAGAGGGATCGCCTCGTCCCAGACGCGAACCGCATTCGTGAACCGCAGTCCATGCGAAGGGTCAGGCAGGTTGATTTCAACGGCGACCGTCGACGCGGCGCAAAGCAGAAGACTCGACACGGCAAGGAAGCGTGCCAACATAAACTTACTCTTCAGCAGAAGTGAGCGAGCAGCCTTGACGCAGGTCAAAACTCCAAAACGGGATCTCTCCCAGCAGGGCTGGTCTCTGGAAACACGATCCGGTTGATTGTCCTGATTCTTCGGTTCTGCTGAAAGTGAACTCAACGCGAATTTGGGGCCGCTCAGGCTGGCGAACCTCGAACATGGCTACGGTTACCAATGGATATGGGAAGTTACCGGGTCGCGGGCGTTCATGTTCGCCCTTTGATCAGATCCTGCTCTAGGATGGTAAGGCAGCTTCCAAGGCTTGCGGTATTCCACGCCTACGAGCTTGTCAGCCTGGAATCCTCCACAATGCGTTCCTTGAAAGGGTCCCAGACTATTTGTGACCTGAGTGTAACGCAATGTTACTGAGGTGCGCAACACTGGGATGGCCAATTTTATTTCCAGATTCTCCACCGGCTGTTGGCGCGACTTGACGCAATCGAGGATGTTCCGCACATGCGCGGGGCGTGCGTCGCCTTTTTGACGCTTATTGACTCCATGCGGCGAGGCAATCCGCAACCTCAATGCTGTGTTGAGCTTTTTCGTATCTGGCGCTGGTACACTCAAGGACTAGGTGCGGCGAGGCGGAAAAAGACATTGACGCCTGGGGCCGTGAGGGTCACGGTCTTGTTTGTCCCGTTGTCGGATACGGCTTCCGGGCAAGCGGTCCAGTTGACCGGATTCAGGTCTGGGTTTTGTTGCAGCACAAACTCCGTGACCGAGTTTGGCCACGAGAGAATCAGGTTGTTGCCGACACGGGTGACCGACAGGGTTGGCGGAATAGCGGTCTGAGGGCTCACCGTGAATGCGCTTGTGCTCGTTGCAAGGCCGCCTGCGGCGATCACTGAAATCGGCCCAGTTGTGGCACCCATCGGGACGATGGCCATGATTTCACTGGAGGAGTTCACAGTGAAGGTGGCGTCAGTGCCATCGAACTTCACCGCCGTCACGCCGGTGAAGTTGGTGCCGCTGATGAGAACAACGGTGTTGGGTATGCCTGTTCCCGGATTGAAATCAGTGACGCTGGCGGGCGGAGCACCATCCACCTTGGCGCGGAGGATGGCGGCGAGATCGGAATTCAGCGCAGTAAGGAAAGTGAAGCCGGTGTTCGTCTGCAACTGATTCACCGAGACAGTGTAATTCTGCCAAGGATCACTGCGGATACCTTGAATGTTGGGAATGTTCACCGCAATGACGCGCGTGGCGCCGGTGATACGGTCAATCGCGGCGCCCTCGCCGGGCGGTACCACCACGACGATTTTCCAGACGTTGCTGGCGATCGGAATCTGCCCGCTGGAGGCCGTGCGATTCGTACCGAAACCTTCCGGGCCACAGGTGATGAGCACCTCGTTGCTGGCGCTCGCCAGCATGCGGCAGTAGTTCTCCAGGCTGGCCCAGACGCCCTGGTTGTTGTCCGGTGACTGCGGCATAATGTTGGACATCAAGAAGGTTTCATCGTTGTGCTCGATGGTGTCGGTACGGTCGGCCGAGGGACAAAGGTGGCCGCGGTCGTAACCTGAGCCAGTGTAATCAGTGGATTTCACCCGGTAAAAGTTGGCTGGCAAGCTGGTATCCATGGAGAAACTACCTGAGCGTCCGCTCGAGCCCAAGTCAGCAACGGTCAGATTCCAACTGGCCCAGTTGGGCTGGCGCAGGGTGTCACTGTAGTCGAGCGCTTGCACGGAGCGCTGGATTAGGTAGTGACTATGGTTGTTGGTGTCGGAGATTGCGTTGCTCGGGTTGCCCAGCGGCATCTGGTAATCGACAAGGATAGTGGCCTGTGCGCGCCCACCACAGAGAAGCAGAAGGTACAGGCCGATGCCCAGCGAAACTGAGCGTCGCGCGAGCATCCGAACGCCGAATGTAACCGAGTGATACACCTCCAATGGCCTAATATATCGGCCATTTTCAGGGTTTTTGCAAGTGGCGGCAGCCGCTAACTAACGCAAATCACGGCGGATGGATAGGGTAATGAGATGTGAAATACGAAAATGCAGTGCAATATCGCAGGCAGGACCGGGATTTGGTAGTATCCCAACCTGGAAATAAACTTAAGCCCTGTGGAACGCGGC
>CAZYYS010000071.1:0-19350 GCA_964651015.1 uncultured Verrucomicrobiota bacterium
TAAGAATTTCGCGACCTTTCAGATTACGCTTTACTTGAGCGTCGGCGCGCTCCTGGCGCTGATCGGCCTCATCGCGCTTTATCTGCAATTGCCCGCCGACAGCCGCACCTTCGATATCCCGACGCTGACGAAGTATTTCGCGGAACACACGATGGCGCACAGCGCGCAGATGTTTGTCTTTCCGCTGTTGCTCTTGGGTTTCGGCATTCTCGTGTCGCTCTGGCCGTTTCATTCTTGGGCGGCGCTGGGTTACGGCTCTGCGCCAAGCGCGACGGCGATGTTGCACGCAGGCGTGTTGAAGAAGTTCGGGCTTTATGGTCTGATTCGCGTCGCCATCCCGTTCTGTCCAGAAGTGGCGCAATCCCACCTTCAACTGATTGCGTGGCTGTCGCTCGGCAACGTGCTTTACGTCGGCTGGGTGGCGATGCGGCAAAAGAATCTCAACCTGCTCATCGGTAACTCGAGCGTGGCGCACATGGGGATGATCTTCCTGGGCATCGCGAGCTTGAATCTCATCG
Source organism: uncultured Verrucomicrobiota bacterium (assembly GCA_964651015.1). Lineage (GTDB taxonomy): Bacteria > Verrucomicrobiota > Verrucomicrobiia > Limisphaerales > PALSA-1396 > CAZYYS01. Next base: position 519 of record CAZYYS010000071.1, read on the forward strand.
GCGTGACCGGCGCGGTGGTCATCATGGTGGCGCACGGCTTCCTCGCGGCGCTGACGTTTGGCTTGAGCGGCTACATCTACAGCCAGACCGGCACGCTCGAAATGAGCGAACTTGGTGGGCTGGCGAAGAAACTGCGCTTTATCGGCGTGGCGTTCGTGATGGCCGCGATGGCGGGCTGTGGCCTGCCGGGCTTCTTGAACTTTGTGGGTGAGGTGAGTGTGTTCTTTGGCGCGTGGCAAGTGCCGGAGTTGCGCACGGTGACCGTGCTGGCGGTGTGGGGCGCGTTGATCATTGGTGCGGTTTACATGCTGCGGGCGGTGCGGGCGGTTTTCCACGGGCCGGCACTGGAGAATAGGACTTATGCGACCAATGCGACGGATGCCAACGCGTGGCGCGAGCTGCCTTATGCGCTGCTCATTGTGAGTTTGCTGGTGTTTGGGTTCTTCCCGCGGCTGTTGACGGACAAGGTCCGGCCGGTGACGGCGGAGATTGTGAGGATGGCGACGGTGAAGCACGAAGTGCCTGCTGTGGTTGCGGAGATTCAGAAATGAAAAGCACCAAGCACCAACATCCAAGCACCAAGGAAATCTCAAGCTCCAAGCTCCAATGGAGTCGCGAGCAATTCTTGGTGATTGAACATTGGAGCTTCTCTGGAACTTGTTGCTTGGAATTTGGAACTTTCGACAGATGAATTTGTCTTTGATGTCATTGGAACTGTCGGTCGTGGCGCTGGGGCTCCTGGTGCTGGTGGCGGATCTGTGGCTGCCGGCGGAGCGCAAGCGTGCGCTGGGCTACGCGGCGGCGGCGGTTCTGGCCGTGTTGTTCCTGAACAGTTTCACCAGTCATTGCAGTTGCGCTTTGATCGGGCAGTCGGCTTTTGGGGGAATGTTTGTGCAGGACGCGCTGTCTGTGTTCTTCAAGCGATTCTTCCTGCTGGCGGCAGTGTTGGTCTTGATTCTAGCAGTGGAGTTTGCGGACCGGATCGCGGCGGGCATCTCGGAGTATTACTCGCTCATTGTATTTGCGTTGGCGGGAATGTTGTTCGCTGCATCCTCGAACGATTTTGTGATGCTGTTTGTTTCCATCGAACTCATCACAATCACGTTCTATGTGCTGACAAGTTTTCAGCGCGGCAAGGTCGCGGCCTTGGAAGCTGGGGTAAAATATCTCATTCTCGGCGCGCTGTCGTCGGCGTTCATGGTTTATGGCATCGCGCTAGTTTGGGGGACAACGGGCAAATTCAACTTCACGGAGCTGGCGCAGGTGGCGGGAAATTTTGCCAAGAACAAGGTGTTTCTGTTCGGTGTGCTGTTCATCCTCGTGGGGCTGGGATTCAAGATTGCCGCCTTCCCATTTCAGATGTGGACGCCGGACGTTTATCAAGGCGCGCCGACCCCTACGACCGCGTTTCTGGCTGTAGGGTCAAAAGCCGCCGGGTTTGTCCTATTGCTCCGCTTTTTATTCACGGCAATTCCCAACGTGACCGCGCATTGGGACAAGCTGCTCATAGTCATCTCGGGTGTCACGATTCTCTACGGCAATCTGTGTGCGATTCCGCAGCGCAATCTGAAGCGGTTGCTCGGCTACTCCAGCATCGCCCACGCGGGCTATTTGCTGCTCGGCGTGGCGGCGCTGACCAGCGCCGGACAGTCGGCCGTGATCTACTACTTGAGCGGCTATCTCTTCACGACGCTGGCGGCGTTTACGGTCATCGCGGTGGTCATGCGGCATTTGGATAGCGAAGATATCAGCGGTTTGGCTGGCCTAAGTCAGCGTTCACCGCTGCTGGCCGCGACGTTGACGCTGGCAATGGTTTCGCTGGCAGGGATTCCGCCGCTGGCAGGCTTCTTTGGAAAATTTCTTTTGCTCAAAGCGGTCATTGAACGGGGTGCGGTAAACCACGCCTACTATTATCTCGTGTTTGTTGCACTGGTTGGTGTGGTGATTTCGCTCTACTACTATTTCGGCGTCATCCGGGCCATTTATTGGTCGAAGGAGGTGCCCAACGTTTCAGCGATCCCGATCTCAACCCCAACGCGCGTGGCGCTGTCCGTGTGTGTCGTTGGCATGTTTTGGCTCGGACTTTTCCCCAACGCAATGCTGACTGCGGTGACGCTTGCGGCGAAGGGGCTCAACACCGAAGCGGCAACCAAAGCTGTTGTCGTTGAACACGGGCGCTGAGGCTATTCTTCACCATCCTAAAGAGATCAGCCCGCTTGCAGGCTCGTGGTTGATGGGAGTGGTGTCGGCGCCGGAAGCGCCGGCTGCCAATGCGCCCCATGACATCCTGCTTTCGCCCCACAAAAAATATTTTCCACCGCTGGCGGTTGGAGGCATCGGTTGGGGAACGAAAAGGTTAATGATTGGAAGAGCCAGGATTTTCTCTCCGAGATTCAAGTCAGACCAACCACGCGGGCGACGAAAGGTTTGAATGAGTGGGCCATTCAATACGATATCGGTCTTGCCGATGGGAACCGCCGGGTAATCTGGTTTTACTGCCAACAATTCACGCCAGAGCGCCGGATTGGATTTCCACATTGTGGAGGTCTTGACGGGCGCAAATACATCGAACGCCGATTGCTGTTCCCCCCCCGAGGAGGCGCACAGCGACGAAATGAAAACTGCGGCGAGCAACGCTTTTACATTCATGACCAGCTTTTTGTCGAGAATTGTCAGTGCAATTTAGTTGAATCAGGCCGTTATGTCCAGCTTCCACGCGAGGTGCTAAACCACTTGCCGAAATGAAATGGGCATCCGGTGGATTGCAAGAGCGTGCCGGGAGGCCGCCGTCGCCGTTTTCATTTTTCTTACATTTCTAGCGAGTTTTCTTTAGCTTGGGCACCGACATGACGAAAGGCGCGCCAACGAGACAAACGAAGACCAAAGGCATCCGCCAATTCAGCAAGCTTGCCATCAACGGAGGTAAACCGGTTTGTTCAGCCAAATGGCTTACCTGGCCGGTCTTTGATAATGCCGAGCGGAAGCAGTTGCTGGCGGTGTTTGAATCAGGCAAATGGTGGTACGGCGAGAAAGTCCGTCAGTTCGAGGCGGAGTTCGCCGCGTTTCACACCGCGCGTTTCGGCGTTTCCTGCACCAATGGCACTACGGCAATAGAGATGGCGTTGCGCGGCCTGGGCGTCCTTCCTGGCGACGAAGTGATCGTGCCGCCGTACACGTTCATTGCCAGCGCCAGCGCCGTGGTAACCGTCGGCGCGATTCCGGTCTTTGCGGACATTCTCCCGGACACACTTTGCATTGATCCCGATGATGTCGAACGGAAGGTCACATCGCGCACGAGGGCGATCATTCCGGTCCATGTGGCTGGCTACGTCGCGGACATGGATCGGTTGAACAAAATTGCCCGCAAGCATAAACTGCGTGTGCTCGAAGACGCAGCTCATTCGTGGGGTAGCCGTTGGAAGGGCCAGGGCACCGGCACTCTCGGTGAGGCGGGGACCTTCAGCTTTCAAGTTACGAAGAATATCACGGCGGGTGAAGGAGGAATCATGGTCACCAACAACGAAGCCCTGGCAGATCTTTGCCGGAGTTACTCGCATTGCGGCCGACGCAAGGGGTCGGCATGGTACGATCACGATTACCTCGGTAGCAACCTGCGGATGACTGAATTTCAAGCGGCAATCCTGCTGGCGCAGCTTGGTCGGTTGGAAAAACAGACGCTCAGGCGCCAGGCCAACGCGCAGATTCTTGACCGCGAACTTCGCGGGCTGCCAGGAATTCAGTTGCTTGCGCCGGAACCGCGCATGACCCGGCGCAGTTATCATATGTACATCTTCCGAGTGGACGAGGGGAAGCTCGGCATTTCCCGCGATCGTTTTATCGAAGCACTGGAGGCCGAAGGAGTGCCCGCTTCAAAAGGTTGGTATCGCCCCATCTACGGCAACGGAGTTTTTCAAAACGCACATCGTGGCCCCGCGAACGGCATCAGCGGGCCGATGTACGGCAAGGGAGTCAATTATGCCGATGTGCATTGCCCCGTTTGTGAGCAAGTTTGCCGGGACGCGGTCTGGATTCCGCAAAATGTTCTTCTGTCTGACCCCAGCAACATTCGTCTGGTGGCGCGGGCGATCCAGAAAGTCGTCACCGGTTCCGACCAGCTTCGCTGATTGACTGGATCGACGCCTCAAGCGAGTCGTTTACCCAGGTAAAGGGAGTCGCTGGTGCGCAGAAGTTCGTGAAAGCCGAGCTTCTTGTAAAACCCTTCCGCGCGCGAGTTGCTCGGTGCCATGCCCAGGTGAACCCCGGGGGTCTTACGCGCAGCCAGTTCATCCAACAACACCCGCATCATGTCATTGCCCAAGCCACGACCTTGCACACGCGGCAACAGATCGATGTGAAGATGTGAGGGGTATTGGCCGTACGGCTCCGGGCAAAAGACATCGGGATGGTAATACTGGTGGTAAAGTTTTTGAGTGGGTGTCCAGCCAGCCGGATCGCCGGTCGGCTCCGGATGTCTCCTTCGAATTCCCGGAAGCCACTTGTCAACGTACGCCTGATAGAACTTTTTGGAGTCAAGTGCGCCCAGCACGTAGCCACAAACGCCTTGTTGATCCTCAAGCACGTACGCAAGCTCCGGCTCAAGATGAATGTATGGCCCGACGAAGATATGCCCGAGGGCTTTGGGATCGTCGTACAGATGCGTGCCGTCCTTGCCGCTGTCGCCGGTCTTTAGGCAAACCTCGTAGGCCGCGTCTTCATCATTCGTTTGACACCGGCGAATTCTGAATCCTTCAGGTAACATGATTCAGAACAGTTACCTGTCCCGCCTCGATCTGGAAAGAGCAGAAGTAAAATGGCCCGACTCATCCATTGGCAATAATCGTTGCAACTCCGCCACCAAACCGCCGCGATAAACCCGGGGACGATGTTCATCCGAAGAAAACTTTTTTCCGCGCTTTGGCTTCAACTTCAACCAGTGAACATAGGCACGCATCAGAGTTGTTTCCTCCTTGATGTCCCAAAGGTGCCGGTAGAGGGCATAACAAAGGTCCCGGTCGTTTAGCTCGGTTACTTTCGCCAGCAACGCGGAGATGTCCAGGCACGATTGATCGAATCGAGTGAAGGTCTTGCCCCAGTGATCCGGTGGTGTTCGCAGCAGCGAGGCGAAATCATTTAGAAGTTGCTTTGCTCGCCTGCCGGATTCGTATGGCAGATAAAACATATCGCCCAGCAATTCCATGTCACGCGGTGCCATTGGGTCTTTGGACCGACTCGAAAAAGACGGCCACCATTCGGCCAGCGCCTGCTCAAATGTTTTTCTCGGGTGCCAGGCTTTACCCGTTTTCAAATACAGGGCGAAAGTCCGCAACGGCACAAAGTTCACCGCAAATTCGCAATTCGGATTGCTCAAAATACCCCGCACCTCTGCGCGCAGTTGCAGCGGACGACCTGCGTATGGCCCCAGGTAAATCCGCCGACGGTCGTAATCGTTCGCGTGAAGATTGTCCCAGATCAGCGGTTTGCGCTTGAGGACAGTTTGCAACTCGCGGATCGATGCGTAGGAGATAGTTTCAGAAACAATGTCCGGGCCGGTCCAGAAAATGTCGATGTCGTGATCCAACCGTTGGCCGATCTCAAGCAGGTAATCACACTTCTTCACCGCACCCCCGGCCATCCGACCGCAATAGGCCGTCGGGCAAAACCAGAGTCTTACCGGTTTGACCACGTCGCGGAGCAGGCGCAGCAACTCGTTCGTCACCTTGCTCTGTGCCTCGGCGAAACTCCCGAAGCGACCAGTATCCGTCGCACTCATCTTGTGTGGAATGTCATCGAACAAAATAGCGAACGACCGCACGCCGAGATTCGCGACTTGCTTTAGCTTATTTAGGAGCGCGGGTATTTCGACGCCGTACTCGATGTCAAGCCCTGGCGCGATGGCATAGACAAAGTCAATGTTGCGCACCTGGCAATCGGTGATGAGGCTTTTGAGTTCAGCGGCTTCGGCTTCGTCGTAGAGTTCCCGCCACAACCCGCGATGTTTGATGTCGTCCTTGGGCGCATACATGTAAGTGTTCATGCCCCACTTTTGCAGCCACTTGAACAGCCGACGCCGCTCCGCTCCTGTCCACGGACGGCCATAGAAACCTTCGATCACTCCGCAAATGAACTGTTTTGCGTTCATCGTTTGAAAAGGTTTTGCATCTTGCGGCAGATGATGGCGTGAATCGCCCATTTGTCAAAATGTCCTGATGGCCTCCAGTTCGCTGTAATCCGCTTGCGAGTTGTCTGTCATCTGTGTTGACTGTCCACATGATCGCAGCCGTTTTATTTCGACGTTCAATCTCGTTGAAGGAGGACATTTGAACCAGGCGACCGCGCTCCTGAACAAATACATTGTGCCGCCGCTCACGGCACTGAGCGAAAACACCTACTTGTCCGCCATTCGCGCCGGAATGGTGTCAGTGATACCCCTCACCATCATCGGAGGCTTGTTCATCATCGTGGCCAACCCGCCCGTAACGGGTTGGGACAAGATCGTGGAACCTTATTTGAAGCTGCTTCAAGTTCCCGTGACGGCCACGTTCGGCCTGCTTTCGGTGTTCGTGTGTTTTTTTATCGGTTATGACTTGGGTAAACAACTCAAGCAGGAGGCCATCGTAAGCGCGACGATGGCGACCGTGGTCTTCCTGATGATCCAACTCGCCGGTCCTCCGATGTTTTCTGTGCGGGATCTCACTGGCTTGTCATCGCTAGCAGGAAGAGTGACTCAACCAAAGAGACCAGTTGACGTATGGCTCGCGGATCGATTGTCCGACGAGTCGAAGGCGGCTCTCAAGAGCTTCCAAGATGACGGCTCTGATCGAGCTTCGCTGCAAACAGCACTTTTGCACGACTTAAACACCATCCTTCGCGGCTCATCAATTCATGACACCAATCGTTTTTCTGAGATCACTTTACGCTCGGAAACAAATGAACTGCTCTCGCAGAACCCCGAAGGCAAAGATCTCCTACGTCTCAATCGGTTGCTGCTCGAAGATGCTTACCCACAGGAATTGTCAAGGCATCGGCCCACGTTGGGGGAAAAGCCGGAGGATATCTCGTTTTCAATGGATAACCTCGGCTCGAAGGGACTATTCACCGCGGTCCTGGTCGCCTTGATCTGCGTTCGTATTCAGAAGTTTTTCGCGGACAAAAACATGGTCATCAAATTGCCGGAGAATGTGCCGCCGGTGGTTTATGAATCGTTTCTCTCACTCAGCCCGCTGTTTTTCCTCGTGCTGGTGTTCTGGGTAATCCGCTTTTTACTCGGCGTCGATATCGATCACATCATCACTTCGGCGTTCAAGCCGCTGGTCTTCGCGCTGAATACACTGCCCGGCATACTTGTTTATGCGTTCCTAGTCACCATGCTTTGGTCCGTTGGCATCAACGGCGACAACGCCATGGACGCCATCGTGGCGCCGATCTTCCTTCAATACCTGGCGGCGAATGTGGAAGCCATGGCGGCGCACCAGCCGTTGCCATACATCACCGCCCTGGGCTTCTTTACCACTTTCGTCAACGTGGGTGGGACGGGCGCCACGATCGCGCTGGCCTTGATCATGTGGAATTCCAAAGAACCTGGCTTCCGAAAAGTCAGCCGCCTTTCACTGCCCACTCAGATTTTCCAAATCAACGAACCGATCTTCTTTGGCTTCCCCATTGTGCTGAACCCCATCTTCATGATGCCGTATATTCTGAACGCGTTGATTCTGACGGCCAGCACCTATCTGCTGATGAATTGGGGCGTAATCCAAAAGCCTTTTGTCAACGTACCGTGGACCACGCCGCCGATCATCGGGCATTACTTGGTTTCCGGCGGGGACTGGAAGGCTGCCACCTGGGGAGCCGTATCAATCTTGATCGCCATGGTGGTCTATTACCCGTTTGCCAAGGCGGCAGAGCGGCAGCGGTTAAAGGCCGAAGCGGCCGGAACGGCCCATGAATAGCGCGCTTTGGAATTGTGATCGTCTGCTAATAGGAGGTTAACGCGTGTTTGGAAATGCGATGGCGAGGAAATTCTACCGTTTGGTGTCCACGCTTTAGCGTGCGTTGGTCGGGCTTGCTGGCTAAAGCCGGGACACCAAACGGCTTTTCCGTACATGCTTTTAGTATCAAGCCGACCAATCCTGCCACCGCCGCAAATTCCGTTGTAGAAAAACTCCCGATCCCGCATTAACCTCGGTTTGTTCATGCAAAATACTGTTGCCGATGCTTCTGCCGTGACTGATTCGCGCCTCCTCCGACTTTCGCCGCGTGACAATGTGCTGGTGGCTACAGCGACGATAGACGCCGGAGAAGACGTTTGTGTTAATGGCAATCGTGTTCGAGCCGCCGTCCAATTGCCACTTGGTCATAAGGTCGCAATGCGCGAGATCGCGCCAGGTGAAAAAATAATCAAGTATGGCGTCCCGATTGGTTCAGCGGTCTTGCGCATCTCAGTTGGCGAGCACGTTCACACGCATAACATCAAAAGTGACTATCTGCCGACGTACACTTGGAAGGAACAAGGCCAGTATTTCAAAGACCACCACTGAGCCGGGAACCATCGTTGGTCCGGTCAAAAACTGAAAAGTGAAAGCTTATCCTCGATCCGATGGCCGCAAAGGCATTCGCAACATTATTGTCGTCGCCTACCTGGTGGAGTGCGCGCACCACGTCGCCCGCGAAATCATGTTTCCGTTTCGCGAACGGGGCGTGCATCTGATTGGCTTCGGTGGTTGTTACCCCAACGCCTATTCGTTCCGGATGATGAAACAACTCTGCACGCATCCTAATGTGGCGGGCGCTGCGCTGGTTTCACTCGGTTGTGAAGGGTTTAATCGCACCGAACTCGCCCGTGTCATTCGCGAGTCTGGTCGGCCCGTGACGACGGTTGTCATCCAAAACACCGGCGGTACGCGCAAATCCATCGCCGAAGGTCAACGCTGGATTGAGGAAACTCTGAAACAAACGGCGGCAACTCCCACGGTGGAAATGGGTGTGGATGAACTGGTTGTCGGCACCATTTGCGGCGGGTCGGATGCAACCAGCGGCATCACGGCCAACCCGGCCGTCGGACGCGCGTTCGACCTGCTGGTTGAACAACGTGCCCGGGCGATTTTTGAGGAGACGGGCGAGTTGATCGGCTGCGAACAGATCATGGCCGAACGCGCAGCGCGACCGGAACTGGCGGCCGAATTGATCGCTTGCGTCGAGAAGGCCGCAAAACATTACACGGTGCTGGGCCACGGCAGTTTCGCTCCGGGCAACGCAGACGGCGGACTGACGACGCAGGAGGAGAAATCCATGGGCGCATACAGCAAGAGTGGCAGTTCGCGCATCAACGGGATTCTGAAACCCGGCGATGTCCCCCAGACGGGAGGACTGTATTTGTTGGATGTTGTTCCCGACGGCGAGGTGCGGTTTGGTTTTGCCAACATCAATGACAATGCTGAGGTTGGTGAACTCATCGCGTGTGGTTCGCATGTCATCTTGTTTACAACCGGTCGTGGTTCGGTGGTTGGCTCGGCCATTTCACCTGTGATCAAGGTGTGCGCCAATCCAGAGACGTATCGCCGCATGTCGGAGGATATGGACGTCGACGCGGGGCGGATTTTGGAAAAGCGCGCCACGCTTGATGAAGTGGGACAGGAGATTTTTGATCGCGTCCTCAAAACGGCGGAAGGCGTGCCGACGGCGTCCGAGGCTCTGGGCCACCAGGAATTTGTTCTGACCTACAAAACCTTCGAGCCGATTGGCCCGGCTTGTTTACCCACCACCGCAGTGGCCTGACAAATAATCCTCATGTTCAGTCTTAAAAATAAGATCGCACTCGTCACGGGCGCCGGGTCAGGAATCGGCGCGGCCATTGCCGAAGCCCTTGCCAAGGCTGACGCCTATGTTTTCGTCACGGATCGCAATGGACAAAGCGGGCAGGAAACTGCAGCGAGGATCAAAGCCAGCAACGGCCAAGCGGAGTTTTTATCACTCGACGTGACACGTGAAAGTGATTGCGCTGAAGTCGCGGAACACGTCGAACGCAGCAAAGGCCGGCTCGATGTGCTCGTTAACAATGCGGGTATTGGACACGTCGGCACCATGTTGACCACAATTGGAGACGACCTAGACCGCCTCTATGCCGTCAACGTACGCGGTGTTTTCAACGTCTCCAAAGTCTTCTTAACCGGAATGGTCAAACGAAAATCCGGTGTGATCCTCAGTCTCGCGTCCATCGGCGGCGTGGTGGGACTGCGTGATAGGCTCGCTTACTGTGCCACCAAGTTTGCCGTCGTTGGCATGACGAAAAGCATGGCGCTTGACCATGCGCAGGATGGCGTCCGCGTTAATTGCCTCTGTCCGGGCCGGGTGGAAACTCCTTTTGTGACTGCACGGTTGAAAGAATACCCCGATCCAGAAAAGGCATATCGAGAAATGAGTGACTCCCAAGCGATCGGTCGCATGGGTAAACCGGAAGAGATCGCCGCTGCTACCGTTTACCTGGCCAGCGACGACGCATCGTTCATTACCGGCACCGCGTTCATCATCGATGGTGGCCTGAGCGCGGGCAAGTGAACGGTTAGTCACAAAAGATTCAGGTTTACTCTTGTCCGACGGACTTTCGGGCTTTCGCGCAGATTCGGAGACTGGTAACACAAGCCATTTCGTCACTGCAGGGTTTCTACCTTTCCAAGGATGGTTTACTTCAGCGATGCCAACTGGACGAATTACCTTCAGGCACCTATCGCGCGCTCGCGTGGTTACGGAGTGATGGAGAGTCGTTCATCCGAAGAGTCCTGGTGCATCAACACGCCGTGGCGCTTGTAGGTCTTGAGCATAAAATGAGTCGAGGTCGAAAGCACGCCTTCGAGCGGGGACAACCGTTCACTTACAAACGCCGCGACTTCGCGGAGGTTGCGCCCATCCACGAACAGCAACAAGTCGTACGTGCCACTCATGAGATAGGCGGAACGCACTTCGGGAAAGCGGCTGATGCGTTCCGCGATGGTGTTAAAACCGCCTTCACGCTGTGGAGTGACTTTGACCTCAATGACGGCAATCACGGTGTCGAGGTCGAGTTGATCTTCGTTTAGGATGGCTTGGTAGCCTCGGATGACGCCGCGCTTTTCGTAATCGGCGATCCGTTGGTTAACCTCCGCGACGGGCAGGTTAAGCATCTTGGCGATTGTCTCCCGCGATTCGAGCGCATTGTTCTGCAAGAGTTTTAATAGTTCATCCATAAGCCCCTCGTTTGAGATTGACTGAATGGTAATGGCCTTGGCTTGGACTCGTCGAGCAGGAAACGGGTGGGACTTGTCTTGTGTCGTTGGCCGTGGTTTACAAGCCAACCCAGGTGAGGGGGCTTGAATCGCTTGTGTTTGCAAATCTTGACGGAGCTCTGGTTGCTGGGAACAGTTTGCCGTCAACTGGCAAGCTGACAACTGACCCCAAAACGTCCGGGATCCGACAAAGGCGAACGAAGATCTAGTAGCGACCGCGCGAGCCGTCTCCGTATTCGCGACGACCGCCACCACCACCGACTGGACGCTCTTCGCGTGGCCTGGCGATGTTAACCGTAAGGTTGCGCCCATCCAAGGGCTTGCCGTTCATGCCCTCAATGGCTTTTTGGGCCTCGTCCGGCGTGCTCATGGTGACAAAACCAAACCCGCGTGGCCGGCCGGTCGCCCGGTCCATCATGAGGTTGGCTTCGAGGACCGTGCCGAACGCGGCGAAGGCGTCTTGCAGGTCATTTTCGGTGACTTTGAAGGAAAGGTTTCCTACAAACAATTTGTTATTCATTCGATGCTTTACTGAACTAGACTGAGCGTTGCTCTCTCCAGACTGTTCCCGACCATCGGGTTTAGAATCATCATTGAACCAAGTTCACCTGAGGATTCCCATGCCCTGAAAAGCGACAAGCCATCTGACAGATGCGCTTAAGATTGGCTGGTTTCAGAAAGATGGCAAGCGTTATTCAGAAACTTTTTCGTCAACCACGTTGAGCCGTGCGCGGTGTCTTTCTTTCGTGCGTCGCCGTATTGACGCAGGCACTCATGGAAAACGAAAGAGTGGGTGAGTTAACGAGTGATAGCTCCTTGTCCCTGGGTTTTTGGCGACGCGTCTGGAACTTCCAGTATCGCGGTGTGCGTCAGTGGTAACAAGTCGCGGCCGGTGCTTGGCGCGCTCTTCAAACGCCAGTCAGGGCAGTCAGTTCAACCGGCGTGCCGACAAATTCGTTTCAAGGATTGTTGTTTGCCGCAACAACGGTCCACTGTTTGCGAATCAGTTTTCGAACTTGAGGCGTGCCGGGCGGGAGTTTGCGTTGATCAAGGAAATTGACGTCAAATGCCCACCGACGCGTGGGTGGATTGTAATAAGTGCCCGGTGCGATCCAGAACTTCTTCGCAAACTTGCTTGCGAACATCACCACCATGGAACCGTTGTAAGTAAGATTATCACCACTCCAATCTTCGAGGAACCGCGGAAAGTTCTCTACGCCGCCGCTATATTTCTTTGTGCCGCTACTATTGGTGGTTTGAACAATGCCCGCGAGGAAAGCCGCGTTAACAGAGGTATTTCCCGCGTTGCGGCTGCTGAGTGAGGTGCTGCTTGTGTTGCCATCCGACCACGTGGTTGACAGGACAGTGATGGCGTCACCCACCAAGGAGGCTGGTTTGGTATTGGACGTGTTAGTCAGTCCCACCGTCGTATCGGGCGCGTTGAAATGACCTCTGACGTAAATCGGAAGCTGAGTGGCTACGGTTAGCCCATCGGTTGGCAGGGTCTGCCCGTTGGTTACGCGGACAGCCGTTAGCTTGGCGGAATCGGTGCGTTGGTCATCAACGTATATGGAGTTCAGTTCGTGACCCAGTTGGAATTTGGCCGAATTGTTGAGGGAGTAGGTCAATGAGGTCGTGTCTGCCATCGCCGCTTTCAAAGCGCCCACATCAATCTGAGTTGTGATGGTCCATTTGCCCTCCCGGTAATCGTAGAAGGTGTTGGTTTTCACGGCGAATCGGTTTGCGATTTTGCTTAGGTCCGCGGTTACGTCGGTGGCAAAGTTGTTCCATCTCCCCGACGTGACGGTCACTGCTCCTGCAGGGGTTACTTTGACGATCAAATCCGCCTTATTGTAATAGCGCTGTTGGCCAAGCGGAGACGACGCATTTTCATCCCACGGCGGCACTTCAAGGATTTGCCTCACGGCTGCCGGACTGTTGTTCGTTCCAATCGGCAGGTTCAAGGAACTGACCTTGTCCACGTGTTGTTTGTCGTAGATGGGAATAATTCCGGATGGGGGCGTCGGATCGTCCGGGTGGCGCGTGTGTTTGATTTTTCCGACGGCGCCGACGTCGTCGACAAATTCGAGCGAGGTTCCGGGAGAAGCGTATATGTCCGCGTTGCCATGCACTTTTCCGGTCACTTTCATGGCCGGCCCAGGATTGATTTCCAAATCCATGGAGTAAAAGATGGCGAATTGAAACAGGGGAATGGTCGCCATCTGAAAATCCTGCTGCACGGACGCTACCATGTCATAAGGAGAGTTAAGCGGTTTGGCGTTCGAAACCACCCGATACGGATAAACCAATCCATATAGCCCAAGAAACTGGGAGTCCAGGTTGGTTACCACTGATGCGCCGGTGCTCACGACCCAAGATCGATCCACCCCGCCAACTCCGTCACTAAACTGATATTTGCTGGCCCAATTATCCTGTGCAGTATCCGTTGGAACGAGGGTACGATAAACATCCAAATTGGAGTTGAGGCCCTGATTGAAAAAATCGCGGGTCATTTGCGCGAGTACCTTTTCTGTCGCTGCTTCGGCAGCAGCCGTGGCGCGATTGTAGGTGTTGTTGCGGTCCGTCACGACGACGCTGCTATAGGTCCACCGGGAGGCGGAGGCGAAGACGATGATGCCAACACTTGCGAGTACCATCACGAGGAGTAAAGCGTAAGCCGCTTGCGAGCGTTTACTTAAAGCAGGCCGGATTGTCATAAGTCTCTGGTGTTCATTGGACGTTATTCAATCGCGCGACGGGTCATCCTTGTTTGCAGGCGGTAGTAATCGTAGTAGCCACCGTGTCCGGCGATCATCACGGGGAATTCCCACTGATAGAATTGCAAAGTCATTTTGATCACCCGGTTGTTCTGGTCATTAGTCAACACATTGCCGGTGAAATCCTCGGCGCGAAATACGATTTGGTTGGTAACATAGCTTGCCAGCACGTCGATCTGACTGCTGTTGCTCGCTTTGCGCTTCAACTTTTGATCGCTCGGGTCCAGGTAATATTGAATGTAGTTGTTCGTGCTCGTGGTCGGATAAATGCGAAGCGCATTACCCACATGCGGAGCATTCGACAGGATGACGGAAAATGAATTGCTGCCTCCATTTCCAACAACCATGGTCTTGCCGGAACGGATTTCATCCCGAATACGGTTCAAAACCGCGCGGGCGCCGTTGGACGCAGCCAACTTGCTTTGCGTCATGATGAACATCTTCATCCCGAACAGTTGCGCGGAGATCACCGCCACAACGATCAACGAGAAAATGCCGATTGCGACCATGATTTCCGCGAGCGTGAAGGCCAGAAGACCGCCAGGCGGCGGTTTCCGGTTTGAAGGGATTGAAAAAAGGAGTTTCATTGATCGCATGTGCGGTAGGTAACTACCGTGTTGGTAAACGGCCCGCGGGCACCAGGTGGCCGGCTGATCAACATCCACACGGAGTCGGCGCGCAGTTGCCTGAGCGGCGGGGACGTGGAGACGGTCGTTATGCTGATGCGGTTGGTGGCAAGAACTGGCTGGCCAGCAACCGGCACGTCCAGTTGTTCCACCTGGGTATAATTCGTGGTTCCCAACTCATCAACCGGAGGCCAGGCTTGCGGATCCCATTTTGCTGCGCGCGCCTGCTCAACCCCTTGCATCGCCAACGACTGGGCTGCCAAGGAATAAGCGCTCCATTCCGCTCGTTGACCGGTCCCGATGTAACCATAAACCACTCCCGCAAATGCCAGGGCTGTGATGGCGATTGAAACCACGACCTCTACGAGAGTGAACCCTGTGCGGATGGATTTGGTACGAATACGAACGCTCATGTCCTCTTGGCGACTACTGCCAAGATAAAGAGCAATAGATATGCCAAGGAGTGCAACAGCAAATCGGACTACTCCAAGCCAGCTGAACAAGCGGTAAACCACGCGCCGCGTGTTTCAAATCGTGTCCTTCAAACTTACAACGACTGATTTGATATTAGGCGCCGGTTGCGACTGGATTGGGACTGCACGTGGTCAAGACAACTGTGCTTAATAGAACAACCAAAAATCGAGTGGGCTCGATGTTGAGAAGTTCACCCAGTGCAGCGCGGGCTTTGTGAATTGAGTGGTTGGTTGAACCGGCAAAGCCTTGTACTTATCGCACGTCAGTTTTGCTGGGATTGACTGCTTCAACGATCACTTTCGTTACAGCAGGGATGATCTCGCGCTGACTGGCATGGTCTATAGTGAAGATGACCAGCACAAATTTGGCGCCGTTGGGTAACTCAACATAAGCAGCATCGTGGCGGGTTTGGCTCGTCCAGCCGGCCTTTGACCAGAGCTTCGCACCAGCGGGCAGTGCCCGGCCAATGTAGCAATGGGCCCGTTCGTCCCGCTTGTTCGACAGCGAGAATTCGCGTTCCAACAATTTCATCATCTCCGTACAACGAGCAGAAGAAACCGCTCTACCTGAAACAATCTCCATAAGCAATCGTGCGGTGGTGTTTGTTGTGAGCCAATTCCGGTGATTAGGCTTATGGACCTGCACGGATTGCTGTTCACGGCCGTACGGGCCTTCCCACCACGGTTTGCGGTTGACGTTGATGTTCCGGTAACCAAGCGAGGCAAAGTAACGATTCACCGCATTGCGTTTCTCATACCACCCTTCCAATTCACCGGGCGATAGTTCTGGGCCACTCGTTGTTCTGGTCAGCAGATCGACAATGTAACCAGTGGCTTCATTGCCGGAATCGACGATCATATCGTGCATGGCGCGTTGCAATTCCGCGGCGTCCCGCAACTTGCCATCTTCCATCCATCGATGCGCAGCGACCAGATAAAAGAGTTTGACGACGCTCGCCGGGTAAATCTGTTCATCTCCACGGTAACTGCCTTGCGCGGGTTTCTGGGGGGCACACCAATCAGCCAGCGTGACCGCGAGTTGGTTTTTGTCCACTCCTTTACCAGCAAATTGTTCCAACACTGCATTGACCGCGGCATCGACAAGGGCTTGGAGCCTTTCCGAAGGTTCAGGTAAAACTGACTCGAGTTGGTTCGCAATAGTGCTCATGTCGGGGACTCCGATTGGCAAAAGCTGGTGAAACGCTGTCTT
This sequence comes from uncultured Verrucomicrobiota bacterium, assembly GCA_964651015.1. GTDB lineage: Bacteria > Verrucomicrobiota > Verrucomicrobiia > Limisphaerales > PALSA-1396 > CAZYYS01. Next base: position 16,860 of record CAZYYS010000071.1, read on the forward strand.
ATTGGCGAATCTGATCTTTACGTTGGTTGCGCTCTTTTCAGGAACCGCATTACGGAATCGCCATGCCTCATCAGTTTAATTTCACTCCAGCTTGCGGGAAGGCTCAAGGTGTCACGCTTCGTATGGCCCAGTACGAAAATGCCATCCGCCGCGAGCAGTGCGGGCAATTGCGAATTGTCCAGAAGCTGCTGGGCTAGCGAGCAGGAACGTTGATTGATGTTCTTCTCGCCGTAGGGCGGGTCGGCGAGAACCAGATCAAACTGGCGTGACGCAGCGGCCAGTTGTGTCAGGGCGGCAAAAACATCTTGCGTGCGCACTTCGAGCTTCGCTGCAGGCACCGATGCGATCTCCAGATTGTCCCGGATGGCCTGCGCGTGCCGGTGGGCCTTCTCCACGCAAACCGCGTGACTCGCCCCGCGACTTAGACATTCTAAACTGAGTGCGCCGGTGCCGGCGAACAATTCCAACACACGCGCACCAGGAACACGGCTGCCGAGGCTGTTGAACACGGCTTGTTTGACGAGGTCCGGCGTGGGGCGCACGCCCAAGCCTTTGGGCACTTTCAAAATCCGTCCGCCTGCCTGGCCGCCCGTGATTCGCATGGGTTTGTTAAGTCGTCACACTGTTCGACCAAGAATAGGTTGCGAGTGTAACGATTCACGATTCAACGGAGCACGTTCACCTAAAAATCCTCGTGAAGAACTGTTTCATCGCTTCCCACGATTGTTCATCGGCTTCCTTGTTGTAGGCGGCCCCTTTGGAATTGTCGTTACCGGCATTCCAGTCCGTGAAACTGTGAACGGCGCCCTTATATTTCACCAACTGATAGTCAACGCTCGATTGCTTCATTTCGGCCTCGAATGCATCAAGATCTTTCGCCGAAACAAATGGATCATCCGCACCGTGCAGCGCGAGCACCCGGCATTTGATGTTTTTTCCGTCTTCCGGCTTTGGGGAATCCAGGCTGCCATGAAAACTAACCACGCCCGCGATATCCGCTCCGCTGCGCGCCAGCTCGATCACGGTCGTTCCGCCAAAACAATAACCAATGGCCGCGACACGTTTCGGATCGGTCTGTTCATGTTGTTTCAAAATGGCCAGCCCGGCTTGGGCGCGCGCGCGCAACAGGGCGCGGTCGCTTTTGTATTTGCCAGATTGCGCCTGAGCGTCCCTGGTATCCGTCGGTCGAACCCCTTTGCCATAAATGTCGAGTGCGAAAACGTTGTAACCCAGTTTCGCCAGCATCTCCGCGCGTTTCTTTTCGTAAGCGCTCAGTCCTTTCCACTGATGAACGATCAGCACGCCGGGCCGCTTTCCTTTGGTGGCCGCGTCATAGGTCAGCCAGCCTTCCAACGTGGCATCTCCCTGTTTGTATTCGATGGGTTCCGTGTGCAGTTGCGCCTGAGCGATGAGCGCCGCGGCCCCAATGGCGATGATGAGGATCGGTGTTTTCATAACGGAAAGGATAATAGTTCGGCGCCACGCAAAAGCCAACGGCCAACTTTGCCTTCAACCGCCGTTGTCACCGAGTTGCCTTTGTATTAACATTCAGGCGATGCAAGCGCTCATGCCACCGGACACTCACTATTTGAGGGCCGCAATTGGTTGGTTGGAACTGGGGAACACGGTAGAAGCCTGCAAGGAACTTGAGAATGTCTCACTCGCACAACAAGAACATCCGAATGTGTTGGAAGTGCGCTGGCTCATTTGCGCTGAGAAGGGAGACTGGAGCAGTGCATTGGAAGTCGCCCGCACTTTGGTCCGCTGCGCGCCAGAGTCTTCCTCCGGTTGGGTGCATCAGGCGTATGCCCTGCGGCGCACGGATGGCGGCGGGTTATCGGCGGCATGGGAGGCGTTGCTCCCGGCTTATGGAAAATTTCCAGAAGAGGCGATCATTCCCTACAACCTCTCTTGTTACGCCTGCCAGATGAATCGGTCGACGGAAGCGCTGACCTGGCTGCAAAAGGCCCTCAAAATCGGCGGGAAGGAGAAAATCAAACAGATGGCACTCGCTGATCCCGATCTCCAATCTCTGCGGGATGCCATCCGTAAGCTGTGACGGAAACGCATGTTCTGCGGCCGTGAAATCTGTGACGCAATACGACGCGACGGTCAAAGGCTCCGGTTCGCGGGACAAGACGAGGCGACGATGTCTCGCCACTGATCCGAACGGCAAATTGAACATCGCGATATGGAGCGCGCTTGATATTATGCTTGAGAAACGCCCTTGTGCCGCGTCAAATCGAGTGCACAACACAACTATGAAGATCATTACCCTTATCCTAATCGTCGGATTTATTTGCAGCCTGGTCGCCTTCGCCGCAGACGCGGCTGCCAAGGACGGCAAACTGCGCCATGTGGTGGCCTTCAAGTTCAAGGACTCCGTCACAAAGGAGAAAATCAAGGAAGTAGAAGACGCCTTCCGGGCGCTGAAGGGCAAGATTCCGGAGATCGTATCTTATGAATGGGGCACGAACGTCAGCCCGGAAAA
>CAZYYS010000072.1:0-19211 GCA_964651015.1 uncultured Verrucomicrobiota bacterium
TTCGCAAAGCTCCGGCGCCACGGACGGCGGCACGACAGCGCGCGTGTTCGGCACCTTTCTGACGTGGCTTTCCGAAAAAAGCGCGCCGGTATTCGTCGTGGCCACGGCCAATGACGTTTCGCAGCTTCCGCCCGAACTGTTGCGCAAGGGGCGGCTCGATGAAATTTTTTACGTTGACCTGCCGAGTGAAGAGGAGCGCGACGAAATTTTCCGCATCCATCTCGCCAAACGCGGTCGTGAGGTTAAAAACTTCGATCTCAGGGCGTTAGTGGAGGCGAGCAGGGATTTGAGCGGCGCAGAAATCGAGGAAGCCATCATCAGCGCGCTCTACGATGCGTTTTACGCGAAACAGGAGCTGGCTACGGCACATGTTCTGGCCACGCTCGCGCAGACCGTTCCGCTTGCGAAGACCATGGCTGAAAAAATCAGCGCACAACGTCATTGGGCGGAAGGCCGCGCGCGAAATGCAAGTGTAGCGCGCATTGCCAGAAACGACGGCTAAGTGCGACAGATGGAGTTTTGATATGTCGCGTGACAAAAGTGTCGCTGCATGGTCAAAATTGATGAAACGTTAGACAGACAGAAATTATGAGTTGCGTGTGTATTTTGACCCCGGTGGTTATCGCGGCGTGGCCGGCCTTCAGCGCGGCGGTCGCGGCGGCGGCGACGTCGCTGGGCTACTCGATCGTTGAGGAGGGCATTCGGCAGTGCCAGTCCAGCCAGGAAGTTGAGAACCGCGAGCGCGGCATCACGCTCGAAATCGAGCAGAGCGAGATTGTCACCAACCAGCTTGGCCGCGACCAACAGATCAAGGTGACGCGGGGCACCGTAACGGTGACGTTTTCACGAGATGCCCGAGGCCGAGCTTCAATCTGCGTAACTGGGCCAGGCCATTCGGATGAGGAATTGCGCGCTCTCGGCGAGGAGTTAAGCCGGCGCGTGGTGCAAAAATACGTCTATGGTCGGTTGATCGAGGAAATCCACGCCCGTCAATTCAACATCGTCGAGGAAGAAGTGGACGAGAACAACGCCATCCGGCTCAAAGTCAGGCATTGGGATGGATGAGACACATTGGATCATTGAATCACCAAATCGTTACATGGGTGACGATTCAACGGATCCACGACTTAACAATTTAACGAATCATGCCACAGCGCGAATTTGACATTACCATCACCCCCGACGGAAGCGTCGAGGTTCATGTAAAAGGTTTCAAGGGCAAGAGTTGCTTGGAGGCGATGAAAATCTTCGAGCAGGTCGTTGGTGAGATGAAGTCGCAGCGCGAGACGAGCGAGTTTTACCAGCCGGACGAGCAGGTACAGTTCAACATCGAGCAAAGACACTGACGCGGGGACTTACGATTTACGATTTACGATTGCTTGTGGCCAGCAGCAGGCGGCCGGAGGCAACATCATAAATCATAAATCCCTCAACGTGGCCCGTTCGGATTCAGAAAGCGTGCAGCCGTCCTACTACCCGCCGCGCGCGCGGTGGTATGGGCGACTCTTTTTCCGTCCGCAGATGGCGTTGCGGCGGGCGTTGCATCTGGAATCGCTGCGGTTGCTGGCCGGACTCAGCATCAGCCAATTGCTCCGGGGCGTATTAGTTCCGGGATGTGGCTTCCTGGTTGGTGGAAGGCGAATGCTGGGATGGGCGTGCGTCGGCACGTATGCTTTGGCGGCGGTGGTGTTTGTGGTGGCGCTCGGTTACCGCTCCGGCAGCGTTGCGTATGGCATTCTGATTGCGCTGCACGCCACGAGCATTGTGTTCCTTGAAGGCCACTGGTTGCGCGACGCCCGGTTTCGATTGCGGCTCACGCTGGCGGTGGCGACGTTGCTGGCAGTCTGGCTGTTGATGTATTCGCCATTGATGCATTTCGTGGAGCGGAACTGGGTGAGGCCGGTGCGCATTCACAACCAGGTCGTTCTAATCAAACCTCATTCCCCGGGATGGACTCCCCAACATGGTGACTGGTTGATGTACGACTTGGAGCGCGGTGCGAACAACTGGTTTCATCGCGATGGCGGCATTTACGTGCGCGAGGGTTTCGGCTGGGGACCGGTGCTCGCGAAGGCCGGTGATCGCGTGGCCTTTTCCACGAATGCAATCACTATCAACGGAACAAAGTTGCCGCGAAGGTCCATCATGCCGACCAGCGGCGAACTGGTGGTGCCGGAAAAGCACTGGTTTGTCTGGCCGGAAATGGATATACGAGGCGCGGGCAACCGGCTGGGAGCGGACGCAATCATGGTGCGTTTGGCCATCGTGTCGGAAAGCCAGTTTGTCGGAACGCCGTTCAAGCGCTGGCTTTGGCGGCGGCAAAAACTATCATGAGCCGGTTTGTTAACCTCGAGTTGGGCGGCGAATCCGAAGACCAACCGCAACAGGCGCAAGGCGGACAGGTCAAGGACGAAGCTTATTATCTCGGCGAGGCGCGGGCGGCGTTCGAGAACGGCAATTTCGAATCCGCGCTTCGTCTTTACTCAAAGGTCCTTGAATTCAATCCGCAGAACACCACCGCCTGGATCAGCCAGGTGCGGATGCTGATTGAGCTGGGCGAATATCGCGAAGCCAAACTCTGGGCCGACAAGGCGCTTGAGAAATTTCCCCATGAACCCGAATTGCTTGCGGCCAAAGCCGTCGCGCTCGGTCGCAGCGGCGATTTGCAAAGCGCGATGGCGTTTTCGGATGCATCCATCGAGGAACGCGGCGACACGCCCTACATCTGGCTGGCGCGCGGTGACGTGTTGCTCGCGCGCCGGGAGCACCGCGCGGATTATTGTTTTGAGAAGGCGCTGTCGCTTGAACCACGCGACTGGTTCACCGCATGGCTGGGGGGACGAATCCGGTTTTTCTACCAGCAGTTTGCGCTGGCGCTGAAGTCGATTCAACGGGCGGTCGAATTGAACACCGGCCATTTTCTGCTCTGGCTGGAACTGGGCCGTTGCCAGTTCGCTTTGGGCCTGACCGGTCCGGCCAGGGAATCGTTCACGCAGACTTTGCAGCTCAATCCGCATTGTTACGAGGCCGACTTGATGCTGGTGAAGCTGGACCACGCCGGATTCGGGTTGCGGTTGCGCGGCTGGTGGCGAGGGCTTTTCAACTCATGAGCACGGAACTTCTGGACCGACTGTTGTCGGCGGCCAATGACAATGACGCTTCGGACCTGCATCTGGTGGTCGGCGTGCCGCCCGCTTTTCGCGTCAATGGCGAAATCATCATTGCTGACGAGGATGCGTTGACCGAGGCGGCGATAAGCAACATGGCCAACGGCCTGTTCAACGAGCAGCAGCGCCGAAAATTTGAGCAGGAATGGGAGCTATGCATTTCAATCCTTCACAGCGTTGCCGGGCGGGTGCGCGCCACGTTCTACAGGCGCGAGGGTCATCCGGAGATGAGTTTTCGTTTTTGCGGCGAGCGGATTGCCACACGCAATGAGCTTGGCCTCCCCGATAAGATTGACGACCTGGCCCGCCGTCCCAACGGTCTGGTGCTCATCACCGGTCCAACTGGTGCGGGCAAGACCACCACACTCAATTACCTTGTGGACCTTATCAACAGCGAGCGGCGGTGCAAAATCGTCACCATTGAGGACCCGATCGAGTTCGTGCATCAGAACAAACGCGCCATCGTCGTACAGCAGGAAGTGCTCACCGATGTGCGTTCATTCAATCGCGCGCTGGTTCATGTCCTGCGCCAGGACCCGGACGTGATCGTCGTCGGTGAAATGCGCGATTATGAGGCAATCTCCACGGCGCTCACTGCGGCTGAGACCGGCCATCTCGTGTTGGCCACCATGCATTCGCCGAATGTGTCGCACGCGCTGGAACGCATCATCGGTGTGTTCGAAGGCAGCGCGCAGCGGCAGATCATTCTTCAACTGGCCAACGCGCTACAGGGAATTATTTCCCAAGAGCTGCTCCCGGCGGCGGATCGTACGCGGCGGATACTCGCTTACGAACTGCTCATTGCCAGCGGTGCGGTGCGAAACATGATTCGCGAAAACCAGCTCCACCAACTGGAAAACGCGATTCAAACCAGCCGCAAGGAGGGCATGGTGCTTATGGATAACTGCCTTTACGATCTATATTGCAAATGCCTGATTACCTACGACACTGCCGTCAGCCGTGCCCGTCATCCGGATCGGATCATAAAACAGTAAGCCTGACACACCGAATTGAAACTGAACGACTCCATGATTCGCGCCTTCCCCCTAAACGTATCAAAAATGGGAACAACGCATCGAAAAGGTGTTTCGACTCACGGGTGAAACGTGAATTCCGCCTATAACATTATCGGGAGTGCGGTATTGCTTGTTATTGTCGCTGGCTTTTTGGGTTGGGTGCTGATTCGTGCTCTCAAACGCAGCGAAGACCCAGCGTTGGCCGTTTTCAAGTGGTTGCTTACCATTGGTATTTTAGCCGGCTTCATCGCACTGCAACGCTCGTTATGGAAGATGACCGGAGGGGGTATGGTGGGCGACTTCGGTCCGGCAGTGATGATCGCCGGATCTGCGGCCGTGTTCGGCATTACTCTTGGAATCATCTGGGCGCCGAACATAGGTGCACTTCTCGCAAAACCTTTGACGAGTATGTTCGACGGTGGCGATGAAGAACCCGAACCGCGCCCGCTTTATTCCATCGCTCGTGCCCAACGAAAGAAAGGGAATTACGACGCAGCGCTCGCTGAAGTCCACAAGCAACTGGATAAATTCCCGGACGATTACGAAGGAACAATTTTGCTCGCCGAATTGCTGGCGGAAAATTTCAACGACCTGCCCGGTGCGGAATTGACGATCCATCGGCTGTGCGGTCAAACCGATCTCCCTCGCCAACAGGTTGCGGCGGCGCTCAATCAACTCGCCGACTGGCATTTGAAGTTGCACCAGGATCGCGAAGCCGCCCGTTCGGCCCTGGAAAAAATCCCGAGGTTATTTCCCGACACCGACGTGGCCTTGCAGGCGGCGCAACGCATCGCTCACCTGGCTGATGACCGCATGCTCGTTGGCCGCCACGACCGAAAACGAATTGCGGTGACCAAAGGCGTGGACAACCTCGGCTTGCTCGCAGACCAGAGCCACTTGATGCCGGCGGAGACCGACCCGGTAAAACAGGCTGGCGATTACGTGAAACATCTGGCGGAACATCCCTTGGACAGTGAAGTGCGGGAAAAACTGGCTTTGATCTACGCCAACCATTATCAGCGCCTTGATTTGGCAGCCGATCAACTGGAGCAACTGATCCAGCAGGCCAATCAACCGGCGAAGCAGGTTGTGCATTGGCTGAACCTGCTCGCGGACCTGCAGCTCAAACATGCCAATGATCTCGCCGCGGCCCGGCAAACTTTGCAGCGCATTATCGACCAGTACCCCGGATTGGCGGCGGCGGAAAATGCCCAACGCCGGCTGGACATTTTGAAACTGGAACTCAAAGGAAAAGAAAAAGGCCAGGCGGTGACGCTTGGCACTTACGAACAAAATATTGGATTGAAGCGGCGCGGTTAACGTAGCTTCAGCGCGATTTGTTTGTCGATCTCAGCCGCCAGGTAGATGTCCGCGCCTCCGCCCTTGGTGCGCGTTTGCACTGTGACTTGGGATATTTTGTCGTCAACTTTATCGACGCGCACCCACACGGTGCGAGTGTCCACTTTGGCTTCGAGCGAATTGTTGATCGTGTTCTCCGAGATCAGCACACCATTGAAATCCAGCACTGCCTTGGCGGACGTAAATACCTCGGCCACGGGCCGCTCATAGCGGCTCTCAATTTTGTCTTTGACGAACGGCACGCCCGCCTTTTTTCTTCCATCCACGGTGTTAACGCAGCCAGCGATCAAAAGCGAAAGCCCACAAACGGCCAGTAACATAAAAATCTTCGTTTTCATTCGCGGCTATGCAATCACAATCACCGCGCCCGTCAAGCACTAACAACCCTGCAAATGGATGACCCTTGGATGACCGTTGGATGACCCATTCTTCAGCGAATTGAATGTGCTTCCGGCGCCTCGCCGGAAGGTCCATCTTCATATCGAGTTTAGAGCTGAAACGATGCGGTTGATTCGGGGAGCGTAGGCCGCTGGCCTGCCGTGTTCGGCGGCTCGCCGAACACGGGTTGCGCAACAGCGCGTCACACCGATTGGTTCGGTCGCAAATCAGAATCCGGAAGTCGTCGCCGGGCCGGCGACGACCGCACGCGGGCCGCGTGCGCTCCCCGTCCGGTTAAGGTGATTTTGCCGACAAGATGCACGGCAGCGCGTTGAAGCCACTCCGCGGCCGCCCTCCTCGCCCTCGACATTCCATCGGCCCGATGGCATTTTGAAGGCGATGGAAAAACTGGAACAACTGCGAGCCCTGCTGCGTTCTTACGGACACTGCCTGGTGGCGTACTCCGGCGGAGTCGATTCCGTTTTCCTCGCTTATGTGACACGCGAAGTTTTGGGCGATCGCTCGCTGGCGGTAATTGCTGATTCGCCGAGTCTTCCGCGGCGCGAACTGGCGGACGCCTTGGCCATTGCGGAGCGGTTTCAAATTCCGGTGCGCGTGGTGCAAACACAGGAATTCAGCAATCCCGATTACGTCGCCAATCCAAACAACCGTTGTTATTTCTGCAAACACGAATTGTTCACCGAGTTGGAACCGCTGGCGCGGGCGGAAGGGTTTGCCGTGATTGCTTACGGAGAGAATGCGAGTGACGTGGGGGATTTCCGCCCCGGCGCGAAGGCCGCCGCAGAGTTTCAAGTGCGCGCGCCGCTGAAAGAGGTGGGGCTCACGAAAGCGGAGATTCGTGAGTTGTCTGCTCAGTTCGGTTTGCCGACGGCAGACAAGCCGCAAATGGCCTGTTTGAGTTCGCGGATTCCGCACGGTGAACCGGTGACGGAGGCGAAGTTACGAATGATCGAAGCTGCGGAGAATGTTTTGCGCGACTTGGGATTCTACGATGTGCGGGTCAGACATCACGAGTTGAAATCCGAAATCCGAAATCCGAAGTCCGAAACCCACGCACTCGCCCGCATCGAAGTTGGGGCGACTGAATTGCCCAGGTTGCTGGAGAACGGCCTGTCGGCGCGGGTGGCGGAAGCGCTGAAGCAAATCGGTTACGCGCACGTGACATTGGACTTGCAGGGCTATCGACGAGGCGGAGCGGGCAAAACGCCAGCGCCGGTTGTGTCCGGCGCGAAACCGTAACCGTCCACCGGTTGCTTCTCAGGCTGCTTCACCCCTTCTGGGCGGAAAAGAACGGCGTGACAGCCGACGATGTTTCTCCATTGGCAGCGGTAATCCGACTCAACAGCCACGGAAAGCCCCACGAACTCCAACGCACTGCCGAAAAAACTCGCCTCGCTGGCAGGCGCTGCTACACTCGATGCCGATGTCAGTTGAACCGTTGATTTTAGAAAACAAAAAATGATCAAACCTGTTCCCTATCTTGATTTGGCTGCGCAGATGCGACCGCTGCGCAAGGAAATTGACGCCGCGATTGCGAAGACCCTCGACAATTGCTCGTTTTGTCTCGGTCCGGACGTGGCGCAATTCGAAAAGGATTTCGCCCGATTTTGCGGGGCGGAGCATGCCGTGGCGTTCAACAGCGGCACGTCAGCCCTGCACGTGGCGTTGTTGTTGTTAAACGTCGGTTCGGGTGACGAAGTCATCTCCACGCCCTTCACGTTTGTGGCGACGAGTTGGGCAATTTCCTACGTCGGCGCCAAACCGGTTTATGTGGATATCGACGACGGGACGTTCAATTTGGATCCCAAGTTGGTCAAGCGGGCCATTACATCACGGACCAAGGCCGTTCTCCCCGTCCATCTGTACGGGCATCCTTTTGACGTTGATTCGATCTCGCAGATTTGCCGCGAGCACAAGCTGCCGTTGGTTGAAGATGCGGCGCAGGCGCACGGGGCCACCTACCGTGGCAAAGTCATTGGCACGTTCGGGGTGATGTCCTGTTTCAGTTTCTATCCTGGAAAGAACCTGGGCGCGTACGGAGAAGGCGGCGCACTGGTGACAAATGATGCCGCGCTGGCGACCCGGGCCCGCTCCTTGCGGGAACACGGCTCAACGGTTCGTTACTACCATGATGAAGTGGGATATAACTACCGCATGGAGGGAGTCCAGGGTGCCGTGCTCGGCGTGAAACTCAAACACCTTGCCGACTGGACAAACGAGCGACGTCGAGTTGCGCGCCGCTACAATGAATTACTGGCCGGTACGCCCCTGCAACTACCGCGGGAGGTGGACGGGGAGAGCGCCTGGCATCTATACGTGGTGCGACATCCGCGCCGGGAGGAGTTAAAAAAACACCTGGAAGCCAACGGCGTTGGCTGCGGCTTGCATTATCCGCTGCCACTGCATTTGCAGAAGTGTTACGCCTCGCTGGGCTACAAGGCGGGTGATTTCCCCGTTGCCGAAAAGGCCGCCCGCGAATGTTTGAGCCTGCCGATCTATCCTGAACTGACCGAGGAGCAGATCCAACGCGTGGTCGAAGTGGTCAAGGCCTTCTTCAATAAGTGAGCAGCTCACGCGACGGCGAGAATTCTAGTGGCATTGCCAACCTTCCCGTCGGCGACGTGGAACTGGCTGGCGCCCGGCTGAACGTTCTCTGATGGCATGAAAGCCCTGGTCACTGGCGGCGCGGGATTCATCGGTTCGCACCTGGCAGAAGCATTGTGTCGCCGTGGCTTGAAAGTGGTGGTGCTGGACAACTTCAGCCTGGGCAACGCGGCTAATCTAGCTTGGCGGGGCGCCGATGACGCATTGGAATTGGTCCAGGGCGATGCCAATGACGACGCTTTGTTACGCAAGGTGTTGCCTGGCTGCGACTGGGTGTTTCACCATAGCGCTCTGCCCTCCGTGCCGCTCTCGGTGAACCAACCGCTCGAAAGCAACCGGCAAAACCTCGAATGCACCTTGAAACTGCTGGTCGCGGCACGCGATGCAAAGGTGAGGCGTTTTCTGTTTGCCTCTTCCTCCGCCATTTATGGCGATTCTGACGTCGAGAAGAAACATGAATCGTTGCCACCGAATCCGCTGTCGCCGTATGCGCTGCAAAAATATGCATCGGAGAAATACGGCCAGCTTTTTCATCGGCTCTACGGTCTGGAAACGGTGGGTCTGCGTTACTTCAACATTTTTGGTCCGCGCCAATCGTTTGACTCACCGTATTCGGGTGTTATCGCCAGGTTCTGTACTGCCATGCTGGCGGGACAATCGCCCACCATTTTTGGCGACGGACGGCAATCGCGTGATTTCACGTACGTCGAGAATGCGGTGACGGCCAATTTGCTGGCGGCGGAAGCTCCGGCGGAAAAGGTCGCCGGCAAAGTGTTCAACGTTGCCGGCGGACAAAGCATCTCGGTTCTGCAATTGGTGGAGGAATTGAATCGTCTGACCGGCCGGCAATTGCCGCCACGATTTGAGGCCGCGCGCATCGGCGACGTGCGGATTTCCCAGGCCGATGTTTCAGCAGCCCGGCGAGAGCTGGGTTACGAAGTCAAGGTTGACTGGCAGGAGGGGCTGCACCGCACACTGGATTTCTACCGGGACCGCGGCGCTAAGAAAGCTTGACGCACCGGAATCCGTTCGCGCATCCAGAGGATTTCCGGGTGAACCAACTTCTACGAGCCTCAGTGGTGGGAAATGGCCGGTCCAAAATTTATGAGCGCAGGGATCAGCTTGAAAAACAAGGTAGCCATTGTTACCGGCGGCGGACGGGGCATCGGCAAAGCCATCACCCGTCGATTTGCCGGGGCGGGCGCAAATGTGGTCATCGCCAGCCGAACCCTGGCGACCCTTGAGGCAACCGCGAAGGAGTTTGCTTCGCTGCCGGGCAAGGTCTTGCCCGTTGCCTGTCATGTGGGGCGCAATGAGCAAATCGAAAACCTGGTTAAGGAAACTGAGCAGCGATTCGGCCCCGTCGATATTCTCGTCAACAACAGCGCCACCAACATCGGTCAGGGTCCGGCGCTCAACGTGGATGAAGCCATGCTGGACAAGATCGTCGAGATCAACATCAAATCGGTACTGCGATTGATCCGGTTGATTGTTCCCAAAATGATCGAGCGCAAGAGCGGCGGGTCAATCATCAACATCGCCTCGGTCGCCGGTCTGCGACCCCAACCGGGTGGGCTGCTTTACAGTTTCACCAAGGCGGGATTGATCATGATGACCCGCTCGTGGGCGCAGGAATTTGGACCGCACAAGATTCGGGTCAACGCCATTGCGCCTGGACTGATTCAAACCGATTTCAGCGCGTATTTCTGGAAGGACGATTCGCGGCGGCGTCAAATCGAATCTTCACAGCCGATTCATCGCATCGGTCAGCCCGAGGAAATCGGCGGGATCGCGCTCTACCTTGCCTCCGATGAAGCCTCGTTTGTGACCGGTCAGGTGATGGTGATCGATGGCGGTATGACGGCGGTGTGAAGCACCAATGCTGATCGCAGTTACGGCTTGACAACCCGGTAGAATAGGAGTAGCAGCGACACCAATTAGCCGCTTGTGTGCCCTGAAAGGCCGCCCATTGTGCCTTTGTGTACTCTGCGAGCCTCAACACCGCGCAGCGGCGCAGGAACCATTAACAAGAATACAAAGCCATGAAAACGATCACCCAACGTCCATGCCCTACTCTCCGCTTCCTCCCCGCCACGTTCGCCTTACTCCTGACGCTGGCTGACCCGGCGCTCGCCCAAACTTGGGGACGTCCGACCTATTCCAGCCCCATCGCCGTTAATCCGAACGATCGGCTCATCTGGGTTGTGAATCCGAGCGATGATTCTGTGAGCGTCATCCGCCCGGACAACAACACACGGCTGGCGAAGATTTCCGTTGGTGACGAACCGGAGAGCATCGCTTTGACGCCCGACAACCAGTGGGCTTACGTTGCCAACGCCGCCGCCGGGACGGTGAGCGTCATCCAGATTAGCGACCCGGCCTGGGGTACGTTCAGCGCGAGCGTCGTCGCGACACTCACGACAGGCGCCGAGCCGTGGAACATCGTCTGTTCACCAGATGGTCTACGTATCTTTGTCGCCAACAGCGCCCAAAATACGATCACCGTCATCGACACCACGACGCGCGCCATCCTCGGCCACGTGGATTTGCAGAACAGCCTCGCCAACAATCCCGATCGCACACGCCATTTCCAACCGCGCGGCCTGGCCGTGACGCTGGACAACACCAAACTTTACGTGACGCGCTTTCTCTCCTTTACCAAGGCGGGCGGACGACAGGGCGACGATCTCGGGAAGGAGGGCCTTGTGGCAGTGCTCGACATCAACACCGCGTCGTCCAACATCGCCGATTACGCCGTGGCGCGGGTCGTAACTCTCGCGCCAACGGTAACGGGCTTCAGATTTCCCGGCCTGACGAATCCGCCGGCGCCTGATACATTCGCGTTCCCGAACCAACTTCAGAGCATCGTGATTCGTGGCAACCGGGCTTACTTGCCGAACATCGCCGCATCGCCCAGCGGCCCGCTAAGATTCAACCTCGACACGCACGCCTTCGTGAACCAGATCGGCGCAGTCGATACCACCAGCCCGGCCGACCTGGGTTCAACCAACCTGCATCTGGGCGCGCGTGACCCCGAGCCGGGCAAGCGCAAAACCTTTTTCGCCAATCCTTGGGCTATGGCGTTCACCACTCAGAGCGGCGCCGGCGCCGCCTATGTGGTTTCCGCGGCCAGCGATGTGCTGGTGAAACTCAATGTGGACGCCTCTGGCAACCTCGCGTTCACCAGTGATAGTGACACAACACGCTACATTGACCTGAACGAACCCACCGACCCACTGACCAGCGGCGCCAATGCCGGCAAGAACCCGCAAGGCATCGCGATCACCTCCTCGGGCGGACGGGCCTACGTGGCCAACTTCGTCTCCCGCAACGTCTCCGTGGTGAATCTCACCAACGACGCCGTGGAAGCCGTGGTTTCGACCTTCGACCTGCCGACGCCTGGCTCGGTGGGCGAAACCAATCTCGTTGGGGCGGAAATGTTTTTCTCCTCACGCGGAAACTTCGACACGATCCCCGGCACCAACTCGCTGCGCGACCGCCTCTCCAGCGAGGGCTGGCAAGCTTGCTCCAGTTGCCATTTCAAGGGCCTGACCGATGGTGTGATCTGGCAGTTTGCCGCCGGCCCGCGCAAGAGCGTGCCGCTCAACGCCACGTTCAACCCGCACAATCGCACGCAGCAACGGCTGCTGAACTACTCGGCGATCTTCGACGAGGTCGAGGATTTCGAGCTGAACATCCGCAACGTCTCCGGCCCGGGCAATCTCGCCACGCCGATCAATGGTAATTCGCTCAACCCAAATCAGGGCCTGCTGATCGGTGACAGCGGCGATCTCAACGTCGCGCCCAGCGCCGTCAATGCATTCGCATTGCCCAACGCCAATCGCGCGCAAGTGACGGTGACCCTGCCGGGCAGCGGCAACAAAGTGCCGGCCCTGACGGCGATGCGCGAGTGGGTGCGCAATGCCGTGCGCACGCTTAACGGCCCGATGGTCGGTTTCCCCAATGCGCCGGCGCCAACCGACATCACGACGGGACGCACGCTCTTCACCACTGCGGGCTGTGCCGGTTGCCACGGCGGCCAGAACTGGACCGTCAGTCTCAAGGATTTCACATCGCCGCCGTCTGCTGCGGAAGGCTTCACCGTCACGGAGCGCACGGGGACGTTCTCGAACAACCCGGTCGGCGCGCAGTATCTCAACCGTTTCTTGCGCGACATCGGCTCGTTCAACCTCGGCGTGCCCGGTCAGGGCAATCTGCTCGGCAACAACATCGGCGCGGATGAGAAAGCGGCGCCCGCCGTGAGCAGCGGGACGCTTCAAGCCGCGCAGGACGCGCTGGGTCGGGATTACAACAGCGACAACCGGGGCATCGGTTTCAACGTGCCTTCCCTGCTAGGCATCGAGAGCATGCCGCCGTTCATGCACAACGGTGCCGCCGAGTCGCTCGCCGCTGTCGTCGCCGACGTTAAGCACCGCACGGACAACGGTCGCTTGCCCGACCTCCTGGGCGACACCAACGATCAGGCGAAGGTCGTGGCGTTCTTGCGCACGATTGATGCCAGCACCGCGCCGGTGTTTGACCAGCCGGCCCGTGCGGCATATTCCAGCCCGATTGCAATCAATTTCAACGACCGCCTGATCTGGTCCGTCAATCCGAACGACGATTCGGTGAGCGTGTTCCGTCCCGACAACAACACGCGCATCGCCAAGATTGGTGTCGGCGACGAACCGGAAAGCGTCGCGCTCACGCCCAACAACCAATGGGCTTACGTAGCCAATGCCGCCGGCAACTCCGTCACGATCATCCAGATCAGCGACCCGGCGTGGGGCACGTTCAGCGCCACGGTCGTTACGAATATTACCACTGGCGCAGAGCCGTGGAATGTAGTTTGTTCGCCGAACGGCCAACGCGTCTTCGTAGCCAACAGCGGCCAGGATACCATTACGGTGATTGACACGGCCACGCGGACGATCATCGGCCATGTGGATTTGCGGAACAGCCTCGCCAACGATCCCGACCGGGCGCGGCACTTTCAGCCGCGTGGCCTCGCGGTTAGCAGCGACAACTCGAAACTCTACGTCACGCGCTTCCTCTCGTTCACCAAGGCCGGCGGACGACAGGGCGACGATCTCGGCAAAGAAGGCCTCGTTTCCGTGCTCGACATCAACACGAGTTCGCTCAATATCGCCGATTACAAGGTCGCGCGCACGGTTTCGCTCGCGCCGCAAATCACCGGTTTTAAATTTCCCGGCCTGACCAATCCGCCCGCGCCCGACACGTTGGCGTTTCCGAATCAGCTCCAGAGCATAGTCCTGCGTGGAGAATCCGCCTACCTGCCGAACATTGCCGCGTCGCCCAGCGGCCCGCTGAGATTCAACCTCGATACGCACGCCTTCGTGAACGTGATTGACGGTATTAACAGCACGACACCGCTCGACGGCAGCAGCACCAAGTTCCTCAACCTCCACCTTGGCGCGCGTGATCCCGAGCCCGGCAAACGGAGACTATTCTTTGCCAACCCTTGGGCCCTCGCGTTTACCACCCAGATTGGCGACGGCGCCGCTTACGTCGTATCCGCCGCCAGCGACGTGCTCGTGAAGGTCAACGTCGGTGCCGACGGCAAGCTGGCGTTCACGGGCGACAGCGATACGACGCGCTACGTGGACCTGAATGACCCGACCAATCCTTCCACCAGCGGCGCGAACGCCGGCAAGAATCCGCAAGGCATCGTCATCAACAGCACCGGCACGCGTGCCTATGTCGCCAACTTCGTCTCTCGCAACGTCTCCGTCGTGGACCTGACGAATGACGCCGTGATCGCCGTCATGCCAAGCTCCGATCTGCCTGTCCCTGGCTCGGTGGGCGAAACCAATCTCGTCGGTGCGGAAATGTTTTTCTCCTCACGCGGAAACTTCGACACGATCCCCGGCACCAACTCGCTGCGCGACCGCCTCTCCAGCGAGGGCTGGCAAGCTTGCTCCAGTTGCCATTTCAAGGGCCTGACCGATGGTGTGATCTGGCAGTTTGCCGCCGGCCCGCGCAAGAGCGTGCCGCTCAACGCCACGTTCAACCCGCACAATCGCACGCAGCAACGGCTGCTGAACTACTCCGCGATCTTCGACGAGGTCGAGGATTTCGAGCTGAACATCCGCAACGTCTCTGGCCCGGGGGCGCTGGCGGGGGGTGCGCTGGATCCGAACCACGGCCTGCTGATCGGTGACAGCGGCGATCTCAACGTCGCCCCCAGCGCGGTGAACGCGTTCGCGCTGGCCAACGCCAATCGCGCGCAAGTGACGGTGACCCTGCCGGGCAGCGGCAACAAGGTGCCGGCCCTGACGGCGATGCGCGAGTGGGTGCGCAATGCCGTGCGCACGCCGAACTCACCGCTGGCCGGGTTCCCGGGCGCGGCTTCGGCGGCGGACGTCGCAGCGGGCCGCACTCTCTTCTTGAACGCGGGTTGCGCCAGTTGTCACGGCGGATTGAACTGGACCGTCAGTGTCAAGGACTTCACTTCGCCACCTTCCGCTGGAGAAGGTTTCGCGACCACGGAGCGCACGGGCACGTTCACCGGCAATCCGGTCGGAACGCAGTATTTGAACCGTTTCCTGCGCGACATCGGCTCCTTCAACCTCGGCGTGCCTGGTCAGGGCAATCCGCTGGGCAACGACGTCGGCGCGGACGAGAAGGCTGCGGCCGCCGTGAGCAGCGGCACGCTGCAGGCCGCGCAAGACGGATTGGGTATTGACTACAACAACGATGGCCGCGGCATCGGCTTCAACGTCCCATCGCTCCTTGGCCTTCACGCCGTGCCGCCCTTCATGCACAACGGCGCCGCCGAATCGCTCGCCACCGTCGTCGCCGACGTGGAACACCGCACCGAAAATGGCCGTCGACCCGACTACTTGAGCAACCCGGGCGATCAGGCGAAAGTGGTGGCGTTCCTCGAATCCATCGACCAAACGACCGTGCCGTTCGTGCCGATCGCCGTGGAGAAGCAGGGCGCGAGCCTGATTCTCTCGTTCGATTCGGTGGCGGGAGTCGTGTACGGTATCGAGGCCCGCGACCAGATCGACGGTTCGACCTTCGTCGCGACGACCACCGTGGGCACCGGCCAGCGCCTCTCCGTGTCCGTGCCGATCGTCGGCGTCACGCGCTTCTACCGGTTGCTGCAGTACCCGTGAAGTTTCCCAGCTGAATTATGCTGAGAGAACAAGACACGCAGAGAGGTCGCCAGACTGGTGGGACCGGTCCGGTGATGGTGGCCATGGCGGCATGACGGCGGTGTAGCCCAGCGTTTATCGCCGCTGACCGAAACTTGGATTCTCGGCTCGATCTTGCCACTTTGTTCGCCACGGTGGAGACCGCAAACCGGCATAGTCCAACTCGACGCTCCTTGACGATTGGGCAACCGGCTGCGACTTTCCCTTCCGCTTGGCGTCAGATAAATCCACGACGGTAGCGGGTCCTCTGCTTGCCACCGTCGCGCAAACTCCCGCGGTGCAATCCCTCGCACGGCGACTGGAGCAGGGCGGCGCATTGTCTTGTGTCGGCGTCAGCCTGGCAGCGCAGGCGTTCCTAGCCGTGTTGCTGCTGCGGCTTTCCCCCAAGCGCCCCATTGTCGTAGTCACCGAGGGCTTGAAAACGCAGGAGATTTTTCAGCAGGACATTGAAACCTGGTTGAAATCCGAAATCGGAAATGTGAAATCTGAAATTCCAAGCCCCCCGCCGCTCTTCTATCCCGCTTGGGAAATTCTGCCACACGAAGCGAAGTTGCCGCATGCCGACGTCATCAGCGAGCGCTTGGAAGCACTTGTTGCACTCGCACCGCACGCCTCACGCGTTACGCCTCACGGATCGATCGTCGTGACTAATGTTACTGCGCTGCTGCAAAAAACTTTCCCGCCCGCCGAAATTGCCCGACGAACTCGAACGCTTGAGCGCGGGGATCGTGCTGATCCATTGGGTTTGATCGAGTGGCTGGAGGAACAAGGTTACGAGTCGGAAGCGCAAGTGACGCAGAAGGGTGAAATTGCGTTACGCGGTGGCATTCTGGATGTCTATCCGCTCACCAGTCCATGGCCGGTGCGGTTGGAATTCTTTGGCGATGAACTGGAGTCGCTGCGCTGTTTCGATCCGTTCACGCAAATTTCGCGGGAAGAAATCACGAGCGTTAAGTTACCGCCGGCGGGAGAACTGGGAATCCTGAAACGTCAACTGGAACGCGGCATTCAGGCCGCTCCAACAGCCGAATCGAAAGACGCATCTGGAACGGCAACAACCCGCGACGACACCAGGATGACGCGGACTGAAGCTCGCGCTCCGCTGACCACGCTGCTCGATTACTTGCCAGAGGATGTGGTTTTTCTACTCTGCGAACCAGAGCAGCTTTCGCTGCGCGCTGACGAATACGCACAACAAATTCCTGCTGATGACCCGTTCTTCATTTCATGGGAAACATTTCTGGCTGACCTCAAACAACGGGGACTGACGCAGTTGGGACTTTTTGAAAGCGACGGCACGTTCCCAATTTCGTTGGACCCTAGTCGACGGCGTGAGAAGGCGGAAGGTGTCGTAATCGAAGAGCCTCCACCTCGTCACCTCGGCGGCTACGAACCGGATGGGCAGGGTGCCGGCGAATCGTCTTTGGACCAGTTCACGCTCACCTGCTCATCATTGGATGCGTTCCGCCCTTTCAGCGAACGCGCGCCGGAGCCGCAAATCGCCGAAGCGCAACGCCGCGAGTTTTTTGCGCAACTGCATCGTTGGTTGCGCCAAGATTATGCGGTTCACGTATTCTGCAATAATGAGGGCGAGCGGCAACGCTTCAATGAGATTTGGGAGGATTACGGATTTGGTGGCGAAGGGAGAGCATCGAGGATCGAGGATCGACCCACGACCGAACTCGGGTCTTTGAGTCGCGGCTTCATTTACGATGCGGGAAAACTCGTGGTCGTCACGGACGCCGAAATTTTTGGGCGTTACCGCATCCAACGACCGCGCCGGCTCAAGTCACCTCACGCTGCTGCCGTTCGTTCCGCGTTGGATATTGATTTCACCGAACTGGAGGAAGGCGATTACGTGGTCCACTTGCAACATGGCATCGGTCGGTATCTTGGTCTGAAGGTGATGCCGGTCGGCGTTGGAAGAAAAAGTCCTGACCCAACTGATTCCTCACAACAACAGTTGCGCAGCGATGGCCAGGAATGTCTCGTCATCGAATTTGCACCGAACGATCCGGGGCAGGAGCCGCCGAAACTCTACGTGCCGGTGACCGAGGCCCACTTGGTGAGCAAATATGTCGGCGCTGGCAAGGCGCGTCCACCGCTCAACACACTTACTGGCACGCGTTGGGCGAAGGCGAAGGCCCATGCTGAGTGCGCGGTGCGCGATGTCGCCAGCGAACTTCTCGCCATCCAGGCTGCGCGCGAATCGCAACCGGGCCATGCCTTCGCACCAGATGTTCCGTGGCAACGCGAGTTTGAAAGTGCTTTCATTTTTGAAGAGACGCCCGACCAGATTCGTGCCATCGCCGAAACCAAGAAGGACATGGAAACGCCAAAACCGATGGACAGATTGATTTGCGGCGATGTCGGTTTTGGCAAAACAGAAGTGGCGATTCGCGCCGCCTTCAAGGCGGTAATGGACGGGCGGCAAGTCGCTGTGCTTGTGCCAACAACCGTGTTGGCGCAACAACACTTCAACACCTTTCGCGAGCGGATGGCGGACTATCCGGTGCGGATCGAACTGCTCTCCCGTTTTCGCACCCGCCGCGAACAACAGCGCGTGGTGAAGGATCTGGCCGCGGGTGCGGTGGACATCATCATCGGCACGCATCGGCTCGTGCAGGACGACATCGCGTTCAAGGAACTGGGGCTGGTGGTTATTGATGAAGAGCAGCGGTTTGGCGTGTTGCACAAGGAGCGGTTCAAACGATTGCGCCGGTTGGTGGATGTGCTCACGCTCAGCGCCACGCCGATTCCGCGCACCCTTTACCTGGCACTGACCGGCGCGCGCGACATGAGCACCATTGAAACGCCGCCGCAGGATCGGTTGCCGGTCGAAACCATCGTTACTCAATATGACGAGCGCATCATCCGCGACGCGATCCAGCGGGAATTGAATCGTGGCGGCCAGGTGTTCTTTCTGCATAACCGCGTGTTGACCATAGACACCATGGCGCAGAAACTTCGCTCGCTTGTGCCGCAGGCGCGCATTGTGGTGGGTCACGGCCAGATGCACAGCGACGACCTGGAGGAAGTCATGACCAGTTTTGTGAATGGTGAAGCTGATGTGTTGCTTTCGACGACGATCATCGAAAGCGGGCTCGATATCCCGAACGCGAACACCATCATCATCGACCGGGCCGACCGTTTCGGCTTGAGTGATCTTTATCAATTACGCGGGCGAGTTGGTCGTTACAAGCACCAGGCTTATGCTTATCTGCTGATCCCTCGCCATGCCGGCCTGTTGAGTGACGCCCGCAAACGTATCGGCGCCCTGAAACAGTATTCGACGCTCGGGAGCGGTTTCAAAATTGCGATGCGCGATCTGGAAATCCGTGGCGCGGGTAATTTGCTCGGTGCGGAGCAAAGTGGCCATATCACTGCGGTTGGTTTCGAGCTTTACTGCCAGTTGCTCAAGCAAAGCGTGAGCGCCCTCAAGGGTGAGAAAGTGAAGCCGCGTGTTGAGGTGGAGATGAGATTGG
>CAZYYS010000073.1:0-19172 GCA_964651015.1 uncultured Verrucomicrobiota bacterium
CGTCTCTCCCTGGCTGGGAGTCTCCATCAACGGCGGAATGCAGGATGGAAAGGCTGCCCACCTTCACGACGAGCTGCACGCGCGCTGCCTGGTGCTTGACGATGGCCAAACGCGCCTTGCGATTGTGGTGGTCGATAGTTGCATGATTCCACGCGAAATCTTCGACGACGCCAAACAAACGATCCAGAAGCAATGCGCCATTCCGGCTGACCACATTCTGATGTCGGCAACACACACTCATTCTGCGCCCGCCGCCACACCGGTTTTTCAAAGTGATCCCGACGTGGCGTATCAAAAATTTTTGGCCGCGCGCATTGCTGACGGCGTGCGCCGTGCCGTCAATAATTTTGCGCCGGCGAAGATCGGCTGGGGTTTCGGCAACGTTCCTGATCAGGTATTCAATCGGCGATGGAAAATGAAACCGGGCACGGTGCTGAAGAATCCCTTTGGCGGAATCGACGAGGTGCAGATGAATCCCGGCGTTGGCAACCCCAATTTGCTTGAGCCCGCCGGTCCGACTGATCCTGAACTTTCGATTGTTTCAGTGCAGTCAGCGGACGGACATCCATTGGCGTTATTGGCGAATTACTCATTGCACTACTGCGGCGGAGTTGGTGGCGGCCATATCTCGGCCGATTATTTCGGTATGTTCGCTGACCGCATCCAGCAGTTGCTTGATGCGGACCGACAGGACCCGCCCTTTGTCGGCATGATGTCCAACGGCACGAGCGGCAACATCAACAACATCAATTTCCGTGGCGGACAGCCCAAACAGCCGGCTTACGGCCAGATGCGGCTGGTTGCCAATGAAATCGCCGATGAAGCGTTACGCGTTTACAAAAATATCCAATATCGCGACTGGTTGCCGCTTGGCGCGCAACAAAGGGAAATTCAGCTTGGCGTTCGCTTGCCGGGTAACGAGGAAGTCGAGCGCGTCAGGAAAATCATGGCCGAGGCCGGGAATTCAGTGATGCAGACGCTGGAGCAGATTTATGCGCGCGAGACGGTGTTGCTCAACTCGTACCCGGCGCAAGTGCCGATCATCCTGCAAGCCCTGCGCATCGGCGAACTTCGAATCGCGGCGATACCATGCGAGGTGTTTGTCGAAATCGGGCTGGAACTAAAGCAGAAAAATTCGCCTGCTTTCACCATCTCACTTGCCAATGGTTACAACGGCTATTTACCGACGATAGAACACCACAAATTGGGCGGTTACGAAACGTGGCGGGCGCGCTCAAGTTATTTGGAGGTCGAGGCCGCGCCGAAGATACTCGACACCATGATGGAATTGCTTGCACAACTGAAATAACTGCCGCTGGCGGGCGATAACTTTGCATCGCCGTTTCCATTTCCCCCTTGCAGGTTTCCAGAGCTTCAACAGAATCCGCAGCGAACAATTAACACAAATCAAAGAAATGTTTTCACACGTCGTTATTTTCTGGACCGATCCCGCCGACTCCAAAGCCGCCGACGAATTACTTGCCGGGATAAACAAATACCTCAAGCCGATTCCAGGTGTTTTGCATTACCACGCGGGGAAGATGGTGCCGAGTTACCGCCCTGTCGTGGAGCAATCTTATCAAGTTGCCCTAAACCTCGTGTTTGCGAACAAGCAGGCCCAGGATGATTACCAAGTGCATCAGCTACACGCTGAGTTCCTGGAGAAGGTCTTCAAGCGGTTTTGCAAAAAGGTCGTGGTGTACGACTTTGAATAGAGTATCCGCCGCGAAATGCAAATTGTGGAATCAATTTCCAGCGTCAAGCTCCGGTCACGCTCCCTGCAATTCTCTTTCGGATGATTTGCCAGGAAAACGTTTGCGCGACGGGGTCAGTCGGCACAAGGTTTCGCGTAGTTCTCTCTGGCGCGGTGGTTTGCTCAACACGCCGTCAACTTGGGCCGGCGCCTCGCCTTCCTCCTTCATGAATGCTCCCCAACCGGTGAGCATGACCACGGGGGTGGTCGGTGATTCTTTCCTGATCACCTTGGCGACCTGCCGCCCGTCAAGATAGGGCATGCCAAGGTCGGTGATCACCACATCGAACGGGCGTCCGTTTTGCATTGCGGAACGGAAGGCATCCAGTCCGGATTGGCCGCTATCACGGACGTCCACCGCGTGACCGTCGCGCTCCAACATTTCGCGGATGAGTTCGCGCAGCAACGGTTCGTCATCAATGCAAAGGATCATCAGAGGTTCGGGTGCCGGGGAGTCCTCGTCTCTATTTACTGCAGTCTCCGTTATTTTGCGCAAGGGGAATATCAGACGGAACGTGGTGCCAAAGCCAGGCTGGCTTTCGATTTCAATTCTGCCTTCGTGCCGTTCCATGACACCGTACACCATCGCCAGGCCAAGACCGGTACCGCGTGTGCCCTTGGTCGAGAAGAATGGCTCCAGGCAGTGTTTACGGGTTTCCTCGTTCATGCCGATCCCGGTATCGGACACCTCGACCAGGACGTGCGATGGATGCGATTGGCCTATCTGCGGGACATCGTGCGTGAGGAGGCGGGTCCGGAGCGTGATCTTACCACCATGCGGCATGGCATCGGCCGCATTCAAAACCAGATTCGTGACGGCTTCGCGCACTTCACTTTCGATGCCCACCAGTAGGGGAATTCCCCTGGCGAGGTCGGTGTGCATCTCGACGGTGATACCGCGGGATTGCGGGATGTCACGCCAGCGTGGCCGGGTCATGTCCACGACCTGCTCGGCCAGATGATTGAGGTTCAACTTTTGCAACGATTCTTGGTCGTCGCGGCGGTAAAATTCGCGCAAGCGCGCCACGATGTGGGCGATGTCTTCCCCGGCGGTGCGGATGTACTCGAGATGCTTCTTATCGGCACTGCTCAAGCCACGCTCGCCGCTCAACATCAGGTCGGTGAAACCCAACACCGGTGAGAGCGAGTTGTTGACATCGTGTGCGATGCCGCTGGCCATCTGGCCCAGGGCCTTGAGCCGTTCCTGCTGCATGACCGTGGCTTGTGTCTGGCGTAGATCGTTATAAGCCTTTTCCAATTCGGTGTTCAATCTGGCCTGGTGCGCCGCCAGCGCGACATGTTCGCTCAACATTCGCAGGAATTCGCATTCGCCGCTGCTGAAACCTTCGGGCTTTAGCCGGGCCGAGAGCAGCACGCCGAACAGTTTATTTTCCACCAGTAACGGCAGGGCGACAGCGGATCGCAGACCGGCGACCGCCAGACTTTTGGCCAACGTCGCCGACTCCTTGAGCGTATCATCGATGTAGATCATCTGTCCTTCCTTGCACAGATGCAGTCCGGTATCTGCCAACGCCAGCACCACGCCGTCATGGAAATCGAGTTTTGAGGCGAGCAACGGATTTTTCACGCGTAAGGCTTCAATGTTGAGCGTGCCAGCCTGTTTGTCGAACAGAGCGATGCAGCCGAGGTCGAGGCTCAGGTGGTTCTCGAGTTGTCGCAGAACGACGTGAAGGATGCTCTCAGTGTCCCGCCGATGGGAGATCGCCTGGGTGATCTGGATAAGCAAGCTGATGCGCGTGAATTGTTCCTGAAGTGACGATTCGGCTCGTCGCCGCTCCTCGATCTCGGTCCGCAGATCCCGCGTGCGCGCCAAGACCCGCTGTTCCAACTGTTCATTCGACTCCTGCAACGCGGCGTCGCGCCGCTGAATTTGACTCAACATTTCATTGAATCCGTCAATGAGCTGCCCCAGCTCGTCATTGCCGTGTTTGGTCGCGCGCACGGAATAGTTTTTCTCAACGGAAACCGCCCGGGCGGTTCCAGCCAGATGGAAGATTGGCCGGGTGATGATGTGCTGGAGAAACCCGGAAAGAAAGTAAGTTACCAATGTGGAAGCCAGCATGATCGCGAAAGCAATCGCCGCGTAGCGTTCCAACCGCGCGTCTCTTTCTCCCAGGTCCGATCTGAGAAAGAGTGTGCCGACCGGTTCGCCCTTGAGGCGAATTTCGTAAAACAGGATCAGGCGATCCTTGGTAAAACGGGCGCCCGGATTTTCGGGCTTCGCCGGAATAAATCCGGGCGGGGTATAGCGCGCCGGATATTGGGCAAACATGCGACCCTGCTGATCGTACAGGGCAGCGGCATTGATGTGGACGTTAGCTATCAGTGCCCGCAGCGTTTGCTCCGCATCGCCTTTGTCTTCTCGCATCAGCGCGGTGGTAACTCGACCTCCGATGACCCCAGCCAGGGTCTCGAGATCGCGCTTCATGGCTGAGGGATAAGTGATCAGTTCGTACGCCACGGACCCCGCCGCGAAGAGTAATAGCGCAACCGTACTGGCGACCATGATGATGATCATCAGCTTGCGCTTGATACAAATGTCCTGAAACTTGGTCATTACTGTCTTGTTCTTGTTCAAAACGGTTGACCGATCAAACCTGTGCAGGTGCGAGTAAACTGCCGATCGCACCTCTAACTGTATTGTTCCTGAAAGTTTAAGCGTGTTCCGTTCCCATCTCGAACACGCATATTGTCGAGTCTCGGCAAGCGGCCTGCCCGGTTGTCCGGTCGCGGGCTCGGGAGGTAACGACTGCCCAATCAATCGCACTCGCTCGCTGTTGTTTGTTTTGAGTCAAATCGATCAAATCGTAAAAGTCCAAATCGGCTTGATTGCCAGTTCTGTTCGCCGGTAACTTGCCGCTTTTATGCAATTGAAAGAGTTTATCGTTCTGCTGCCGCTTTGCCTCCTCGTTGCTTGTCACTCCGTCCAACGCCAAACCAGTGATGCGCCGGCGGTGCTTAAGGATTATCAGAAGAAGGCCGCCCAGTTTAATTCCGTCATCAGTTTGCCGGCGTTTGAGACGACCACCAATGCGATCGATGCTTCCGTCAAAAAAACCATCGCCACCGCCAATGCCGCGTTGGACCACATCGGCAAACTTGATCCTCAAAAGGTCACGTTTGATAATACCGTCCGCGCACTGGATGACATTGCTTACCAGGCCAACCTGACGGGCAACCGCCTGAGCCTGATCAAGGAAACCAGCACCAACGCCGCTGTGCGCGAAGCAGCAACGGAGGCGATCAAGGTATTCCAGGAATGGGCGGTTGGGCTGGATTATCGCGAGGACGTTTACGCGGCGGTCAAGGCATACGCCGCCACACATCCGAAGTTGAGCGGTGAAGACGCCAAACTTTTTTCCGAGACGATGCGTGATTACAAGCGCGCCGGCTTGGAATTGCCCAAAGCGGAACGCGACGAAGTGGAGCGGTTGCGCAAGGAACTAACCCGTCTGGTGACTGATTTTCAAAGCAACATCACGAAGGTGCAAAAGCCGGTCCGTTTCACAAAGGCGGAACTCGAAGGCGTACCGGAATCCTTTCTGAATCAAAAGGGCATCAAGACCGGTGACGACGAATACACCGTCATGGCCAACGTCACGTTTCATTACCTGATGTTGATGGAGAACGCCAAACGGGAAGACGTTCGCAAAAAGTTCCTGACCATCCATGACAACCTGGCCAGGGATGAAAACATTTTGCTCCTGCAAAAAATTCTGGAACTGCGCGACAAGATTGCACGCAAACTCGGTTAC
Organism: uncultured Verrucomicrobiota bacterium; assembly: GCA_964651015.1. GTDB lineage: Bacteria > Verrucomicrobiota > Verrucomicrobiia > Limisphaerales > PALSA-1396 > CAZYYS01. The sequence continues at coordinate 5,530 of CAZYYS010000073.1, forward strand.
ACGACCTGGGCTGACTATCAGATCGAGCCCAAAATGGCGAAGACGGCGGCCAACGCCCGTGATTTTCTTGCGCAACTCAAGACCGGCTTGCAACCCAAGTTCGACGCGGAGATTGCCGAGTTTCGCGCGATGAAAGTCAAGGAGACTGGTGACCCCAATGCCAGGATCAATGTGTGGGATTGGCGCTATTACGCCAACCAGTTGAAGAAGGAAAAATACACCGTCGATGCCGAGGCGCTGCGCGTTTATTTCCCGTACGACAAAGTGCTCCAGGGCATGTTCAACATTTACCAGAGCATCTTTGCGCTGAAGTTTGAACCGCTCCAGCCGCCTTACAAATGGATCGAGGACTTGCAGCTTTATGCCGTTTCCGACTCGGCTACGGGTCAACCGCTCGGATTGTTCTATCTCGACATGTTCCCGCGCGAAGGCAAATACAATCACTTTGCCCAATTCGGCATCATCGAAGGCAAGGAATTGGCGAACGGAAAGTATCAACGCCCCACCGTGGCATTGATCTGCAACTTCCCGCCATCGGAACGAGGGAAGCCATCGCTGCTCTCGCACGGCGACGTGGAAACGTTGTTTCACGAATTCGGCCATGCACTCCATTCTCTCTTGACCCGCGCGAAATACGGACGCTTCTCCGGCACAAGCGTGCCGCGCGATTTCGTTGAAGCTCCCTCGCAAATGTTGGAGAACTGGGTTTGGGACAAAAAAGTACTGGACAGTTTCGCGGCAGACTATCGCGATCCGTCCAAGAAAATACCCCCGGCAATCCTGGCCAAGCTGAAAGAAGCCAAACTGGCAACAATCGGAGCGTTCTACCGCCGGCAACTTTCCTTCGGCTTGCTGGACCTGGCGTTGCACACGCAAATTCATGAAGGTGGAAACACGAACGCGGTGGACCTATCGAATCAAATTCTGAGCGATGTTTTCTTTCCTGTGCCGGAGAACACCGCGTTCGTCGCGTACTTCGGCCATTTGATGGGCTACGACGCCGGTTACTACGGCTACGCCTGGGCGGATGCCATTGCCGCGGACATGGCGACGGTGTTCGAGAAGGCGCCGAACGGTTTTTACGACGCCAATGCCGGACGACGCCTGCGGAAAGAGATTTACGAACCCGGAGATTCGCGGGATGTAAACATTTCGATTGAGAAATTCCTTGGCCGCCAGCGCTCCATTGAGCCGTTTCTCAAGGAAATCGGGATCGGGAAATGACACCGGTATGAATGCTCCACTCCGAGGTGCCGCCGATCAGGTTGCCGAACCGCGCCGTGAGGTCGACCGCTGGCCGCCGCAAACCAAGTTCATCATCGGCAACGAAGCCGCCGAGCGATTCAGTTACTACGGATTGGTCAGCATCCTGATGGTGTATGTGACTGACGTGTTGGAAAGGTCCAAGGACGATTCAACTTTCATCATTCATGGTTTTAAGTTCATCAACTATTTCATGCCGTTGTTGGGAGCGTGGATTTCGGATCGGTTCTGGGGACGTTATCGCACCATTCTTTGGATTTCTTTCGCATACTGCCTGGGGCACGGTGTCTTGGCATGCGGCGACCTGATCGGCACCAAGGAGGGGCGCACCGTTTGTCTTTACGCCGGATTACTGCTGGTCGCGTTCGGTTCGGGTGGCATCAAACCGTGCGTTTCGGCGTTTCTCGGCGACCAGTTCAAACCGGAACAACGCCATCTGTTGCAAAAAGCCTACGCCGCATTTTACTGGTCCATCAACTTCGGCTCGTTTTTCTCGATGATCATTATTCCGCAGATCAAGAACCACAGTTGGGCCTGGGCGTTCGGCGTGCCCGGAATCCTCATGGGGCTGGCGACCCTCATCTTCTGGCTGGGCACACGATATTACGTGATGGTGCCACCGGCACGCATCAGCCGGACGGCGGGATTTTTTGCCGTGCTGACCGCGGCGTTGCAAAATCACGCGCCGAACCGGGGCTTTTGGGAGGGGGCGAAGCGCAAGTATTCCGCCGACGAGGTGAATGCCGCCGCGTCTGTCGGCCCCATATTGTCCATCTTTGCAATGATCCCGGTTTTCTGGGCCCTGTTTGATCAAACGCACACGACATGGGTAGCGCAGGGAAAAAAGATGATTGCACTGAGCCTTCCCTTCGGACTCAAGCTGGATGCCTCGGCGATGCAATCCACCAACCCGCTCATGGTCATGGTGCTCGTGCCAATTCTGACGCTGTTGCTTTATCCCATCATGGGTCGATTGGCGGCACCGTTGAAACGGATGTCATTCGGCATGTTTCTAGCAGGCCTGAGTTACGTTATCGTCGCCTGGCTGCAACAACGCGTTGACGCCGGTGAACAGTTAAGCATCCTGTGGCAGGCGGTTCCCTATCTGGTCCTTACCACTGCCGAGGTGCTCGTTTCGACCACAGGCTTGGAACTTGCCTTTCGGGAGGCCGCTCCATCCATGAAGAGCACCATCATGGGCTTCTGGAACTTAACGGTCGCGTTGGGCAATCTCCTCGTTATGGGCATCACCAAAGCGCTGGGCACGGTCGCGGGCGATGCTTCGGTCACGCCCAAACGCTTCATGCTTTACGCAGGCCTGACCTTCGGCGTCGCAATTCTCTTCAGCATCGTCGCGGCATTTTATCGCTATCGTGACGAAGCAGCAGCACGCGGAAAGTGAAGTGGATTGTAATCAATCTCCCCTGGCGGGATTAATCCTCTCGTTTGACACCGGTAGTGCTTCTCTGAACTGACCCGGTGGGCAGGTAACCTTTGAATCAATTACAGGTTCAGCACACTTGCCTCGCGTCCACATCTCTCAACGCGGCTTGGTTTCTTTTTCGCCGCGACGCAGGATTTCTTCCATGTCATCCTCGTCGTCCATGGGGATGGAGGGTAACAGCCGTGCCTTGCCGTAGTCCGGGTCGTTAGGGTCCTTGGCTTTCTGCGGGTCAAAGATGCGCGCGTCCACTGGCTCGCACTTGTAAGGCCGAAAGTCTGGTTTGGTCGTGAAACAATCCGCGAAGTCGTTGGCCAGCGCGTCGAACATATTCAGCGGCGGCAGGCCGAAGATTTGGTAGAGCGTGCGGTGCATGCTGACAATGGTGGTATGGCGGTGCGAGACATAACCGCGTTTCGCCCACGGACTGATGACGAGCAGCACGCTGCGCTGGGCGTCCACGTGGTCCGGTTCGCCGCCTGAGTCGTCCTGCGTGACGAAGATGGCCATGTGCTTCCACCACGGCGTGTGTGAGAGGAATTCGACAATCCGGCCCAATGCCAGGTCATTGTCCGCCATGTAGGAGGCGAGATATGGATAACCCTTTTCGGGTCTGACGCCGGCGCCATGGTCGTTGCAGATGGCGATGTTGACAAAAGACGGGAAGGGCTCCTTCCCGTTCAAGAAACGTTGCTCGACGTCTTTCATAAACCAATGTGCGCGGTACTGGTCGGGGATGTTCATGTTGAAGATCGGGAATTCGCGGCAGGTGTTGTCGTAAAGGACCTTTGGCATCGGGATGTTGACGACCTCGCGGGCGCCGGTGGGATGTTCGTCCTCGTCTTCAATCACGCCGGGAAACTCGAAGCCCTCGCCGTAGTTGCGGAAGCGAATGCCCTTCCGCGCCAGGTGTTCCCACATAGCGCCTGCCTCGGGGTAATCCTCCGGGATCAGTGAACCGTTTGAACCCATCGAGTAGCGACGGCCCGGTGCGCTGCTATCTTTCTTGAAAGACCAACCGACCGAGTACGTCATCTGCATCAGATTGTTCGGCTGCACGCCCACCAACCAACGATGACCGACACCGGAGGCTTCCGGTTCCATGTAAAAGTTGTCGCTGACGGTGAACTGCCGTGCGAGGGCGTTGTGATTCATCATCACACCGACGTCGTCGAGTGTTGGTTGGCCTTTGCCCTCGATTCGCTGATGGAGTCCCCAGCGCAGCAGGCTGGGATCGTGTTTGGCGCCGGGAATGCGGTCAAAAATTGTGTCGTAGGTGTGATTCTCTTTGGTGATGAACACAACGTACTTGATCTGTTTCGAGATTTTGCCTGGCACGCTCGGTATGACTGGCGAAGACATCCTTTCGCGTTCGGCGCGGCGATCCTCAATGCCATTGTAAGCCAGCACGTCCATGGTCATCGTCTTAAGTTCGGCATCGGATGGCGCATCGAGGACGCTGACGACGCCGCGCATGTCGAGGAACTCGCTCTTGGGAATTTCCTTGCCCGCATTCGGACCATTGCCAAAGCCGCGAAATGAGATGCAAACGATTTGCCTTCCGTCGGGTGACAGGGCGAGGCGGTACGGGTACCACGCGGTAGGAATGTGTCCGAGGACGGACAGCGTTTTGGTGTCCAAAACCGCGATTGCATTTATACCCAGCTCGGCGACGTAAAGACGTTTGCCATCCGGCGACACGGCCATGCCTGAAGGACTGACGCCGCGCAACCTGGCTACCAACGGCGACGGGACAATTCGCCGTTTCGCCACAATCTTGTTCCGTGCGATGTCAATTCGCTCGATGATGTCGTTGTTTCCGTTCGACACAAACAGTGCGTCGCCATGCGCAGCCAGGAAGTTGGGAGCGCTGCCGCCCACCGTCTTGCCATTGTCCGAGGGCGCGCCGACCAACAGGCCCGTTTTCAAGCGACTGATGACCTTGGGCGCGTCCGGTTTTGAAACGTCAACGCCCCACACCGAAAACGATTCGGGCACGTTGGGTTCCCCGAGGCCGGGAATCTTCCGTCCCTCAAACTCCACTCCGTCGCGCGCCTCCTTGCTGGGATAGCCAAAGGGTGGAAAAGTGAGTCCGCGCTTATCGAAGCGGTCGTCATTGGGCAGGCCGATGGGACTGTATTCGAACAAGCCGATATTCGCGACGAACACCTTTTCCCCCACGACCGCCAGTGCGTAAGGATAGCGCCCCATTGGGACGGTGCCGACGACCCGTCGCTGTTCCGCGTCAACCACCACGATCCGGAAATTCGTCACATCCGCGCAGTACAAATACCGGCCGTCGGCACTCGCCTTTACATCCACGGCGTAACTGTCCTCGTACTGGCGTCCTCCCACCTCGGTGTTCAGCGAAACTTCAGTAATCTTTCCAGGTGAGGCCACGTCGCAGACATAGATGGCGCCTGTGTCTCCGCTGCTCCAGTAAAGCGTCCGGCCATCCGGCGAAAAGTCCGCTCCGCCGGCATTGGTAGGTCGCTCCTTGCCTTTCTTCTGGTGGGTGAGGGGGTTGACGATTGTCACCACCGGTTTTTTCCCACGCCAATCGTTAATGATTTGGCCCACTCCGTCGCTTGCGACGAAGAGCGTTTTACCGTCTCGAGTCATCGCCAAACCATAGGGTTCCGAGGCCACCGGCAGGTGTCTGCCAACAGGTTTCAGATAGCGCCCGTTCGAGAGAATAGTAAGCCCATTCGGATCGTGGTGCGCGTAAGTATCGGTTGACGGCGCGCGCAGATAAGGGTGATGCGGGGCACATGCTGTCAGGAGAAGCGCAGCGAGAGCGGGGATTGTGGGAATCAAGCGAAACGACATGGTTTGATACCGGGTTGCAGACATTTTTTCATTATTGGTCTTGTCAGCGGAATTCCAAGCGCACCTGTTTTTGCGAGCTCGAGATTTCCAGTCTTAGCATTTTCCACATGCTGAAAGATTCCATCGAGTTTGTCCATCGCTTGGTTTGCTTTGGGGGTTTATTGTCACGCGGCTGCGAAGGACTTTTTTACTCAAGCGGACTTTACACCCCGGGGCAGTGCTCTAAGCTCTGTCGCCGTTAGATGAAATTGACCGCGCTCGTTCGGCCGCGCCATTTTTTGAACGGTTGGGCAGGTGACCAATTGGGTTTATGAATTGGTCGTACCTGCGCCTGGCGCCCTGGCTCGACACTCGGGCGCGATTTATCGCGGGCATCCCGACCGGAGGTGCGTTGCTGGACCTGGGCTCTTCCGACGGCGAAACATTGCGCCACATCGCCGAACTGAGGCCAGACCTGCGTTTGTTTGCCGCCGACGTGGCGGGGCAACCCGAAACCTATCCTTCTGGCTGTCAGTTCCACCGCGCTGATTTTCACCGGGACAAATTGCCGTTGCAGGATCGCTCCGTGGAGGCGATCACTTGCATGCACCTGGTCGAACACCTGAATGATCTGACCTTGTTGATGCAGGAAGCGGTGCGGTTGCTCAAGCCGGGCGGGCGGTTTTATGTGGAAACGCCTCATCCCAGGTCGCTCAAGTCGCCGAGCCTGCGCGGCAGGACCGACGTCACGTTCACGTTGAATTTCTACGATGATCCCACTCACGTGAAACTGGTAACCATCGAAGCGTTGAGCCAGGAAGTCCGGCGAGTGGGCCTGGAGGTTGTGACATCCGGTGTCTCGCGTAATTGGTTGTTTGCGGCTTCGCATTTGTTTTACTTCTTCAGGCCGCCGAGCCGGCAAAAATACACGGCTTGGGTTCATTGGTTGGGATGGTCGGCCTATTTGATCGCTCGTCAGCCATGCTGAAATCAAAATTATTGGTCGTGGAATTGTGGGGCTTGGGCGACCTGGCGATTGCCACGCCGTTTTTGCGCGCAGCGAGCGAAAAATACTCGGTCACCCTGCTGGCCAAACCGTACGCCCAGGATTTGCGGAACCGTTTTTGGCCAGGGGTTGAGGTGGTCAATTTTCTGGCGCCTTGGACCTCGTTTCGCAACAAGTACCGCCTAACCTCCTGGCCTTGGCGACGACTGTTCCGTTTGAGCAGGCAATTGGCATTGCAGCGCTTTGATGTGGGATTGTCCGCACGATGGGATCCGCGTGACCATGTCCTGTTGAAATTGTTCGGCACCAAAAGACGACTTGGCTTCGCCCGCTTTAACAGTCAATTATTTTTGACGCATTCCATAGTTCGACCGGCGCCGGAGTCACATCGGTATGAATACTGGCGGGTCATGGCGCAGGAACTGGGTTTGGATCTGCCGCTTCGAGAAAAGATTCCGGGTTTATCGGCCGCCCGGAAGCCAATGATTCTGGTCCACACCGGGGCCGGGCAACTCGTGCGGGTATGGTCGTTGGAGGGCTACCGCAACCTGGTGCGACGACTGCGAGACAGTGGCTACACCGTGAAAGTTGCGTGCGATTCTTCCCAACGGGAGTGGTGGATCAAGGCGGGCGAGAAAGAAACGGCCACCCCCGAAACCGTGACGGAATTGTTGAACATCACCGATCAATCCGGATTGTTTATCGGAAACGATTCAGGGCCGGGTCACATCGCGGCGCTCTGCGGTCTGCCGACATTCACGATCTTCGGGCCGCAATTGCCGGAGTGGTTCGCGCCGCTGCACCCGGCGGCAGAGTGGTTTGAGGGCGTGTCGTGTCCGTACAAACCGTGTTCGGATTACTGTCGCTTTCCCACGCCACGTTGCATGGAGAGAATCAACGAGGCGGAAGTCTGGTCGAGTGTGGACAAATTTGTCCGGCAACACTTGCCCAGATGATTTGAATCACTGAAATTGCCGCCTCGCCAATTCGAGCCTTGAGGAGCCGCATTTTTACGGTTGTGCAATGGTTGCTTTCCCGGGTTCAGCTACTTGGCGGTAAATTTGATCCATGCGTGTGGCGTGGCCGCTCCAGAGGTATTGTGATTTGATTCTTTCACGGCCCGCGTTCCCCAGCTTTTCTCTCAAAGCCGGCGACTGAGCGAGTGTGAACATCGCGTGGGCGAACTGAGTTACCGTTTCGCTTCGTGAAGTAATTGAAACGCGGATGGCCGTTTCGTCCGTTGTAATCTCCGCAGCGCCCTGGTGATTGAGTGTAACCACTGGCAGTCCGACCGACATCGCTTCCAGGACAACATTGCCGGAGGTATCGCGCAAACTCGTGAACACAAAAGCATCGTGCTGCCGCATGAAATCAGTTATTTGCGCTTTTGGCATCCATCCCTGCCAGACCACGGCTTTATCCAGTGCCAGCGCGCTGACCAACTGTTTTAACGAACGTTCCTCACGCCCGCTGCCCACAATCGTCAACGTCATTTCGGGGAATCTGGCCAGTGCCTGAGCAAAGGCGCGGACGGCCAGGTCGCCGCCCTTCAACTTATCCAGACGCCCGATCCAGAGGAGGCGAACACCGGGCCAGTTCCTTTCCGATTTGGTCCCGGCCAACTGTTCCGCCGTGACCCCGGTTTCAAGCATGCTCTCGATCTTTCCACGAAAGAATCGCGGCACGCATCGTTCTGTGTCTTTGTTGGCAATCAGGATTTTGTCGGCAAAGTAAAAACTGAGGAAGATGTGGGGAAAGACATAGCTGTTCACCACGCTCAAGGAGCGGAGAAGCTCGAAAAAAATCTGCTTGCGTGACCAGGGCATGAATTTCCATGGGCAAATCTGGCCGCCGCCCAACGGCCCGAGCACCACCGGCCGGGGACAAAACCACCAGAAGCCCGGCTGGCGGAATGAATTAAAAGTGGCGTGGTGAATGAGATCGAAAGACGAAAGTTGCTGACTCAAATGGAAACGAACCCCAAGCTGCCAGAAAAAATAATAGACTGCGATCCACAGCCCGCGCCGTTTTAGAGTCAGGACCCAGCCCGGAAGATCATAGTAAATAAAGCGAGGCGAAGGACCGCCATGTGCGGCCAGGGCTGTTTCGATTGTTGGTCGGTTGTTGGCACGTGTGACGACCGTCACTTCATGCAATTTGGCCATGTTCAACGCCAGTTGCCAGCCCACCTCCGGCTCCGATCCTTTGCCTGGCTCGCAGGCGTAGGCGGAAATCAAAACCTTTAGTTTGTGAGACATTGTGCGTTGCGGATGCTGGGTAATAATTTTCGCGATTGCAAGTCTCCGACAGTTCGTCGAGCAGCAAACACCTTCATCATTGTGCCGGAGATTCCACAATCCACTTCACATTCCGTATGGAGGTTGGCAAAATTCAGTGGTGCCACACTGGCTGATAAAGTCTGCGATCCACCGCGCCATTTCGTTTCTACCGAGGAGTGAGCGCTGGAATGAGATGTTCCAAACCTGCGTGACCAAATCGTTGGAGATTGACCGGGGCGGGTTTGAACAACGGTTGGAATTTTGCCGGCGGCACCTGGAACATTTTCATGAACTCCAATCCGCGCGCCGGGAGAGTTTTACTGTGTTTGAGTTGGGCACGGGCTGGTTCCCGATTGTTCCGATCGGACTTTACCTATGCGGTGCATCGGAGATTTGGACATTTGACATCGTTCCCCTGCTCCGAAATTCGCGCATGCAGCGGACGCTGGGGTTTTTCTGTGAATACGACCAGAAGGGGGAATTGCAAAACCATCTTCCACGGTTGCGGCCAGAGCGGGTGGCTCAACTGCGAGAGGCGCTGGCTGCCGCGGGGAGCGAATCGCCGCAAACTTTGCTCGAGCGATTCAATATTCACGCCGTGGTCCGCGACGCCAGGGCGACGGGACTGAGCGCCAAATCGATCGATCTCTTCTTCTCGACTTCGGTGCTGGAACATATCCCGCGAGAAATTCTCGCAGACATATTTCGCGAGTTCAGAAGACTCGCTACCAACAATGCCGCGATGAGCCACCGCGTTGGATTGGATGATCAGTACCACTATCTTGACCGGTCAATCACGCCGTTCAATTTCATGCAGTACTCGGATCGCGCCTGGAAATATCTGGACAGCCCGTTGACTCCGCATAACCGCCTGCGCATCTCCGATTATCGCGCCCTGCTCCGGGAAACGGGATTTGAGGTCGCCAAAGAAGTCAACACGTCGGGCTCTCCCAAGGAGCTTGAAAAAGTCCGGCTCGCGCCAGAGTTCCAAAATTACTCGACCGAAGATTTGCTCGTGCTGACCTCCTGGCTGGTGGCAAGGCCGGCATCAGACTCAAACGCGCGATAAATCACCGCAATTATGAACCGGCACAAACGATCAACGATTCCAAGCTTATGCCGGGTGCGCTGACCTCCAGATTTTTCATGTGGCCCGCGCAACAACGGCTGTGTGCGCGCGGCTGGCCGATTTTTATCTACCACAAGATTGACGCGCCTCCCCGGGGCGCGCTTGATCCGTTTCTTTATGTCACCCCGACGCAGTTTGACCAACAACTTTCGGCTCTGCATCGAGCTGGTTACACCACGGTGTCGCTGACACAAGTCGCCAGATCACCGGAGAATCACGCTCGCAGGATCGTGATTACCTTCGACGACGGCTGCAAAAATGTTTTTATCAACGCACTCTCCACGCTGGCTCGCTACAAGTTTCAAGCGATCCAATTCATTGTGGCCGACTTGATCGGGAAGCGAAACGAGTGGGATGTCGTCAGGGGGGAAGTGCCAGACCCTTTCATGGACGCCGTTCAGATCCGCGAATGGCTCGCTGCGGGCCACGAAATCGGTTCGCATACCTCTACGCATCCAAATCTGAAGCGAGTGGATCTGCGTGTGGCCCGCGAGGAAATTTTCGGGAGCAAAAAGAAGCTGGAGGATGCGTTCGGAGTTCCCGTGCGCCACTTTTGCTATCCATCGGGCAAATGGAACGAAGCGGTGCGCGATCTGGTGGGCGAGGCGGGTTACCTGACAGCTTGCACGGTCCGTTTCGGTGTTAACACCGTGACCACACCGCGGCTGGAGTTGAATCGCATCGTTCCCTTGTCGGGTATCGAATGGTTCAAAAAGGCCAGTCACCGGCTGGTACGAAAGATAACGTCTTAGTGGGCGCGGCAAGAGCCCTTCAACCACTCGATAGTGAGCGCGTTCAATAAATCCCGCGCCGCCACCAATCCTTCGGATGGTTTGAGCACTTCGATGTCATACAGCAAATAGGCCAGGACCAGTTGGGGTTCACAGCTGATGATGCCTGCCCGTTCTGCATACCGCCGAAAGTCCGGCGAACTAAGAAGCGCTTTTGTTTTCTGAACCAGTCGGTGCGTTGACAAGTGTTCCACGAGAATGCCGGTTTGAATCACATAGTGAAACCAATCCCACCCTGGTATCCCCATTAGCTCTCCCCGTTCCCAATCCAGAACCGTCCAACCTTGTCCCGGGGGCGAAACCTTTATGTTCCAAGGCGCGAGATCGCCGTGATAGATCGCGGGATGAAGTGATTTTGCGTTCAGCGTTTTAGCCAGACTCAGAAACAAGAGATCTGAACCGCAGGCTTTTTCCAGTCGTTGCCACGAAGGAATTTCAGTCAATGAGACAGTCTTTTGTTCGTCGAGCCACGAATTCAAAAGCGTTGGGAGATTTCGTTGATCTTCCGTGCGCGGAGAATCGCCGTCGAAGAACGCGAGCGCCAAGGCATCGACCTTCGAGGAATGGAAGGTGTCGCGGATTTGGGGAACGCTAACAGTGTTTGACGGCACCGACGCTAGGAAGTTCGCTTCCTTCTCGATCAACTGCCGTGCGGCAACTCCCACGCCCGCCTTCACGACAGCAACCGGTTTTTTATCGGCATCAAAAACGAGGACAACAAAGCGGCGACCTTGGGTTTCAGGATTGCCTGCGAGGACGGCAAAAGCGGGACATGCTGCCGAGCGAAGCCCCGCGAGCTTGGAGAGGAAAGCGGTGAATGAATTGTCCGATGAAATCTTGAGCGCCACTTTTTCCAGTCGGCAAGGCCAACGCGCACGGAGCAGCCAGGCAAGCAGTTTCCTTCCGGCTCGCGCCCTGCGGGTTTGCGCAGGATAAAGGCTCAACGATCTGACAGCTAGCGCGGGATCAGCGGGAAAAAGCAAGAACGGCTGAACGCGTTTCTTCACAACCCTCATGTCCAGCGAAATGATCGGACCGCGATCGTTCTCCGCAGCGAACAACTCAAACCAGGTTTCTTCAGAGATCAGCGGCATCGGTTTCGTGTAGGATGCGGGTTTCGACAAAGAAATCCAACCCTATCGGTTTGTTGAAAAGTAGCCGCCGAGGTAACGAGGCGGAAAAGTATCGTCTTCCGTAGAAGTCCGCCTCCTCACGTCGGCGGCTACGATTCAAAACGGACTTTTTCAACAAGCTGCTATGGTCGGTTCATTGGGAGGCGGCTTCAAGCTGCGCTATGAACAGCAGTGTCCCGCCATATTTTGGAAACCGGTTCAAAAAAGCCTTGCCGACGCCGAAAAGCAGACCATGCGCTGTTTGCGCGTGGCGTTCGTGGCAGGAAAGGGCTTCCGCGACCCGATAACCGTGTCTTCGCAATAACTGGGCGAGGTTGATTGGATTAAAACACAGGACGTGTTGGAGTCCTTCGTGAAACCGGCCCAGAACATAACGAGCGTAAGCCGGCAAACCCATCGAATTGGGTGTGGAGACAATCAACCGTCCCTGCGGTTTGAGGAATCGTTTGATCCCATCCAGCATTTTTCCCGGATTGGAGAGGTGCTCGATGATGTCTCCCGCAACCACGATATCAAATGGTTCAAGGTTTGATGGCAACTCATCGAGCTTTTCAACGTTGCCGATCATCACGTTCTGAAAAACGCCTCGCTTTTGCAATTGTTCGAGTGATTCCTGGTCCAGATCGACGCCCACGCAATCTGAAATGTCGGTCAAAAGTTGGTGTAAACTTTCCCGGGCACGGGCGACTTTTTCCTCAACGGGACAGTCCGTAAAACCGACACAGCCGAGGTGCAAAACACGCCGGCCACGACACCTTTCGACGATTTCTGAATAGCGATCAACGTAGCGGGACAGCCTGACCTTTTGGTTGTACATAGAAACAGAATCGAGGGGAATGTTTGACGAATGGGCCGCACGAAGCAAGAGACATGTGCTTGCAATGGATGCCGATTGTCCTTTATCCGCTTCCTTACGTCTGCGGCTACCACTCCATGGATGCCGCGTTACGGCGTCACCGCGCGGTAGAAGGCCTGGCCCGGCAGCGGAGACGTTTCGTGATATTCGATGAGGCCGGAGGCGGGGGCGGTGTTTGTGGCGATGGTGGTCCACGGGCCGATCACGCTCGGAGCGCGCTGCAAACGGTAGGTGACGTTGGGCACGCCATTGACGGAGATAAGAAACCCGCTGTTGCCGTCACGCTCAAGGGTCAGTACCGGCACGGAGATGTATTTGATCGTGGCAAAATCAGTGGCCGGGCTGCCGCTATAATCTCCGTCTGAACTGCCGGTAACATACGCGCTGCCATCCGGACCGAGCGCGAGGGATTGTTTGCCCCCTGGCGAATCAGATCCGTTGGCCGGCCCGTTGTAACGATTGGTCCAGAGCGGCACCCCCGCCCCCGAATACTTGATCGTCGCGTAATCAGAATAATAATCATAACCACCGCTGCCAAGCGACGACCCGGTCACGAACACGTTGCCGCTGCTGTCCACCGCCACGGCTTGGCCTTGGTCACGGTCGTTCCCCGGCCCATTGTAAAGGTTGGTCCACAGCGGCACGCCCGCGCCCGAATACGCAATTGTCGCGTAATCTTCAAGGCCGTACAAGAAGACATTGGTAACTACTGTATACCCGGTCACGAACACGTTGCCATTGCCGTCCACCGCCACGGCGCTGGCGCGGTCATCGCTGTTCGCGGGCCCGTTGTAATGGTTGGTCCACAGCGGCGCGCCCGCACTCGAATACGCAATCGTCGTGTAATCCCAAGAACTGCCGCTGCCAATCGAAGACCCGGTTACGAACACGTTGCCATTGCCGTCCACCGCCACGGCGCTGGCGCGGTCATCGCTGT
>CAZYYS010000074.1:0-18856 GCA_964651015.1 uncultured Verrucomicrobiota bacterium
CTTCGATCAAGTTAACCGGCTGATTTTCGTTGGTGTAATAGGTGGGGAAGCAGAATATGTCTGCCTGCTTTAGCGCCGCCTCCTTTTGCTCGCCCGAGACGAAACCCAAATAGCTGATTGTCTTCCGGCCAGTCGGGGATGACAGAATTTGCTCGAACTCGGCTTTTTCGTCAGGCCGGACAAATGCCCCCGCAACGATCAGTCTCAGCGACACAGCCGATTGGTTGGCCGCCAACTTTTCGTTCGCCCGCAGGACGCCGGCAACGGTATCGAACAGTCCTTTGTCGCGGGTGCAATGCGCGAGATACAGCACGGTAATGATCTGGGGATCGCTCCCGGTTCGTTCCTGGTCGGCGGCGGAAAGAGTTTGTCCGGAGATAAGCTGTTTCCGCGCGGCAGCACGGGCCAAACGCCGCGGCAGGACGGTCGCCTCAAAATCAGGGCACGGGTCGGGTATGCCATTGCTCACGACCTTGATTTGTTGCGGACATAACTTCTCGGCGTCCGCGCGATTGTATTTGGACAACACAATGCTCAGGTTGGCGTCCTTCATCAGGTTGTAGGTGACGGCGCGCGTTCTAATTTGGACCGCGGTTTCCAACCACTTCGACAGTCCGGCCGCATGCCAGTGCAAAATGATCCGCTTGAAGAACGGTCGGCACAAACGCATGACCAGCCAGTCCCGATACAAGGCCACTTTCTTGCCCGGCGCCGGAACGTAATAGAGATTGGTGACGCCGTAGCGAAAACGGCACCAGATCGCTTGCAGACAATAACCGAAAATCAGAAAGAACTTTCCCGGGCGAACTCCGCCGATGTCTTCCAAGTTCGTCGATAAACGAGCGTTGACGTGATAGCAGTCAACGCCGTAATTGCCGAAGGCCGCCGGCGCCGGGTGAGAGGGAAAGGAATCGGAACGGTGAGAATCTGGTTTGAGTTGCCTGCCTTGATGGCGCCAGTCTCCGCCGAATCCTTCCAGCATGAGTTGCACCATGTAACTTTGACCATGGTGCGGCGGCGGGGTGTGGGCAAAAACGACGACTTTCATTGTCTCTGAATCTGACAAATCGTGCTCAGTTTCTCAACCCTGGTTACGGTCCAATCTAACGGCGTCTTTGGCCACGAGAATGGGGATGCCATTGACATCAGGGAAGCCAAGGCTCCCGCCAGTCTCCACCCACAAGCGCCGCGCCGGATCAAAAACGACGGCGCATTTATTTACCGGGCTGCGCAAGACCGCCGACAACGGAACGTCAGCGGCATCCTGTTCAACCAGTTTGCCTTCCTTGTGCGCTTCCAGCATCAGACCGCCAAACATGGTTGGATAGTTTTCCGAGAGCCAGCCATGCAGCCGAGTGACGGGCCTTCGATAGGCGGGCACCTCCTGAAGTTTCCAGCTCGAACGGCCGGTTGGATACGCGCGCGCGCCAGCTTCGGCGAAACCGGCCTTGGAACACAACTGCTCGAGTTGACTGACAAAAAAACTTTTTTCAATCGTTCCTCGGAGACGGTCGCGCACTTCAGACGCACGGCGAAGCGGATTCAGGGCGTTCGGTTCGAGGGAAAAAAGTTTTCCTCCCGGCTTCAAAACGCGGAGGATTTCGCCCAACGCTTGATCGTAGTCGAAAAAATGATGCAAGGCTTCGATGACGGTGACGGCGCTGACCGAGGCATCCTGGAACGGCAGGTTGTGTGCGTCGAGTCCGACGTAATGGGGCTTCGCCAGTCCAAATTTCTCCACGCGTTGCCGTGATACGTCCAGAGCAACTTCATTGATATCGCCGACCACCATGTTGTAACCCTGTTGCTTTAGAATCGTGGCCTCGCCCGCCGTGTTGCCACCGATGTCGAGAATGTACCCTTTGAGTGAACCGAGATGCGCGGCAATGCGCTCGACTTTGGCCCGATACGCGACATCATTTTGAAAACGAACGAATGGGTTGGTTTCCAGATAACGCTCGGTCTTGCTTCGAATGTTGGTGCGCTCAAACTCCCGCTCCTCCTCGACATTTGGCGCGCGGTAAAAATGACGAAGCTTGAACATGTTTTTTCTGTATTAAGTTTGGCGGTTGGTGACTTGTCCACCTCAAAAGCGTTCGACCGCGACCCTGGCAGTGCATCTCACTTTTTGAGCGAGCGCGATGTGACGAAGGATTGTCCGTATTGGAGAAAACCGTGGTTGATGTTCAAACAGCCTACCAAACCACTTTCCTTTCCTGAGCGGACGAACTTGGGTTGGTTAGTCGGCAACACGATTCCACACCGTAAACGCTGCTAGTGATGCCGTTTTCTTAAAACCCAGTTGCTCAATGTACCTGGCTAGCGCGCCTTGGTTATCGAAAACGTCGGGCTTTGAGGCAACAATGACGTCCGGCACCGGCATTTTCCGCAACGACTCCCATGAAGGATTCATCAACCATAGCGCTTGGCCAACTTCACCCGACTGAGTGTTCATTGTGGGTATTTGATAATAGGCCGCTCCCTGTCTCTCAGCATTCCACCAGACTTTCTGCCCCCCTTGCAACGCCAGCCGGGCGAATGCAGCGGCGTCCCGATAGTTGTCTTTCTCGTGCCGTGCGGCGAATCGGAGCAGGAGACCCGAAAGCAGGCTCAAGACGAAAAAACTTCCCACCATGACTCTCGCGAGCTGTCGCCGCTGCGACCAAAGCGTCACCAAACCGAGACTCAGAAGAAACAGCACCACTGGCATCAAAGGTGCGAAATGCCGTCCCAGCAGACGGAAATGCAGTGCAACTCCGGCTGACACCAGGATGAACGCCGGCATGGCGACGACCAAACCCAGTTTCAAAAGCATCTTGCGATGGTGCGAGGACCAGAGTTGCCGGATTGCCGCACTGAGCAAAAGCAAGACCAGGATACTGTAGAGGGTCAGCCCGATCCAATGGCTTTGAAATACACCGAATCCTCTTTCTCGAATTTCCAACCGTCCCGGTCCCAATCCGCTGAAACCCAGGAGTTCGTAGCCGATGAAAAGAAGATTCTTCCAATCAGTGATTGCCGCTCCCGACGCCCGTGCTCCAACGCGCAATGTCCACAAATAGTAACATCCAGACAAGAGCACGCAGCCAAACGCCAAAACGCAACTCCAACGACAGGCGCGCAACATTTCCTTGATCCGGCTTTGCGAAAAGACGACAAGCATCGCCACTACGGCTGCTGCCGCCCAGATCATTCCCAACATGCTGCTGCCGCACAGCGTCACGATTCCCACCAGCAATCCCCGGACCCAAAAGCGTTCAGTTGCACTGCGTGATCTTGGGATGGCGACTGGCTCGCGTGGTTCTTGCGCCGTTTCAGGGGACCCCGATCCATGGCTATCAGTCTTTCCAGACGAAGCATCCGATCCTTCGAGGTGGCAGTTGGGAAGAATGTTGCATCTCCCGCTTAATCGATACACGGCGGCAAAAATCAGCAGGCTGGCGCCGAGTTGCATGGCGTAGGGACGGGCTTCATTGACGTAGTACCAGGCAAATGGAGAAGCAGCGACGGCAAGCGCGCCCATCAACCTTTGCCGGGGCGATGCAGAAAACGCCGCCGCAAAGGCGATCAGTCCCAACAAGAACCATGGCACGTTGGCGGAACGCAGCGCCCACTCGCTGGCGCCGAAAACCTTTTCGTACGCCCAAATGTAAATCATGTAGAGCGGCATTTGCAGGTCCGACGCCTTTTCTTCGCTCATCGCCTGCCACCAAGTGGTCAACGTCGGCTGCTTCGCCTTCCAAGCGGTCAAGGCCTCGTCAATCCACAAGCTCTGATTGCTGACTGCCAGGAAGGACACCAACGCAACCAGTATCAACGACGCCAACAACTCACGCCTTTCCCCTAAGCGCACATGAACGGGTCTCAGCGATTGGTTGATCTTGAACATGGTCAACTTACAAATGGATAGCGAAACGAATGGCCTGTGCCGATACTTTTCGAGAAACTTGCCGCGGCGATTTCGCAGTTGATGCGAACTTTCGAACACGAAATGTCAGACAGGAAATCAGCCGGTAAGAATCGCTTGAGAAGATTGCTTCCGTTGTGGACGGCTTTCTTCATCGTCATTCTTCTGTTCATACTGGCAGTTGGCCCCTACATGCATGAGTCCGATCAAGCGTCCATTATTGCGGGTGCGCTGGAAATCGCCAACGGCCATGCTGACCTCGCGCGAAGTGCTTACAATTACGACAAGCAATTTGTCAGCTACTGGTTGCTTGCTTTGAGTTACCAGTTCCTCGCCCGTCCGCACTCTCCTGATGATCTCATTCTGGCGAGCAATCTGGTTTCTTTCGTTCTGTTTTGGGGAGTGCTGCTCGTGTTCTTGATTAGATTTCAACGCCGGATATCGACGTCGTTCGTGTTGCCAATTGTTCTGGCACCGGCGCTGTTGGGACATTCGCCCTTTTTTGCCTCGGCCTTCGTTTCAGCGGGTCTGTTGTTGTCAGTCGCACTCTTGTTGCAACTCAAAGTCTCCGGCCGCTGGAAGGTTGCTTTACACACCTTGGGAATCTTCGTGACAACTTTCGGCGCGGTTGGCGCCCGGGCGGACTGTGTGCTCGCTCTCCCGTTGCTTGGCTTGCTTTTTCACCCAGGGCAGTCGGCGAAATCGCTTATGAAATCGTGCGCGCTCTGGGCCATGCTTGCCGGGGCTGTGCTGGCATTGGTGTTGGGCCGCGCACTCTTCGCGGGCAAACCTCTCGATTTCCTGTCACCGTTCCTCAAACCGAAGATCTTTCTTGTTTATGTCATGTTTGGTCTGGGCGCGGTCACTCTGCTTTTCCCCGTCTGTCTCGCAGCGATTCTGCGTCTGGCAAAAATACTCAGAACGAAAAGAGCCAGGCTGATCTTCCTTGGCCTGTCACTCGCGCTTCCGTTTCTTTATTATGGCGCTCAACTGACCACCACCCGGTATTTTGTGCTGCCGATTGTTTGCGTTTTGCTGTTTGTCTGTTCCCCGCAAGGAAAGTCCATACTTGCTCTTTGCCTGGTCAGGAAAATCACAAAGAACGCAATCAAATCCGCGCTGGTGGTCGCCTCCATCTTGCCGCTCGGCGTGGGAATCAACCTATCGTTCCTCGATCAGTTCAAGCTGACGATTAACAACCCAACTCTGTTCCCAACATCCGATGGCGTCCTTCCGATGGGCGCGTACCTTGGTCACGCATTGAAAATCAAAAAACAGCGCGGGCTGGCAGACCATAACCAGGCGATCTGGCTGGCCGCGTTGGACACACATTTCCGGACAACTGATGACGCCAAGGTGACCATCCTGAGAACCCCCATGAGCATTTATCTATTTCTGGCCGCGAAGATTCGAGGCAAACAGCCCTATGAATCCAGCGACGCCTCGGCGCGGCCGTGGTTTTACGTCGATAGCCGGTCGTTGATGCGCCGGAACGTCCTTGATTTTGCCTTGCGCAAATCTGAAAAGTCTCATGCCGATTTTCTCGGCCACTGCGCTTTGCAACAGGCTTCCGCGTTGGACCTTGAAGGAATAACAGTGTTTGAAGGTTCACATTCCGGTCAGAACAGCATCGAAGGGCGCAGGCTGCTCATCTTGAATGACGAATTGCGGGGAAATGAATACCGGCTGCGCGAACCCGACTGGCAGAAGCGGCAATCCGGTGATTACGCCTGCCAGGTCCGTGCGGAAGATGTCGGCAAGACGCTGGTGCTGGTGAGCGAGCAGAGATTTGATTGCGCCATTCAATTGCCTGGCGAACCACCGGAAAAATGCGAAGTTCGAGAAATGTCATCGACGCTCTACGGCACCTGGTTCGTCTGCCAGCACAACCAGATCAAACCAGGGACGGAAATTGTGGTTCAGTCCCAGTCTCCATCAACGATTACTTTGGCCGTCACGGTCTTTCCGGACTGGATGTCCCTTGGAAATTTTTGAAGAACTTGGCGACCCGCTATGCGAAGATAAAGGCAGAACTTGCATGAAGAACTGTTTGATCACCATCGCCGCAATAGTTGTGTCATTGTTAAACCCACGCCTATCAGTGATGGCACAAGGTGCCTTTCAGAATCTCGACTTTGAATCACCAATTACGCCGCTAATCCCCTCTGGCCAGTTCAACTATGTTCCCGCCTCGAATGCACTGCCCGGATGGACAGTTTACTTCGGGAACAATCAATTCGATCAAGTTCGCTACAACCAAATATCGATCGGAGGAGCCGCCTCCTCGCTCCTAGCTAGACCCGGGGTATGGAGGCGGCATCATCCAAGGCAGTTATATGGTGGTCCTCTATCCTGGGCTGTCACCCTTCACTAGTCAACGCACCTCTGTAGGTATTGGACAGAGCGGAGCAATCCCGAGCGATGCACAGTCACTTCGTTTCGCTGCCTATATTGATCAGCAGGTCGACGTCTCCTTCGCAGGAGTTGCTCTATCATTACTGCCCATAGGGCAAGGACCTAATTCGAGCGTGTTGTATGGGGCCGATATTTCGATCTTCGCAGGACAGTCAGGTGACAATCAGATTCACAGCTCCCAATTTCGGTGGTAATGTCAATCACATTTACCTTGATGACATTTTCTTCTCGCCGCAGGCGGTGCCTGAGCCGCGCGTCTCTGGATTATTCGCCCTCGGCGCCTTGCTCCTCGGCTTGCGTCGGCGAAAAGCCAGACGGTAGTCATTTCTACAAAGAGAAGTCCGCACTGGAACGCGAGGTGCACCTTAACCGCCTTTCACACAAACAAAAACGGAACTAACGCCGCGTGCTCATCTGGTCGTAAATCCAGCGGTAGGTTTTCTCCATCCCGTCGCGCAGGCGGGTGCCGGGTTCCCAATTCAAATACTCTTTGATGAGTGTGTTGTCGCTGTTGCGGCCGTTCACGCCCTTGGGTGCGTTCACATTGTAGGTCCGCTTCAGCTTCACACCGGCGATCTCTTCCACGATGTCCACCAGCCCGTTGATGGTCACCAGTTCGTTGCTCCCCAGATTGATGGGCTCCAAAATGTTGCTGGCCATGATCGCCTGCGTTCCTTTCAAGCAATCATCGATGAACATGAAGCTGCGCGTTTGATGTCCGTCACCCCAGATCTCGATCTCGTGCTTGCCCGAAAGCTTGGCTTGAATGACTTTCCGGCAAACCGCCGCCGGCGCCTTCTCGCGTCCGCCGTCATAAGTCCCATGCGGCCCATAGACATTGTGATACCGCGCCACGCGGGTGGTGAGGCCAAAGTCCTCCCGAAAATGCCGGCACATCCGTTCGCTGAACAACTTTTCCCACCCGTAACCGTCCTCCGGCATCGCCGGATAGGCATCGCTCTCCTTGAGCGCGATCACCTTCGGTGAAGTTTGTTTGTCCGCTGCATACACGCACGCCGAGGAGGCGTAGAAGAAACGTTCCACGCCAAATTGTTTGGCCGCCATCAACAGGTGCGTGTTGATCAACACGGACAACATGCAGAGCGCGCGGTTGTTCTCGATGAATCCCATACCGCCCATGTCCGCCGCCAGGTTGTAAACGATGTTGGCGCCGCGTGTGGCTTGCTCACAGGCCGCCTTGTCTTGCAAGTCCAACTGAAGGTGTTCCACCTCGGGGAATCGTTGATACCATTCATCAAACGGCTTGAGATCGACCGCGCGGATATCCTTGTAGCCCTGCTTCAACAAATCCGCCACCAAATGCCCCCCAATGAACCCACCCGCACCGCAAACTAAAATCTTTCCTGAATTCATGTTTTGCCTGCCAAGACTGTGTAATTGCCCTGTGGAATACCGGCCAGATTACGCTGAAGACTTTACCACGCGCCTATTCCACGGGGCGAGCGCGAGAAGCTAGCGTTCCCGAACCTTTATTCAAGCGCATATTTTTTGATGCCCGCCAACTGACAGCCAACCCGCCAGACAAACAGCGGGTTGTTCTTCAGATAGCGGCGCCAAAGCCGGCGCGGCTCACAACTCAGGCGAAATAACCACTCCAAACCACTCCGTTGAATCCAACGTGGCGCCTGCCGCACCAGACCGGCGTGAAAATCAAAAGCCGCCCCTACTCCGAACATGAGTGTCGTGTCGAGTTTCTGCCAATACCGCACCATGAACTTTTCCTGCTTTGGGGTGCTCAGTCCTACCCAGAAGATGTCCGGTTTCTTTTCGTTCACCGTCCGAACCAGTTCGGCTTCCTCCGTTGGGTCAAGTGGCCGGAATGGCGGCGTGTAATCCCCGACTATTCTGATGCCGGGAAACTTCGTTTCGAGTTTTTGCCTCAATTGTTGAGCGACGCCTTCGCCGCCACCACAGAGGAAATGCGTGTGTCCACTTCGTTGTGTGTATTCACAAATCAAGAGCATGAGGTCCGGTCCGTAAACGCGGTCCATTTCCCGAAAACCGTGCAATTTTCCCATCCACACCATGGGCATCCCGTCGGGCGTGTTCAGAAAAGCCTGGTTGAGAATGGCGCGCAGCTCTGCATCCTTCTGCGCCTCGGTTACACCGTGAACCCCCGTCACACAAACATAACCCTTGATCCTTTGTTCCAGCGCCTGCGCGATCAACTCCCTCGCCCGATCCAAATTGATCACACTTAAACCGACTCCCAGAATGTTCACTCGTTTCGGTTTGATGAGCCCGGCCATGATGGTGTTTGTCGTCGCGTTGGTTGTCGTTTCGGAAAAATCCTTCTGCCGAGGATCTTTCTGCCGAAGCGCTGGCTTCGACTTTAGGGATCAGCCAAGCGGTTATTCAAGGCGCAAAGCAAATCGAACCGCTTCACCGGTTTCCAAGCAGGCGGGAAAACGGCTAAAGCGGTTTTGGGTCAACCCTCATCCTCACCCAGCTAAAAGCTGTGTGCGTGCTAATGAAAGGCCGCGAATACGAAGGATTTGAACGGCTACAACCCGTCATATTTTGATATGCGCCGGCATAGCCGTTTGACGGAGTATTTGATTTGATTGAGCAGAGCAGGCAGGATTATTGTCGAAGCAGTTTAATATCACAAAAATGGCTGATCAGAACAAGAACCGCGGACTGCTGGATGGTTTCCGGGCGGATTTTCTCGATTGCTGGCGGCGGCTTCCCAGCAAGGGTTTGTTTTTTGGATTGTTGGCCGCGTGGCTGGCGTTGTTTCACTTTCTTGGCAACGCAACGCTTGGCTACATCAACACACCATCGCTGCTGCGTTGGATGTACATGGCTTACAGCAGCGGCGGCACCGACGATGGCGGTTCGATCCCGGTGCTCGGCCCGCTGCTGAATGTCTTGTTTGGCGGCGGCGATGACGCGCACGGAAAATTAATTCCCCTGGTTGTGCTCGGGCTTTTTTGGTGGAAGCGGAAGGAACTTTTGGCGCTACCGTCGAAGGTTTGGTGGCCGGCACTGCTCATCGTGACAATCGCTTTGGCGTTGCATGTGGGGGCGTATCTGGTCCAACAGCCGAAACTTTCGATCATCGCATTGTTTGCCGGAATCTATGGTTTGATGGGATTGGTGTGGGGGCCGGAATGGTTGCGCGCGAGTCTCCTGCCGTTTTCCCTGTTTGTGTTTTGTATTCCGGTCGGATCACTGGGCGAGAACATCACTTTTCCTCTGAGGTTACTGGTGACCAAATTGGCGGTAGGAATCAGCCATGGGATTCTGGGAATCGATGTCATCCGGGAAGGGTCGCAAATCTTCGATTCACAACGCTCGTTTCGCTATGACGTGGCCCCGGCGTGCAGCGGCATCCGTAGTTTGATCTCGTTGCTGGCGTTGACAACAATCTATGGACTGATTTCGTTCAAGACAAGGTGGAAGCGGTTGTTGATGGTGCTCGTGGCCATTCCGCTGGCGGTGGTGGGAAATACGGTGCGTATTACAGGTGTGATCGTGGTGGCGGAGGCGTTCGGTCAGGAGGCAGGGGCGTGGTTCGAGCAAAAGTTCGGCTTCGTGACTTTTGCCGTGGCGTTGGTCTGCGTCCTATTGCTGGGGAGCTGGTTGCGGGAACGGGAAAACGGGCCAGGATTGGTGCTGGAGGCAAAGCCGGTATGAATAAGGAAAAATGGATTGTCTTCGTGGCCACGCTGCTATTGATAGCCGGGGCTGCGGTTGTGTTGGTACGTTTCAAGGCGAAAGAAAGGTTGGGTCAGCCCGGGGTGAAAACCAGCGAGCTGAAAGGGAGTCAGTGTTTGCGGGTGGAACTGCCCGAGACAGTGGCAGGCTTTGAGTCTGAGGCGATCGAAACACCCGCCATCGTCACCAACACCCTGCCCAAAGACACCAGCTACGGTCAGCGACGCTACAAGTCGCCGGACGGTTTTCAAGGTTTGGTTAATGTGGTGCTCATGGGCACGGACCGCACCAGTCTCCACAAGCCGCAATTCTGTCTCCTCGGGGATGGCTGGACAATTGATAACACTGAGATAACCAGCATACCAATTGAACGCCCACATCCCAACGAGTTGCCGGTCATCAAACTGACGACGACCAAGCAGTTCCTGGTCAATGGCAAGCCGGTCACCGCCCGGGGTATTTACATTTACTGGTTCGTGGCTGACGGCGCGTTGAGTGCCGATCCGAAGGGCGTGGAACGGATGTGGTGGATGGCGAAGCACCGCTTGCGCACCGGGGAACTCCAGCGCTGGGCCTACGTCACCTATTTTGCCTACTGCCGTCCGGGCGGCGAGGAAGCGACATACAAACGCCTGAAGGAATTGATTGCCGCGACGGTGCCGGAATTTCAGTTGGTGACCACCACCACGCGCACGGCCCAGATTTCTGCGGTTGGAAATCAGCTGCCGAAGTGATTTGCGGTGATGGCGATGCGGATGGCTCGGTGAGCTGGGTGGAAACATTTTTTGCGGCAAACCGTCCTTATCGATTTTGAACTAGACCATGTTGCGTCGCGATCAACAAGTGCGAACGCGCATTCATCAGTTGATGGATGCGTGCTTGTATGCGGTCAGTTTCTGGCTGGCGCACCTCGTGCGCTCGAACCAACACCTCATTGACCTCTTTGAGCTGGATGCAATTGGTGATTTTGACCGGTATCGGTGGCTCTATCTCGTTTTGATTCCCGTGTCGCCGCTGGTGCTCGAATCACAGGGTTTTTACGATCGTCCGGCTTTATGCTCCCGGCGAGCGACCGCCTGGCCGCTCTTCAAAGCCTCGGTGATCTCGGCCGTGGGCTTGATCATTGTGCTCTTCTTTTCGCGCCTGGACCTGGCGCGCTCGGTGGCAATTTTGTTTGGCGGCATCAGTTTCGTGTTGGTCTTTCTCCGGGAAGAGGCGACGCAGATGGGGTTGCGCATCCGGTTCGCGCAATCCCAATTCAAACGCCGGTTTATTCTGGTCGGCGCCCCGGAGGACACGGCGCAAATGCGCGCGGAGTTGAGCCAACAACCGGCCAACAGCATGGCCGTCCTGGCCGAACTGAATCTCAACGAAACGCCGGTCGAACAACTCGTCGAATTGCTGCACGAACATTCGGTGAACGGCGTCATCATCAACGCCAAACAAACCTATTTTGATCGGATCGAAACGGTGATCATGGCCTGCGAGCGGGAAGGCGTGGAGGCGTGGCTGGTGGCGGATTTTTTCAAGACGCAGATTTCGCGCACGAGTTTTGATGACTTCCACGGCCGGCCGGTGATGGTCTTCCGCACGGCGCCGGAAAGCTCATGGCAAAGCCTGTGCAAACACGTGTTTGATTTCTGCTTCGCCTTGGTGTTGGTGATTTTTTTATCGCCCTTGTTCCTGCTGGTGGCGTTGGGCATCAAGTTGATGTCGCCGGGGCCGATCCTGTTCCGGCAACAGCGGTGCGGCCTCAATGGCCGTCCGTTTACGATCTTCAAGTTTCGGACCATGGTAACCAACGCGGAGCAACGCCAGGCGGAATTGGCCGCGCTGAACGAAATGTCGGGGCCGGTGTTCAAGGTCAGCAACGACCCCCGTGTGATACCGATCGGGCGGTATCTGCGCCGATTCAGTATCGATGAATGGCCGCAGTTTTTTAATGTGCTGCGGGGTGAAATGAGTTTGGTCGGCCCGCGACCGTTGCCGGTGGATGAAGTGAAGCGGTTTGATGATATAGCGCATCGCCGCCGGCTCAGTGTCAAACCCGGCCTCACCTGTTTGTGGCAGGTGAGCGGGCGGAACAATGTGACCGATTTCAAGGACTGGGTGCGGCTGGATCTGGAGTATATTGACAACTGGTCGCTTTGGTTGGACTTGGCAATCCTTTGCCGGACGGTGCCGATTGTGTTGGCCGGCACCGGGGCCAAATGAGCATTCCAGATTGAAAATTGAAAATTAAGAAACTCCGGCGGGCCAGCAAAATGAAAAATGAAAAATTGCGAAAGCTCGGCGCGTCCGGGCCGGCATTTTACATTTTACATTTCTAATTGGTTAAAAGCTCGACATCGGAGAGTCACATTAGACACTCTCCGGTCCATGTCGATTCGCAAGCAGCGGCCTGCGAAGGCCAAACAACCCACGTCAGTCGTCACCGGCGGCGCCGGCTTTCTCGGCTCGCACCTGGTCGATCTTCTCCTGAAGCGCGGCCACAAAGTTATCGCGATTGATAATTTCGTTACCGGGACGGTGGACAACATCGCGCACTTGGGCGGCCATCCCCATTTCAAATTCATCGAGCAGGATGTTTCGGAATTCATTTTCCTGGATGTGCCGGTGGATTACGTCTGGCATTTTGCGTCGCCCGCCAGTCCGATTGACTATCTGGAGTTGCCGATCCAGACAATGAAAGTCGGTTCACTGGGCACTCACAAGGCACTGGGTCTGGCCAAGAAAAAGAACGCCCGGTTTCTGCTGGCTTCGACTTCGGAGATTTACGGCGACCCGCTGGTGCATCCACAGCCGGAGACCTACTGGGGCAACGTCAACACCATCGGGCCGCGCAGTTGCTACGATGAAGCCAAGCGGTTCGCAGAAGCGATGACGATGGCGTATTATCGGTCGCATCGAGTGGACATTCGCATTGTCCGGATCTTCAACACCTACGGTCCGCGGATGCGTTTGAATGACGGGCGCGTTGTGCCGGCTTTCATCGGCCAAGCGCTTAAGCACAAGCCGATCACCGTTTTTGGCGAGGGGAGACAAACCCGCAGTTTCTGTTACTGCTCGGACTTGATCGAGGGGATTTATCGGTTGATGATGAGTTCCACCAACCAGCCGGTGAACATCGGTAACCCGAGTGAAATGACCGTGCTGGAATTTGCCCGGGAAATCATCCGCATTACCGGCTCGCGCAGCCGGGTCGTTTTCAAACCCTTGCCACAAGACGATCCAAAGCAGCGGCAACCCGACATCACGCGAGCCAGAAAGCTGCTGGGCTGGGAGCCCAAAGTGCGTTTGGCGGAGGGATTGGCAAAAACCGTAGACTACTTCCGTGACAAAGTTTGAAACCGGGACGGAACACGACCGGAAATACCCGAAAAACCGACACGCGAAATTTTTTTGTATTTGACCCCGCTGCCAAATTTCAGTACCCAACTTTGACTGCCTGAAGTCAGATCGGCCCGGCCGGTTGAACACGGCGGGTTTTTTTGCCGAAACAGGAAAATATTTAAATGTTAAATTCTAAGGCATTTCTCGCAATTGACTTTGGGGCGGGGAGTCTCAAGGTGGCCGAGTTCGAAATCAACGAGGCCGGTGGGCTGCTCCTGAAGCAGTACGGAATAAAATCCCTAGGTGCTGAGGGTTCGCAAGAGTCCAAACGAGAGGGTGTTCTGCTCCGCGCATTGCAAGAGCTTCTCGCCGAAAAGGGGTTTAGGGCGAAGAACATCAATGTGTGCGCGCCCGGGTTCCATGTCTTCTCCAAGTTCGTAAAACTGCCGCCCGTGGACGCCTCCAAGGTCACTCAAATCATCCAGTACGAGGCCCAACAGAACGTTCCTTTCCCGCTGGCCGAAGTAGTCTGGGATTATCAGATTTTGGGCACCACGCCGACCGGCGAACTGGAGGTGTTGCTGGTGGCGATCAAGGCCGACATTGTGGAAGGACTTTTCCGAGTGGCTGAGTCCACCGGACTGCGCCTGCAGTTGGCGGACGTTTCCACAGCGGCGATGTGCAATGCCTTCCGTTTCAACTACGGCGACCTAGAGGATTGCACCATGCTGTTGGACATCGGCGCCAAGACCAGCAACCTGCTCTTCTTTGAAAAGGGGAAGATGTACTCGCGGAGCATCAACATCGGCGCCAACTCCATCACCCAGGACTTTGCCAACGAATCCAAACTCGGTTTCGCCCAGGCCGAACAGCTCAAAATCAAGGAAGGATTTGTGAGTCTGGGTGGCGCTTACGAGGAGCCGGAGAACCCGCATCAAGCGGCGATCTCCAAGATCGCCCGCCAATTCATGACCCGGCTGCACATTCAAGTAAACCAGACGATGCAGTTTTATCGCGGGCAACAGGGCGGTTCGGCGCCGGTCCGTTTGATCCTTTCGGGCGGCGCTTCCATCATGCCTTACACCGCGCAGTTCTTCGCGGAGAAGGTGAACATGCCGGTCGAATACTTCAACCCGTTCCGTAACGTCCAGATTGATCCATCCCTCAATCTTGAGGAACTGGCGAAGGTGGCGCATTCCATGGGTGAAACGGTTGGGCTGGGACTGCGAAATCTGGCGACGTGTCCAATTGAAATGAATTTGATGCCGGCATCCACGTTGCGGTGGCAGCAAATCAACCAGAAGAAACCGTACTTTATTGCCTCCGTTTTCAGCCTTGTGCTGGTCATCATGGCTGTCGGTTGGCTGTTTGACCAATTGGCAGGTGTGAAGAACAGCGAGTTGGAGAAATTGAATACCGATCTCGAACCGTTGAAGGCGCGAGCAGCGAAGTTCAAGAAGGCGAACGACGATTTGAAGAAGGAAATGAAGGACGCTGACCAGGTCACCGACTGGTTGGAAGGTCGGCGTCACTGGGCCTCGGTGTTGACGGAAATGCGGCGGATTTTGATTCAAGTAGAGGGTGCGACCAAGAAAAAATTGCGGGGCGCCGATACCGGGGTATGGATCGAGCGAATTGCGACCGGGAAACCGGAAGAGCAGGCTTTGACAACCGAAGCCGCACCGATGCCTGGCATGCCGGGTATGGGTATGTTCGGACGCTCGAGAGAAGAGGAAATGTTGTTCCGCAGACGCTATGGATTGCCTCCTATCGGTGGAATGCCGGGGGCGTTGCCCGGGGCGCTGCCCGGTCCCGGCGGTCCACCACCGGAGGCGGGCGCGGCACCAGCAGCGCCGGAAGGCACACCCGAAGCCGCCCCGGCGGACGGCGCTACTCCCGGAGCGGAAGGGGTTGCGGCTCCAAAGAAAGGCAAGAAAGGCGAGACCAATGAACTTGCAGTGGCAACGTTTACATTTCGTGGGATCAACCTTACCACTGTGGAGCCGGCGGCCAATCTGGAAATCGCGGGAGAGTTGATGAGGGAGTTGAAGGCCAGCGAAATGTTCGATCCCGATCCGGAGGAGACGAAATTCGTAGGCAACCTGGAAGTGGACGAGGCCAACCCATTGACGTTCAAGTTTGCGATCGCTGTAAAGATAAAACACCCCTTGAAGCTGTAATATGGCTTGGATCAAACGTAACTTATTCTTCGTGATCGGGTGCCTCGTGGCGGTAGGACTGATGGGCTGGGCTGGCTGGTATCTCTATTCGAAAATGTCCTTGAACAGCACTATGCGGGAACAATTGACCGCGCAGTGGGCGGAATTGGATGCGCTGAACAAGCTCGATCCCAATCCGGGCGACCCCAAAAAAGTGGACAACATCAAGCTCGCCGAAGAACAACAGCGGGAACTGCGCGATTACATCAGCCAAGCTGCCAAATACTTTGAGAAGATTCCGCCCATTCCGGAGATGCCCAAGGTCACCAGCGAGGATTTTGCCAAGCAGTTGCGAATCACGATTGATCAATTGTCGCGCGAGGCCACCAATGCCAGCGTTTCGCTGCCGCCCAAATACAACTTCACCTTTGAAGCCCAGAAATCGTTGATGACCTTTGCGGCGGGCAGCTTGGAGCCGTTGGCGGCAAAATTGGGCGACATCAAAGTGATCTGCGATATTCTGTTTCGCGCGCGCATCAATTCGCTCGAGGGGATGCGGCGCGGGCGCGTTTCCAATGATGATTCCCAAGCCAACGTCAGCGTGACCGATTATCTGGAAAGAAAACCGGAGACGAATGATCTGGCCATTCTGACGCCTTACGAAGTCACCTTCCGCTCCTTCAGTTCGGAACTCGGGGCGGTGCTGGCTGGGTTGGCCAACTCACCCCATTGCCTGATCGTCAGGACCATCAACGTCGAACCGGCACCGGCGGCGGCTGAAAGCACGGATGTGTTGCAGCCGATGGCGTATCCAATGTACCAGTCCACGCTGCCTGGGGGCGGCAAGGATGCGGGCGCGGAGCGCCGGTTGTTTGAAATGCGTTACGGTCTGCGGCGGCCGGCGCCGCCGCCGGTGGCGGCGCCACCCCCGACGTCCGCCACGCCAGCCGGTCGTGGGGGGCTGCCGACCGTCCTCAATGAAGGGTTGCTTAAAGTCACGTTGATGATCGAGATCGTCAAGCTGAAGGAGGAATCAAAAGATTCCAAGGAAGCCAAACCCAAGGTCCGCCAACCGATCCCCTGAGTTCGCATGGATTTAATCAAGAAACATTACGAGAAGGTTTTGCTTGGCTTGGTGTTGCTGGGGCTGGCCGTGGCGGCGGCTTTGTTGCCGCTGAAGATTTCCAGTGAGAAGCAGGATTTGGAAAGCGAGCGAAAGATCAAGACGACCATGAACATCAAACCGCTGACGAATTTGGATCAGGCCAGGTATCAGGGGTTGCTCCAGCGGTTGAAATCCCCCCTCACGCTGAATTTTTCTGGCGGACATAACCTGGTGAATCCGGTGCCGTGGCAGAAAGCCGCCGATGGGCGTTTGATTCCTCTTCGCACCGGCACGGAGGTGGGGCCGGAGGCGGTGGTGATCACCCGGATCGCGCCGTTGTATCTGATCATCAGTTTTGATGCCGTTACGGTTGCGGGCTATGTGATCGGCGTCGAAAATGAGGCGGGCGCCACGCCGGAGAAGCGTAAGAAGAGACCCAGTTCGGCCACCAAGACCGAGGTCTATACTCTCCAGGAAGTGAAGGGGCCGACGAACAGTCCGACGGAATTGATCCTGACCTTGAACGACACCGGTCAGCGGGTTTCGCTCAAGCCCGAAGTTCCGTTCAAGCGGGTGGAGGGTTACGCGGCTGATTTGAGATACGACCCGGAGAAAAAATCGTGGGCGGGCCGTCGCCTGGGCTCGGTGCTGGCTTTCAACAAGGACGAATACAATGTCGTTGCCATAACGGAAACCGATGTAGTATTGTCGGCCAAATCGACTGGAAAAAAAACGACGATCAAATTTAACCCGTCAGCTCAACCGCGATAATACCGCCGCCAAACTCAATCAGAACATGATAAACCAATCAAAAATTCAAAATGCAAAATGTAAGATGCCGGCCCGGACGCGCCGAGCTTTCTCAGTTTTTCATTTTTCATTTTTCATTTTGCTGGCTGCTCCTGTGGCGTTGCAGGGCCAGGTCACTCCCACGGATGCCGCCGTCAAGGAAGCCGTGCGACGCGAAGCCAATACGATCGTCCTGCGCCAAAAGATCGCCGCCGCGCAGAGCGCCCAGGAGAAAAATGAGCTCGCCAGCGCCGCCAAAATCTATGAGTCGTGTTGGACCCTGATCCAAGGCATTGGCGCCGGCGTGGAGCCGGAAACGGCTCAGGTGGTGTCCGGTGTGACCGCCGTCCGCATGGAACTCGCCCGGCAGGCCAGTCGCCACGGGGATTACAAGGAGGCCAACGCCCAGGTCAACGGCGTGCTGCGGGTCAACCCCAGCGACGAGACCGCGCTCAACTTCAAGAAGGAGAATGACAAGGCGCTGGCCGAGCAGGCCGGCAAGGTGCCGGGCCAGGACGTGATCGATCAGATACCGGCCATTCGCACCAACAAGATTCACGCTGCGACGCTCGTGCAGGACGGGCGCGTGCTTTACGAACTCGGCAAGCTGGATGAGGCGGAAGCCAAGTTGAGACAGGCGGAGCGGGAAGACCCCGGTAACTTTGGCGCAAATTATTATCTGAATCTGATCCGGGAAAAACGTTACAAGCTGATTGCGCAGGATCGGGAAAGAACGTCCAAGGACAAATTGGTGGAGGTGGAAGAGGCTTGGAACAACCCCACGCAGCGCGAGAGTCTGCCCTTCCCCAATCCCTACGCGCGCACCAATTTGATTCACACCAGCAAAGGGCGACAGGCCATTCTCGCCAAGCTGGATCGCATTCGCCTCGATGAAGTCTTCTATGATGGTCTGCCGCTGGGAGAGGTGATCAAGACGTTGAACATCGAAGCCCAGAAACGTGACCCGGACAAGACCGGTGTTAATTTCCTCATCAACCCGGTTCCGGAAGCATCATTCACAAGCCCCTCCACTGGTTTCGGTGGTTTTCCGGGTGCCGCCGCTGCTCCCCCACCGGCGATCGACCCGACGACCGGCCTGCCGGTGGCGGGCACAACTACTACCGCTGAACCGGTGGATATGAACGCTATTGCGATCAAAATCAACCCGGCCTTGAGGGATGTTCGTCTGGCGGATGTGCTGGACGCCATCATCAAAGTGGCCGAGAAACCGATCAAGTATTCAATTGAGGATTACGCCGTGGTGTTCTCCACCAAGACGGCGGAGGCCGCGCCGCTCTACACGCGGTTTTACCGGGTGGACCCCAATACATTCTATCAGGGCTTGGAAGCCGTGGGTGCAATATCTTTTGGCGATATTCAGACGAGCAGTGGTTCGGGTGGTGGTTCCGGCGGCGGCGGTTCGAGTGGTGGCGGCCAAGGCGGCCAGGGCGGCTGCTCGAGTGGTTG
>CAZYYS010000075.1:0-18677 GCA_964651015.1 uncultured Verrucomicrobiota bacterium
CGCTCGACGCCGTGCGCGACCTGAACCAGATGCGTTACGATGTGTTGCGCGACCCGGAAATTGCCACGCGCATTTCCGCTTACGAGCTGGCGTACCGGATGCAGACCAGCGTGCCGGACGTGATGGACATTTCCAGAGAACCGCAGAGCATGCACGAAAAGTACGCGACGACACCGGGCCGCGCGTCATTCGCCAACAACTGCCTGCTGGCGCGCCGGCTGGTCGAACGGGGCGTACGCTTCGTGCAGTTGTATCATCGCGGCTGGGATCATCACGGCGGCCCGGACGGCAATCTGGTTTTCGATCTTAAGAAACGTTGTCTCGAAACCGATCAACCGACGGTCGCACTGATCAATGACCTTAAAGAGCGCGGTCTGCTGGATGAAACGCTGGTCATCTGGGGTGGTGAATTTGGCCGCACGCCCATGATGCAGGGCAGCTTGAAGCCGGACCATATTGGTCGCGACCATCACCCGCACGGCTACACCGTCTGGCTCGCCGGCGGCGGCATCAAGCCGGGCATCGTTTATGGCAAGACGGATGAGTTCGGTTTTTATGCGGTCGAGAACAAGGTTCACGTCCACGACCTGCACGCCACGATCCTGCACCTGTTCGGGCTGGATCACACCAAACTGACCTACCAATTCCAAGGTCGCGATTATCGCCTGACCGACGTGCATGGCGAAGTGGTGAAGCCGCTGCTCGCTTAACCAGCATTTTTATTTGAACAGCTTTGAAACCTTGATAGTCAGGCCTCGAACGGCTATATGTTTTCCATGGTCATCGGGTCCATACGTGAATTCAATCGCGCGGTGCCGTTCAAGCCATACGAAATCCGCACGGCCAGTGGCGAGCGTCATGCCGTGCCGCATCCTGATTTTATCTCCATTTCACCGAAAGGTTCGTTCGTTGTAGTGATTGATTCGAAGGAGCGCCCGCATCATCTGAACGCGCTGCTGATTGAACGTGCTTCATTGCTCAACGGCCACCATCGGCGCAAAACCGGGAAGCGTTCACACTGACTGCTTCACCGGTGCATTCCTCGTGTCTGAGCGAAAGGGTCGGTCCAAATTGGCAGCCAAGTTACCAAATCGGTCGAGGCTTCCACGACCACTGTTCGCCCCGCCGGCCCTGTAAGATCGAAGGTAAACTGGCCACCGTTGAATCGTGATTGAGAATCTGCGGTGACGGGAATCCTTTGCGGATGGTGTTGCAGTAAAAATCCGCGACATAGATGTTGCCGTCGCCGTCCACCGCAACGCCGGAAGGGTAATCAACGGCTGGCTAAATTTTAATTACGAAGGAGAAAGCTGGCTGCTCGGAAATCCATTTTCGCCCTTGGCTGCTCACACAAAAGGGCGACCCTTTTCAGCCGGGTCAGGCTGATCGCTCCTTCCCTCTGATCGCCAGCGGGCGAGTTTGGTTTCATAGTCTCCGTTCTGTTGTTTCGACTGTTCACCTGGTTACTGTTCAATCGCGGAGGAAAGGTTACAGGGAATCTTGAAGATTCTTTTCACGGGCAATTGCCGGCGCCAGTTACGGCATGCGGGTGCGGTAGAAGCGGTTGGAAAAGATACTGCTCTGCGGGTTGCTGAAATTGAGAGCACCCGCGCCAAACGTGTTGGTCCAGATCGGTAGCCAGTTCACCAAGTCGGTCGAAGCTTCCACGATCAGTGTCTGTCCCGTCGGCCCCGTAAGATCGAAGCTGAACTGGCCGCCGATGAAACCAGAGTTGAGAATCCGGGGTGCCGGGAATCCTTTGCGGATGGTGTTGAAGTAGAAATCCGCGACGTAGATGGTGCCATCGCCATCCACCGCCAGGCCGGTGGGATTGCTGAACCGCGCAGCGCTTCCGGTTCCGTTCGCGGTACCAATGATGCCTGACAGTCCGCCCAGTGTCGTCACGACTCGGGCAGGGGTTATTTTGCGGATCGTGTTGTTGTAGCTGTCCGCCACATACACGTTGTCCGCGCTGTCCACGGCCACGCCGCTGGGAGCATAAAACCGCGCGGCGGTTCCCGTCCCGTCCACGTTGCCAACCACGCCCACTCCGCCGGCGAACGTCGTCACCGCGCCTGCCGGTGTCACTTTCCTGATCAGGTGGTTCAAGTTGTCGGCCACATAGACGTTGCCCGTGCTGTCCACTGCCACGCTGATTGGAGCGTTAAAAAGCGCGTTGTTCCCGGTCCCATTCTGGCTGCCGTAAACGTCGAACCGCCCGGCGAGCGTCGTCACCACCCAGTTCGTTCCGACCGGCGTTACTTTGCGGATGGTGTAGGCCCCGGTGTCGGCCACATAGAGGTTCCCGGCGTTGTCCACCGCCACGCCTAGGGGAAGGAAGAACCGTGCCTGGTTATTCGTCCCGTCGCTGCCGCCGAAAGCGCCCGGCAGTCCGGCCAGCGTCGTGACCACGCCCGCGGGTGTCACTTTTCGGATCGTGCAGTTCCAAGTGTCTGCCACATAGACGTTGCCGGTGCTGTCCACGGCCACTCCGCCAGGATTGCCGAACCGTGCGCCGTTCCCGGTCCCATCGGCACTGCCGCCATAGCCCGGCAATCCAGCCAGCGTCGTGACCGTTCCGTCCGCTGTCACTTTCCGGATCGTGTCGTTGAGTGTATCCGCCACGTAGGCATTTTTCGCGCTGTCCACCGCTACACCGGAGGGATTCAGGAAACGCGCGTGCAAACCCGTCCCGTCCGCACTGCCATAGACCCCCCCGGTTCCGGCCAGCGTCGTCACGACCCAGTTCGTTCCGATCAACGTCGCTTTGCGAATCAAGTTGTTGGCGATGTCCGCCACATAGACGTTGTCCGCGCTGTCCACCGCCACAGTGCCAGGAATATTGAACCGCGCGTCACTGTTCGTCCCGTCCGCGCTGCCAAAACTGCCCGCCACTCCGGCGATGGTCGTTACCACCCAGTTTGTTCCCTCCAGTTTCATCTTCCGGATCGTGTGGTTCGCGAGGTCCGCCACGTAAAGATTTCCCGCGCTGTCCAGCGCCACACCGTTCGGTTCATCAAACCGCGCGGCGCTGTTCGTGCTGTCCGCGCTGCCGGAACTGCCCGCCAATCCGGCCAATGTGGTCACGACCCAGTTACTTCCGACCGGCGTCATTTTGCGGATGGTGTGGTTGAATGTATCCGCCACATAGACGTTGCCCGTGCCATCCACCACCAGACCGTTAGGTGCATTAAACCGCGCGTTACTGTTTGTACCGTCCGCGCTGCCTGGACTGCCCGCCAATCCGGCCAACGTTGTCACTACCCCTGCGGGCGTCACTTTGCGGATCGTGTGGTTGTCGGTGTCCGCCACATAGGCGTTGGCCGCGCTGTCCACCGCCACGCCGAAAGGATTGTTAAAGCGCGCGGCGCTGCCTGTCCCGTTCGCGGTGCCAATCGCGCCCGCCTGCCCGGCGAGCGTCGTCACCACGCCTGCCGGCGTCACTTTGCGGATCGTGTGGCTGCCGGTGTCCGCGACATAGACGTTGCCCGCGTTATCCACGGCCGCGCCGGAAGGTAAATTAAACCGCGCGGCGCCGTTCGTCCCGTTCGCGCTGCCAAAACTGCCCGGCCGTCCGGCCAAAATCGTCGCGAAACCGGCCGGCGTTACCTTGCTGATGGTATTGTTGCCTTGCTCCGCCACATAGACGTTGCCCACGCTGTCCACGGCCACGGCGAGCGGAGCCCACAGGCGCGCGGCGCTGCCAGCCACATTCGTGCTATAGCCGCCCCCGCCGGCGAGGGTGGTGAAGGCGTAAGGTTCATAAGTCGTTTGGGCGAAGCCTTGGATGGCCGTCAGCGCCCAGAGCGCGAGCGCAGTTATTGTGCGATTGATAATCTTCATACGTTATTTCAGAGGTTGAGTTTTCACGGTTCACTTCATTTCTGAGCGTTCTCAAGAGGAGGTGACAGGAAAAGCGGAAGAAGTTATGGACAGCGCAACCGGAAGAACTGTGCGCTGTTCGTGGCCGGGAGGATCACCGACTTCGTGACACCATCGTCAATCACGGGACTGGTATTCAGAATCCAGCTTGGCAGGACGGCGAGTGCGCTGGCCTGTTCCAGCACGAAACCGACTGTGCTAACGGATGGCCAGGAAACTTGGATATTTGCGCCGGAGCGCCGCACCGAAAGCGCGGGAAGGCCCGGCAAGTAGGCGCGGGCAAGAAACGGAGACACCTTGCCGCCGGCCGTCGTGAAATCGCCCCCCGCATACAGGTCACTGCCTGACACCGCCAGCGCAGACACACGGTCGTTCAGCCCCGAACCCAAGGCGCTCCAACTGCTCCCGTCCCATTTGGCGATGTAGTTGGCCGAGATCCCATCCGCACTTGTGAACCAACCGCCCGCGTACACATTGCTGCCCGACACGGCCAGCGCAAATACGGGGCCGTCGGTCCCCGACCCGAGCGCCGACCAACTGCTCCCGTCCCATTTGGCGATGTGGTTGGCCGTGGTCCCGTCCGCACTTGTGAACCCACCGCCCGCGTACACCTCGCTGCCCGACACGGCCAGCACAGCCACACCTTCGTTCATCCCCGAGCCCAAGGCGCTCCAACTACTGCCATCCCACTTGGCGATGTAGTTGGCGGAGATGCCACCCGCATTTGTGAAGTGGCCCCCGACATACAGGTCGCTGCCCGACACGGCCAGCGCAGTCACACCTTCGTTCATCCCCGAGCCCAAAGCGCTCCAACTGCTCCCGTTCCATTTGGCGATGTATTTGGCCGTGATCCCGCCCGCCTTGGTGAACCAACCGCCCGCGTACACATTACTGCCGGACACGGCCAGCGCAGACGACGAAGGAACTAAATCACCGGTTCCTCCAAACCCAGTGCCCAGGGCGCTCCAACTGTTCCCATTCCATTTGGCGATGTAGTTGGCGGAGATGCCGCCCGCATTCGTGAAGTCGCCCCCCGCATACACGTCGGCCCCCGACACCGCCAGCGCACCCACGTAACCGTCAATCCCCGAACCCAACGCCGACCAACTGCTCCCGTTCCATTTGGCGATCCCATTGGCCGTGATCCCGCCCACCGTCGTGACGGAGCCCCCGACATACAGGTCGCTGCCCGACACGGCCAGCGGGCTGCCGCCATTCCCCGAGCCCAAGGCGGCCCAACTGCTCTCATTCCATTTGGCGATGTTGACGGCCCAGTTGCCGCCCGCCGCGTTGAATCTGCCCCCCGCATATACGTCGGTCTCCGACACCGCCAACGCAAACACAGCAGGGAATTCGACGCCATCCATGCCCGACCCCAACGCCGACCAATTAGTGCCGTTCCATCTGGCAATGAAACTGACCCGGCTCGGCACGAACCTCCGGAAATCGCCCCCTACATAAAGGTCACTGCCAGACACCGCCAACGCAAACACAGTGGCAGGGGAACCACCAGTGGGTGGAAACCCGGCGCCTAGCGCGCTCCAACTACTCCCATTCCACTTGGCAATGTTGGTGGCGGCAATGCCGCCCGCTGTCTTAAAATTGCCCCCCGCATATACATCGGTGCCAGACACCGCCAAGGCGTACACGGAGCCTCCGACAGGCGTACCAGGTACTCCCGTGCCAGATACTCCCGAGCCGAGCGCCGACCAACTGTTGCCATCCCACTTGGCGATGTTGGTGGCCGAGATGCCGCCCGCCTTCGTGAAGACGCCCGCCGCATAGAGGTCGCTACCCGACACGGCCAGCGCCCGGACATCGTCGTTCATTCCCGAAGCCAGCGCCGACCAACTGTTGCCGTCCCACTTGGCAATGTTGGTCGCGGCAACGCCACCTGCTGTCGTGAAAGTGCCTCCCACATACAGATCGCTGCCCGACACTGCCAGTGCATGCACATAACCGTCGAGTCCCTCACCCAGCGCGCTCCAACTGCTCCCGTTCCATTTCGCGATGCTATTGGCAGCGATACCGCCCGCCGTCGTGAAAAGGCCCCCTACATACACATCGCTGCCCGACACCGCCAGCGCATACACTGTCGCGCCAGTCCCGATCCCCTCTCCGACCGCACTCCAACGGCTCCCGTCCCATTTGGCGATTCCATACGCGATCACATCTCCGACGAGGTCGAAATCTCCGGCAATGTAGAGATTGCCCGATGCATCGGTCACTACCGCGTGAACTTCGCCGTTTGCGCCCGGAAAGCTCCCCATGCTGCTCCAGTTGGCGTCCGTGAAGTTTGAGTCAGCAGCCGTACCCGGGGCTAAGGACAAGCCCAGCAGCACAAATGCGAGGCTGCAAAGTATCGTGATTCGAAGCAATTTGGATTTGTTTTCATAGTTCGTTGAGAAACAATTTGGTTTCGTCCATACATGCGCCGTCTGCGGACGAAAACGGACATGGCGGGAAGAAAAAGAGGAGGGAAGAAAGAATATGGAAGATGGATACCATCAAAGCTGAAGAGAGTCCACAGCCAGCAGAAAACCGAACTGGGTCGCGTCAGCGCCTAGGACTGGCGCACGCCAAAATCCTGCCGGATGAATGAACGGTTTATGGAGACATCGTCCGGTCAACGTGGCGGAGGATCAGACACCCAGCGTTTTCCCCAAACGCCGCTGGCGTTACTTCGTTTGTGTGTTCTCGACCGTCTCGATTTCCGCGAACGACGGCGCGAGCCACAGGTGCAGCAACCCTCGCAGGTTCATCGAGCCAACGATGTTGCCGTCAGGAGAGAATGAGGTGCGGAGAAAGATTCCGCCTTCGCCTTCGAGCGTGAGGAGGTCTTGAAAAGCTTCCGTGTCCCAAAGCTTAACCGCTTCCCGTCCGGCGCTGCCGGTGGCCAGACGCCGGTTATCCGGAGAAAATGCAACTGACTGGACGCCGAGCAAGAATCCGCTGAACGTCGCTAGTTGTTTCCAAGTACTCGTCTCCCACATCCTCGCGTAACCTTTGTAGCAGGCGATGGCCACTCGGCCCCCGTCTGGAGAGAATGCGGCATTGTCGGTGCTTTCCATGCCCGGATCGAGGAGTTGGTCGGTTCCCGTCGTCAGGTTTCGGAGCCGCCTGGCGTTTGCCATCAGGCACCACTGCTCGTCGGCGGAGAACGTCGCAGGGTCGTAAATGCTAATCCCGCTTGGACCCGGCCAGGAACGTGTCTCAGTTCCGGTGGTGAGGTTCCATTCGTGAAAGGAGCTGTCGTCCAGGTGGACCGTCACCAGCTTGGTTTCCTGCGCGAGGAAGGCTGAGGGAAAAACGGAGCCGGTGCGCGCCGTGAACTTCCGCGACAAGGCCCGCCGCTCCAAGTCCCACACTTCAACGGTGCCGTTGGTGGAGCCAACCGCCAGCCACTTTCCCTGCGGCGAAATGGCGGTTCGCCATCCGACCGGTGTGGGGCCGATGTCAACCAAAGGCAGTCGTTGTTCGAAATGCTTTCCGGACCACCGGTCGGCATGACCTTGCCGATCCAGCGTGAGAACGGATTTACTATCCGGCGCAAAACGCCACGTGGCCAACGACGCCGGCAGCAGGATACGGCTGGATTCACGGCGATCCTGAATTGCATCCCAGAGAAACACCGAGCCATCCAAGGCCCCGCTTATGAAAGTCTTCTGGTCTGGCGACAGCACCAACCGCCACACTCCGCTGCGGTGTCCGCGCAGAGCCCGCAGGGGACGCGAAAGGACCAAGTCCCACAACCGAATCGTCTGATCCGCACTCGCAGAAGCCAGTCGTGTTCCGTCCGTCGTGAACACCAGTTGGCTGACCCAGGCATTGTGGCCAGGGAATTGTCCGAGTTCCTTCCCGCTCCGGGTATCCCAAAGTCGAATCTGCGAGTCCGTCCAGCCGGCCGCGGACGCGAGCCGGCGGCCATCTTGGGAAAGCGCAAGAGCGGTGATCCGTTCGTCGCCCGCCTTGGCAGTCCAAAGTTCTTTGGCGGTGGACAAATCAACGACTCTGATCCAGCCGTCGTCGGCTTCGAGAGCCGCCATCCTCAAGTCCTGGGAGGCGGCGAAACTTGTGACTTCGCGTGTCCCGGGATGACCGGACGGCATGGCCGACAGTTTTTCGCCGGTGGAAATCCGCCAGACCGCCAGCTCGTTTCCAGGCGCCGACGTGCAGGTGACCAGCCGTTCATCGTCCTCCGAAAATCGAAGCCCCTGGCAGGTGCCAACCACCGAACAATTCGTAATCATCCGGCGAGCGCTTCCATCCCAAAGCCAGATCTGCGCAGGCGCGGCGGTCGTCGGCAGGTAACTACCGCACCAGTACGCCAGCAAGGGCGTCCGGTGGGCGAACGCAAGTCGGACATCGCCAAGCCCAGCTTTGAAACGCACCACCTGCCGGTGGGCTTGCAGGTCCCAGACCGACAACATCCCACTGCCATTCTCGCCGATCGCGAGCCACTTGCCATCGGAGGAAACCGCCAGGGACCCGATGGCCGTTCGATTTTCATCCAACGCGCCCAACGCATCGCTTTGACAGTGTTGCCACAAGTAACGCCACTCCCAGCCGCGCAAGTCTAACTGGCCGGGTTGCGGCCGCTGGCGATTCAGGAGTTCCTGGGCGCGCCCGAGTTTGTTCAGAGCGAGTGCTTGTTGCACGAGATTCATGTCCGACCCGTACGCTCTTCTGCGGGCCGCCAGTTCCTGGATCTCAGCCTGACGGCGCAGTTGAACTTCTTTCGCCTGAGCCTGCTGTGCCTGGCGGCGTTGGGTTTCCTCGCCCGCCCGGGCCGCCACCGCGTTGTTGCGTTCCTGCGTCGCGCGTCGCAGTCCCACCGCGGCCAGGCCCAAGCCGACAACCAGCGCCGCACTCACCGCAATTCCCGCAGCAAACATCAGCTTGTTCCGGCGCGCGAATTTCTGAAGCCGGTAAACCTGGCTCGGCGGACGCGCGATCACCGGTTCGTTGTTCAGATGCCGTTTGAGGTCCGCCGCCAGTCCGTTAGCCGTCTCGTAGCGCCGCGCGCGGTCTTTCTCCAGCGCCTTCATCACGATCCAGTCCAGGTCCTTGTCGATTTCGGATTTCGGATTTCGGATTTCGGATTTGGCCGATGTGGCTGAACGCGTCGCCAACCGCTCCCGTGTCAGCCGCGTGCTCGGCTTGGGCGGTTCGGTCTCGCGGATGATGCGGCGCATTTCGTCGAAGCCGGCCTTCATCAGTTCCTTTTCATCGAACGGCGTCCGGCCGGTCAGCAGTTCATACAACAGCACACCCAGGCCGTAGATGTCGCTGCGAGTATCAACGTCCAGACCGCTCAGGCTGGCCTGTTCCGGACTCATGTAGGCTGGCGTGCCGATGAAATGTTGGAACTGGGTGAACAGCGTCTTGTCCGTCAACCGCCCTTGAGTGGCCTTCGCAATCCCGAAATCAATTACCTTGGGTACCGGTTTGTCGCCGTGCAACGTCACCAGGATGTTGGCGGGCTTGATATCCCGGTGGATGATTCCTTTCTGGTGCGCGTGCTGGATTGCCGAGCAGACATCCAGGAACAGATCGAGCCGTTCGCGCGTCGAGAGGTTGGCTTCGTCGCAGAACCGGGTGATCGGCAATCCCTGGACAAGGTCCATCACGAAGTAGGGACGACCCGTGTCGGTAGCACCACCATCGAGGATTTTGGCAATGTTGGGATGGTCCATCAAGGCCAGTGCCTGCCGCTCGGCCTCGAACCGTCCAAGGACCTGCCGCGTGTCCATGCCCAGCTTGATGATTTTGAGGGCG
Source organism: uncultured Verrucomicrobiota bacterium (assembly GCA_964651015.1). Taxonomy (GTDB): domain Bacteria; phylum Verrucomicrobiota; class Verrucomicrobiia; order Limisphaerales; family PALSA-1396; genus CAZYYS01. The sequence goes on from CAZYYS010000075.1 coordinate 9,661, forward strand.
ACCTTGCGGAGGACCGGCTCGCGTTGCTCGGCCATATAGACCACGCCCATGCCGCCTTCGCCGATTTTCTGGAGCAGTTTGTAACGGCCAATGACTGTGCCGGGGGCCTCGGTCAACGGCGCGGCAACCCTGCCGGGCAAATTGTCTTCCGCTCCAAAAAAATCCTTGGCCCCGTCGGCATCGCTCAACATGGCCTCAACACGATTGCGCAGGTCGGTGTCAGCGCCACAAGCCTGCGCCAGATAAGTGGCGCGTTCGGTCGGGTTGGCGATCTCTCGCGCATTCAGAAAGATGTCATCTTGGGAGTCCATTCAGCATACATGCGCCAACGGCAGGGAAAAACGGACAATCGTAATTCGATTTGGCAAATCATTTTGCCGTCTTGATGCTTTGAAACAATCGCACCTTGGCCACTTCCCAGTGGCGGCGGACAGTTTTCTCATTCACGCCGAGCAGCGCGGCGATCTCCTCGTGACTCAATCCGACGAAGTACCGCAGCTTGACGATCCGGGCCTTTTCCGGGTCCTCGACCGACAGCACCTCCAGCGCGTCGTGGACCTGGAGAATCTTTTCGTCCTCAGCGGGCGCTGCGATGGTTGACTCATGAAGTTCCACCCGTTCGCCGCCGCCGCCGCGCTTGAGTCTGAGCTTGCGCCGGGCGCGCTCGACCAGGATGCGGCGCATCGCCTCCGCTGCGGCGGCCAGAAAATGGGCGCGGTTTTCCCACGCAGGTTGATCGTCACCGCCGAGGCGAAGCCAGGCCTCATGCACAAGCGCGGTGGGTTGCAGAGTTTGCCCCGGCGCTTCTCGGGCCATCTTTTGCGCGGCAAGTTTGCGCAACTCGTCATAAACAAGGGGGAGCAATTCCTCGGCGGCCCGGGGATCGCCGTGCTGGACACGCTCGAGGATGCGAGTGACATCGCTCACGCGCCGCAGCCTATTCCCGTGAGCGAAAGATGTCGAACTTGAAAATCGAGTTGGCCGCGGCAACTGCCACCGTCAAGCTGTTCAGTTTCCTTTCAAGCGATAGAAGCGGTTGGTGGATGCGTTGGTCACGGTGACGGATTGGATACTACTGGTCAGGTTAGTCGCGATGACTGACGCAGTTCTCCAAGTCGCATTTGGACTGAGACTGTCTGTTTCCTGCAGAACGAAGCCGTCGGTTACTGGCCAGGACACCTCGAACTGGTTGGTCCCGGAAACGGGTCGAATCGTGACGCTCGGCCGGGTATAAACCGTAATCTGGTAAGTCACCTCCCAACTGGAGTTGTTATTATCGTACCCCGCCCCACCGCGGAAGTGGATTGTGTGCAATCCGGGTGTAAGCGAATGCACCAGGATGCTGGTGCCACGGCCCATTCCCTGAGCCCATCCGCTACCAGGCACGCCACCAATGTTATTGGATGGATAGTAGAAATCGAACATGGGTGAAACGAATTCGAACTCATTCAAATCCGGCACTGGCATGCCATCAATCTCGCAAAAGGGAGGAGACAGTCGGAACCTCGTTCGAAGTGTAGCCTCAGTGGGATCGTCGTATGGATATGGCTCAACTGTGGAACACGCCACGCCGTCAAAGGTGACGAAGAGCGCCTGGTCTTGGGGAACGCGGATTTGCTTCGTGGCGGGATTTGGAAATCCAACAGCGAACAAGTGCCAGACAGGCCCGCTCTGATCGCGGAGCGTATCGGCCCCTGTCCCATCCTGCACCGGGTGGTGACCGTCCCAAGGAATCGCCCACGCATAGATCCACGAGGCCGCCATCCATTCAGGATACGTTTTGCCCGCGTAGGACTGATCGGGCGGAAGGACGGCGGCATTGGAGGCGGTAACGAGGGCAATGCCTAGGGCAATCCACCGGGTAAACCAACGTTTGATGCAATAGGCTAGAGTTGTTTGATTCATGACTTAATTCTCGTTAGTTAGTTGGTCCGCGCGCCGCTCAGACCTCGGTTCTTGGTTTCACAAGCGTGGCGCTTGGCGCTTCTGGAAGTCCCAAACTGTGATGGGCCTTCATCCATCACATGCGCCGTTTGGTGGCAAAAGCGATCACGTGCGAAAAAGAACTCCTGACCTCGCCAACCGAACCCTCAAGTCGCGGAAACGGTAGAAACGGGCAGGATGCTGGCTCGATTCCAAGTCGCGGAAAGAAGACAGACCGGCGGCGTTCAGCGTATTGGTGGAGACCGGCAACCACAGCGGAGCGACGAGATTTGTGCAGGCTTCAACCACAATGGTCACATTGGTTGGCCCGGTGATCTCGAACTCAAACTGGAGTTCGCGCCGCGGGATTCTTCGGTTTGGATTGGAGGGTGGCGAAAGGTGAGTTTGCCTGGCTGATTGAGGATTCGTAAAAATCAAGACCTGCTTCATTCGGATCAACAATCTCTATTCAAGCGCGCGGAACAGTTTGCCCCTGGCGCGGGGTTTCAAGGCAAGTTAGCGGAACTTGATGTAAGGTTCGGGATCCCAGTTTTGGGAAGGCCACCTGAAACTGTCCACACTGCCGTCGTACCGCAACGCGAGGTCCTTGACGTTGGTCGTTTTGCCGAAATTAACCCCGGTGCCGGTCCAGCCACTGAACAAATGCCGATGCCAGGGACAAGCCGCCACGATATACCGTGATTTCCATTTGCTGATTCCGTCAGCGAGAAACCGCTTGCCGTCGTCCGTAAGCTGCTGCCACGGCCCCATGTGGTACGCGTAGCTCGTGGTGAACGAATTGGTCGCCTTGCCGCCCTCCTGCCCGCCGAAATATTCCCAACTGAGATTAAACGGGTTATTGCCCTTGGTGCGATCAGACAAACAGACGAGCGAATTGGTGCTCCCCAGATAACTCTTTTGCTCCAAATACTCCGTGTTGCCGCCCGGATAACCGAACGTGTACTGCCTCGGATTTGCCAGATAAAGCGGCGGACTATCGCGGTTATCATCGCGATACATCTGGATGCCGAGGCCGACCTGGCGAAGGTTGCTGATACAATGAGACCGACGACCACCTTCCTTGGCACGCCCCAGCGTCGGCAGGAGCATCCCGGCGAGAATGGCAACGATGGCAATGACCACCAGGAGCTCAATAAGCGTAAAGGCCGAGCGTGTGCGACGCATCATAAGTATTCCAACCGAAATCCAAGCTCGCTGGTTTGCAATTTGCCTCTTCATATCAGATTTCTTTTCCAATGACACATGCGTCGTTTGGCAGCGAAAGCGATCACGCACCGGAAGATTCTGTCAGCCTCGACCCGTGGCCAACTCGTTCGCCCCCATTGCTCGTGCATCTCAAGGCGAGCGGAAGCGGTAGAAACGAGCAGGATGCTGGCTCGACTCCGGATCTCTAAAAGAAAACAGGCCGGCGGCGTTCAGTGTGTTGGTGGAAACCGGCAGCCAAAAAGGAGCGACGAGATTTGTGCAGGCTTCAACCACAATCGTTGCATTGGTTGGCCCGGTGATCTCGAACTCGAACTGACCGGCTACGAAACCCGGCAACTGCGCCCGGGAATCATCGTCTGCAATCCGCAAGCGGGCACTGGGAAGACCAATCATCGCCACGTTGCTGGCCTGGCTCAGAGACAGCAGGATCGTTTCGGACGGCTCAGGGATTGCGTCGTCGAGCAGATGAATCGGAATTGTTTTGGACGATTCCAATGGCTGAAACGTGACAAGCCCGGTCTCCTGATGATAATCCTGTCCGTCGGCCGCCGTTTCGTCAGCCATGGAATATTGAACCGTGGCGGAACCGGACACGTCGCCAATCCGCCGGATGACGATTGTTGCCTCCCCGGCGCTTTCGCTCGCGACGTAATGATTGGTTCGTGAGGTGTCGAGCGGCCTTGTAAAGGTCCCGAACACGAACATATCTGTTTCGTAGTTGTAGTTGAAGACCGATTTCGTGGTCGCGAATTCCAAGCTGTTCGTCGGGGAATCGCCATACAGCCGGGCCAGGACGGGCCGCAGGTAACTTCTATATATACTCCATGATCCTTTGGACACCCGGTAGGACCGCCCTGCGATCAGGGGACTGCCATCCGGCAGGACAGCAAGACTATCGATTTCGAGACCCGACCGTTGCGAGCAAGAAGGCCCGTCTCGCCGAAGTCAGGACCGACGAATGACAGGTCCAGTCGGCCGTCCGGAAGGAATCGCGCGAGCGTCTTTCGTGGCCAACCGTTGACCCGGGTGAACAACCCGGCGCAGTTGATGATCACTCGTCCGAGCGCGTCACAGGCGATCCGGTCAACTTTCGCGTCGGTGCCAGGAGACGGCGTGAAGGTCGCGTCCACTGTTCCATCGGCATTGAGGCGGGCGACGTTGGCGCGCAGCTGGCCGTCAATGAAACTGAACCTCCCCGCGATAAGGATTCTTCCATCCGGCTGAACCTTTAGACTCGAGATGTAGGGCCGTCCGTCTCCTTGGCTGTCGAACAGCGGCGTGTGAAATGAAATATCGAGCTGGCCATTCGGCTCGAGGCGAAACAGCAACGGTGCATTCGTGCTGTGAGTCGTTTGCGAGGCGATCAGGATCCTGTCTCCGGTGGTCACGGCGATGGGTTGTTGGAACGAGAGAGGCGGCAGGTTTGTAAAGGTCGCGTCTGAAGAGCCCTCACGATTCAACCGGTGGATCCGACCGCTATCTGTAATCAATAATCGACCGTCCGATTGAAATGCCAGGCTACCAGGACCATACAAGGTGAAATAATCAGTGACGAAGCCGGTGTCCAAAGCCCCCTCTGGATTCAGACGGATGATCCCAGTCCAAAGACCATTGTCCTGCGGGTTTTGTGAGGGTGTGACATAAATCCGCCCTTGGGAGTCCAGAATGATCTCTCCAATGCCACCGTAAAGCGTGGGACTGCGAAAGCTCGCATCGACCCCGCCGTTGGGGTGCAGCCGATAGAGTTGGAAGGCCGCCACGTTCGGCGGCACATTCGTGTCGCCTGATCTCCCGGTCGCGATGATTTTTCCGTCGGGTTGAATTGCAAACGGTCCGCCGATTTGAAGAGAAGGATCAGGTTGAAAAGTCCGATCCCAAGCGACAGGAATTTCGTTGTCCGCAATCGCCACACGGCCTTCACCGGCAAGAATCGCCGCGCCGGGCGAAGCATTGGTTAGCGCGATTCTGAGTTCGCGATCGCCATCAACTCGACCGTTGTCGAGGATTGGAATGCTGAGAGAGGCTGACCGCTGCCCGGCGGCGAAGGTCAAATTGCCGGACTGGGCTACATAATCGACGCCCGCGCGGGCAGTATCATCAGCAGTGCGGTATTCGACCGTAACCGTGTCGTTCGTGTCTCCATACCGGTAGATCCTGACCATCTTGTCGCCACCTGCTTCAGACACCGGACTAAGTTCAGTGGAACCCCGAAATGATGGCCATTTCGCGAATGATACGCTGGGTTGGCCATTGTGGATGATCACCGTGGCATTGCTTCGCGAACCAACGACGGCACTGGAGGGAACCCAGATTCCATGACCCCACTCAGCGATCTGCCCGATGCTGAGTTGCACGGTCTCATCGGGTTCCGGCAGTCCGTCATCCGCTGGTTCGAGAAAGAGCGGGCTTTCCTCTAATTCGCCATTGTCACCGTAGAAGGTAACAGCACTGGGTGCCTCGACACTGGGTGCCTCGACACCAAACATCGAGTAATCAGCTCCTTCCTGCGCTGAGCCTCCGGTGGCCCGCAGCGTCACGCGAGTGTAATTGGTAGGTGGCGGCGTGCATGTCAGTATGATCTGGATGGAATCACCCAGTTCGTTACCTTCGTAGGCCGCGAATTTGAATTCGATAACGCTGGCGGCATGAAGCGCTGAGGGCGTAACGATCGCAGCCACGAATGCGCATATCTGTTGTCTGAAATGTTTCTTCATAGATGTCCTTCACCACTTCATGCGCCGTTTGGTCACGAAAACGATCATGCTATGAGCAAAGTGCCGCCGCGGAAGTCGGTGGGGGATGCAGCCATCAGCACCGCCAAACCATCATGGCAACAGGACCACGCGATAAAACCTCTGGCTGGCGCTGCCGGCGGTCGTGTCGGTTTTGCTTGCAACGCCGGCAGAGGAACCAGAGATGTCTCCCGCCAAATCCGTCCAGCTCAATGCGGAAACACCGTCCTTGTACTGCACGCGATAAATTCGGTTGGGCAGCGCGTCCCAAGTCAGGGTCACACCACCGCTATGGTTGATGCCAGTGATTGCGGGCGGAACGTCAGCGCTGCCCCAAAGCCGGGCAATACCCCAGGCCGGCGAGCCATTGACGGCAGCGAAGTTTCCCGTGATAAACACCTTTCCGTGGGCATCCAATGCGATTTGGGAAACCGCTGGATTTTCTATTGCCTCAATTCCGGAGAGGATGTTCGTAAACGTAATATCCAAACTACCGTCCGACTCCAGCCTCGCGATGCCGATCCGGGGGACGCCATTCACGGTGGAGAAAGCTCCCCCGATCAAAATCTTCCTGTCGGGTTGGATCACCACGGAACTTACGACGGGATGGTTGGTGTGAGCCACGCCCGAAAGCCCGTTCGCAAAAGATAGATCCAACGTGCCATCGACATTCAGGCGCACAATTCCGCTGTGGGGTGTTCGGTTGACAGTCCTGAATTGGCCTCCAATCACCACTTTGCCGTCCGCTTGGACGCCAATGGAGTTAACGGCCGATCTGTGTCCTGGTATGACGTCAGGGGGCAAAACTTCGTCGAACGACACGGATTGAAATTCGCTGTCCACGGTGCCGTCAGGGTTGAGTCGCGCAATATGCAACCGAGCGACGCCGTTTATGGTGGCAAACCTGCCACCCACCAGCAGTTTGCCGTCAGTCAGCGGGACCAACGCCAGAATGCATGAACTATCCAAACCTCGGAAACTAGGATGAGCTTGAAGCGGAAAGAGGGTATGCATCGTTCCATCTGGATGGAGCCGCACGATTTCGCGGACCGATCCGTCGGGAGACCACACTGGGTTGACACCAATAAGTGTTCCGCCATCCTCCGGCACGATGGTTTCGAACGCGACGGGCTGCGCCATAAGAAAGTGGTCGTTGATGATACCATCTTCATCGAGACTGGCGATGTTTGTGCGGCCAACACCGCCGATGGAAGTAAACCCGCCGCCGACGATGGTTTTGCCGTCATTCCACAAGACTGAATGTATACTTCCATCACCGTACCCAAGACCAAGATTCACCGAAAAACCGTTGAAGAAATTTGAATCAATTGAACCTTCGCTGCCAAGGCGCATGATCCCGGTCGTTTCTTCGAGCGGCTCGCGAGTTCCAAGGTCAACTTGAAGAAGCCGACCACCGACAAGCACTTTGCCGTCACTTTGCAAAGCGAATGAACCAACCCTTCCCAAAAAGGGTCCAGACTGCCGAACTCGGAAATACTCAGGCTGAAATTCTGTGTCCAAGCTGCCGTCGGGATTCAACTGTGCGATCCTGCCTTGGCCAACTCCATTCACATGAGTGAAATGACCCGTAACGAGCACCTTGCCATCGGGCCGTAACGCCACCGAATCCACGGAGGCTTGGTCGTTTTCGAATCTATGTTCCCACGAAATCGTGTTCGTAAACGTGAGATCAACCGTGCCGTCAGGATTGAGCCGTCTAAACCGCGTGACGTATTCCTCTCCGGCGGCCGACTGGTCAAATATCAGCACCTTGCCATCGGCCTGAGACACGACGGGCCAAACGAATCCGTTGCCTCGCGGGAACGCGGGTTGAAAGTCTGTATCCAGCGTGCCATCGGGGTTCAAGCGTGCAAAGTTGGTGCGCGCCACGCCATCAACGCGTTTGAAATAACCCGAGATGAGAACCTTCCCGTCGTCCTGCAGGGTCGTCCACGGAACATACGGTATGTGTGGTGGACTTGGAAGAGGCGACACCGAAAGTTGAGGTCGAAAGCCCATGTCCAACGTGCCATCTGGGTTGAGCCGCGCAATGCCGTCACGGCGCGTGAAATCAACGTTAGTGAACGAGCCGGAAAAAATTACTTTGCCGTCGCTTTGGACGATGAGCGTTTGAACAGATGCCGGATTCCCAAAGATATCTGAAAGTCTGGTTTGGAAACTATTGTCCAGAGTGCCGTCTGCATTTAGCCGCGCAATTCCATTCCGATAGACACCATTGACGGTGCTGAATGTGCCGCCAATGAGAAGCTTGCCGTCACTTTGCAGTGCGCAGGCAATCACGGATAAGCCGAAACTTGTTCCGCCGAACTCTGGCTGAAGAAAGCTTCCATCGAACGAGCCGTCCACATTCAAACGGGCGAAATAATTACTGGCGTTTTGACGCCAAGTATAGGCCAGGATTTTTCCGTCGCTTTGCACAGCCAGCGCCTGGATCGCGAACATGCCCGGCGAACCAGTCAATTGACTTTGAAATGTGTGATCCGTTGTGCCATCGGCATTTATTCGAGCGAGCCAACTGCGGCGCGAATCATACAGACTGGCGAGGAATTTCCCATTGGGTTGGAGAACCAATTTCCCGACCACGGGCGGGGGCGATTCCACGGCAAAGGAGGAGTCGAGGTCACCACCTTTCGGAGAATTAACTTTGAGCACGGCGTTCGTGCTGATGACACTCCCATCGGCGTTGGAGACAACAACCGAATACTGGGCCGCATCCACGAACTGCGAATGGGCGAAGACAATCTGATCATTGGTCGCGCCGTGGATGGTCGCGCCGTCCAGGCGCCACTGGTAAGAGAGCGGCGCTGTGCCGCTGGCTATCACGCCAAAGGCCGCCTGCTGGTAAAGAATGACCGTCTGATCTTTCGGTTGGAATTCGATGTTGGGAGGCGCTGAGACGGACGTGAGCGTCACGTTGACAACCGCCCAATAGAAGGTGAAGCGAAGGCTCGCGGTTCTCACAGAACAAACGACTGGCTGAATTGCATTTGGCTCTTTCATAACGATTAAGTTGTTTCAACTACACATGCGTCGTCCGGCGGCGAAAACGATGACATAACGGAAGATTCACCGGCATTGAGGATGGGCGCGGTGGCCAAACAATTTGTGATTTGC
>CAZYYS010000076.1:0-8183 GCA_964651015.1 uncultured Verrucomicrobiota bacterium
CAACTCCCCCCGCCTCCACCACTTTTTATTGGTGTTTTGTGATTTGACTTGACTTAACGGGAAGTTAGCGGGAAAGATGACGCATGAAAACGAAGCTGAAGCGTCCCGCTGGATTCCCGAAAAAACTCTCGGAAGGTAGTGCCGAAGTTACGATTTATTGGCAGCGAAATCATTCCCGCCGGCTCAATCCAACAACTGGCAAGTGGACCGACAAGACCGGTGATCAATTTGAGGAATACGTCCTCGCCTACTACCACGGTTTCCGCGAAGTGGTTGACCCAACCACGGGCCAGGTCATCAATAAACTCCCCAAGTTTGTCCGCGAGAAGTTCTCCAGCTACGCCGCCGCAGAAAAACAAGCCCGGTTTGTTCTTAACCGACTCGCGAACCACGATGGCGAGGCGCTCAAGCTCATCGGTGCCGATCGTCACGAATACCTAGACGCCCGGCAAACGCTCCACGCTTGGCGGCCCACCGCTCGCCTCGGCCTCGTGGTAGCCGATTACGTCGCTGCTGCGAGACGATTGCCGGAGGATGTATCGCTTGGCGATTGCGTCACGCAATTCCTCAAGCGTCATCCGTCGGGCCTGCCGCGCAAGACCGTCCTCGAAGTTTTGGACGAAATGATCGACTCCAAGGCCAGCGCCGACGTCAGTGAGGCTTATGTCAAAGAACTCCGCTCCCGGGTTGGCCGCTTCGCCGCCGCTTTCCACGTCCCAATCGCGACGATCACGGGCAAGGAAATTGAGGAATATATTCGCAACCGGGGCGGTGCGGGTCGCAGTCAAAACAACCAACGTAGGCTCATCGCCGGTCTGTTCAGGTTCGCCATCCGGCGCGGCTATCTGCCAAAAGACCACTCCGAAATGGACGCTGTGGGAAAAGCCGCCGATGGTGCTGGTGAGATTGAAATCTTCACTCCAATCGAACTCAGGCAACTCTTTGCGGCCTGTGCCGCGACTGTTATTGAGCGTGGGAAGGAGCGCACCCGCACCGAACTGATTCCCGCCCTGGCCATCGCCGCGTTTGCCGGAGTGCGTAGCGCGGAAATTAAACGGCTCGACTGGTCGGAAGTCCATCTATTCGGTCCGGAGAAATTCATCGAACTCAAGGCCAGCAAAGCCAAGACTGCCAGCCGCCGCATCGTGCCCATCGTGGACAACCTCGCGACATGGCTCCTGCCCTACGCGCAACAATCTGGCGCCGTGGTGCCCTGCGAACGCCTCGACAAACAACTCTTTGAACGTATCGGCCCGCAGGCCGGTGTGGAATGGAAACGCAACGCCCTCCGCCATTCCTTTATCAGCTACCGGCTGGCGGTTGTGAAAGACGTAGGTCAGGTCGCCCTCGAAGCCGGCAACTCCGCCAGCATGATTTTCAAACACTACCGCCAGCTTGTCACCGAAACGGCCGCTAGGGAGTGGTTTGCCATTATCCCGGCTCAAAAACCCGGTCTGGTGCCGATGCCTGCATTTGGTGGTGAGCAACAAGACATGCCCAAGGATGCTCAAAGCGACGTCGTCGCTGCGGCAGCAATGAGGTAATTCATGACTGCCATCCGGCAAAATCCGTTCAACCCCTGTTCACTCGAAGAAGACGAGCAAATCCCCGCCAAGATTTGGGAACTCCTGCGCCGCAACAAAGATTTCCGCGCCGACGCTCAACGGTTGGAAAAACTCGACGCCAAAGAGCACGCCGATCACAAAAAGACCGGCAAGTATCATGGGGCGGCATGGGAAAGGTCTTGGCGACTTGTAGGGCGCGTCGGTGAGAGCCATCCTTTCGCGGGCGTTGCACTTCAATGGCTCGTGCCCGAACCCCTTTTTCATTGCAGCGTCGCGACTTGGCCGCTCGGGAATAAATGGAAGAAGCGTCCGGCGTTCTCTGTTCGTCATTCGCGGGTTGGTGTTGGGAACACGCCAAACGTAAATGATCCTAAATGGGTTTGGAGGAATCCGAACAAGCAAGGCACGAGCGGTCATTCAATGGTGCGCGGACCAGAAGTCCACTGGACAAAAAGTCGATTCAAACGACTTCGCAGTTGGGTTAATCCCATCTTGGAATGGCGACGATACTCTTGGCCATTTACTGTGGATCACACATGGCCGTCCACCCCGGCGGGATTTCGACGTGAGTTCCAATTTATCTGGCGCAGACAATTCGATTGTCGCCCGACAAACCCCTTAACCAAGAATCGCAGCGATTCACCTGCACCACGCGAAACATCGTTCTTTCAAGATTGGAAATTGATGAGCTTCCGGGCTTCCGGACAACTGACCCAAGAGGACTTGTATCAAGAAATCCGCTTCGACGAGCTCGCCAGGGATTACCGAGTCTTTGCTATCCCCAAGACGATCCTTACCAAAGGTAGTGCCGACGCGCTGGGCAAATGGCTGGCCGACAAATTAAAAATGGGAAGTGACCTTTACGGTAATTTGCTCAGAGATGAACTGCTCGACGAAAGCGAACTCCTTGGCCTGACTACCGAATGGAAGGACTGGCTTGTTCATGGATCGAAGCAAACTGTTGGCAGCCACAAGGACACGTACTTCTACCGTCGGTGTAAATACATGGATTCGCTCGTTGCTATGGTTTACCCACAATTCAGCGTCGCCAAACTCCTCGCCAAGCCCACGCACCGGGCGCGTGGGAAACAATACCACCGCAAAGGTCGGAACGATTAATTTCTTCCGCACGTAGTTCATTCCGTTTCGTTGAGGTTAATTCACCCTCGTCGCGAACCAGCAACACGCTGAACGCGGCGGAGAACCGGCGGATGCCGGTGAAGCACTTTCTCGCCTCCGTCGCGCAGCCGTAGCCAGGTCAGCGAGATAATAACGATGAACTATGAGCGAACAACACGCAGCGCCCGACACCGGTACGGGCCAGACCAATTTGCCGGACTACGAAACGAAACAGGAACTCGCCCAACGCCTCGGCGTCAGCGAAAGGACCATTTGCAATTTAATGGCTCGCGGCCTGCCCTACTTGGCGTTGACCGGGAAACTCCGGCGCTTCCCTCGCCGCGCAGTGGACGACTGGTTGAACTCGCAACAAATCCGCCGCGCCTGAAAGGAGTCCTGTTATGTCCACTACCTTCGATCACCGGGACACACCGCTCCCCGTTTCCTACTTCCAGCGGAAATACAACCTCAGCCGCGTTACACTTTGGCGCTATCGCCGCGCCGGCTTGGCCGCCGTCGGCGTCGGCGCAAAGACCTTCATTCGAGAGTCCGAGTTCGTCGCTTTTCTTGAACGGATGGATGGCAAAACCATCAGCGCCGCGCCACTCAAACGGGCAGGAGGGCCGTTGACATGAAACGGCGTGCTCAAATCTTCGCGCTTCGCGTCGCCATCGCTGCCGTGAGAATTCCTTTGGTTCTCAGCAGTAGCGCGACGTGGCAACTCGAAAGCGTCCACGCCAGACTTCAAACCAAGCTGCAAAACCTCGAAGCCAATGAACAAGACTGATCTGCTCGCCGAAGCCAAACAACGTCTGCCACTGCCCGCGTTTATGTCGCTACTCGGCCACGGAGAACACGCGAAGAAATCCGGGCGATGCCCCTGGCATGATGACGCCAGCGCGAGTTTCAGTGTGTATCAGCAAGCCGACGGTAGCTGGGCCTGGAAATGTCACGCGGGTTGCGGGCGAGGGGACGAACCCGATTACCTCGCCAAGCATCGCGGCATGAGCAACGCGGACGCGTGCCGTGAATTCATTCGCATGGCTGGTGTCAGTGCGCCATGTCAACAATCGACGCGGCCAGAAAAGCCTTTGGACTGGCCGCAGTGTGTCCTTGATTTCACACCCGAACAAATCGCCCGCTTTGCCAAGTGGCGTTCAATGTCACCTGAATTTGTCGCGTGGCTCTACACTCGCCAACTCATCGGACTCTTTCGCAATCGACTTGCATTCCCCGTTCACGACAACGGCGCAGTCGTGCGTGCTCACGTCCGCGCCGTGAAGCGCCTACCGGACGGCAGCGAAAACGTGTTCTGGTTCTACACTCCCAAAGGTCCTGGTCTGCCGCTGGTCATTGGCGATGCCCGCAACGCCTCAACGGTGTGGGCTTTCGAGTCGCAGTTCGATATGCTCGCCGCGCTCGATCTGACGGGCTGGCACAACTCACCGGATGGTCTGCCAGGCGTTGCTGCCATCGCCACGCGCGGCGCAGAGAATGGCAAACGGCTCGCCGGTTTGTGTTCCCCCAATACCACGCTCGTCTTGTTCCCGCAAAACGATCCGCCGCGCGCCGACCGACCTGAGACACCCGCGCAGAAATGGACACGCGAAGCCGCCGCGCACAGTGGTTGCAAAATCGTTCAACTCGTCACGACACCCGGGGACTTCAAAGATTTGAACGACGCCCTACGAGCCGGACTTACAGCGGAAGAATTTCAAGCCGCTCTCGCCGCCGCGCAGTCCTTCAACCCGCCGCTCGACCTTCACGCCACGCCGCCACGAAATGTTTCAAAATCGGCCATCGCGTTGCCACCGGAGGATGAATCAGACGCCAACGACACGCCGCAACCTTTCCCCATAGAATCACTTCCGCCGGCACTCGCGGGCCTTGTGGCCGCGGTCGCCCGTTGTGAACGTGTGCCGACTGCATTGCCCGCTGTCTGCGTGCTCGGCATCGCGAGTGCCGCGATTGGCGCGGGACTGGAAATCGTGTCGGCAACCGACCGGGTTACGCGGGCCAACCTCTTTTTGCTCGCCAGCGCCGAAAGCGGTAGCGGCAAGAGCCAGGTCTTTCGCCGCATCGCGGATCCGATCGTCGAGCACCAGCACCAGCTTCACGAAGCCTTCCGCGAAAAGACCGCGCCGCAACTTGCCAGTGAAATCGCTGTGCTCAATCGGGAAATCGCCAGCCTGGAAAAGAAAGCTGCCAAGTCCACCGACGACACCGACCGCCAACGAATGCTAGGCGAACTCGAATACAAGAATGCTCGTCTCGCGCAACTTAAGCAGAAGAACGCACCGCCCTGCATCACCTGTGGCGACGTAACCAGTGAAAAGCTCGCCGTGCTGCTGGCGATGAATCGGGAAACCCTTTTCAGCGCGAGTCCGGAAGCCCGGCAGATCGTGGACATTGTTTGCGGGCGCTATAACGCAACCAAGAGCACCGATGAAGCGATTTACCTCAGTGGCTTCTCCGGAGATTTTTTGCGGGTCGATAGGCTTGGCCGTGATCCGCTCACACTCCAAAAGCCGTGCCTCTCCGTTCTTTGGCTGGTTCAGCCTGACGCAATGGCCCGGCTGTTTGAAACCGAAACGCTGGCACAATCCGGCTTTCTCCCACGCTTCCTCTGCTGCCATACCCAAGCCGCGCCAAAGAAGATCGTCGAAGGCGAGGCCCAGTCCATCGGCGATGCCATTCAAGCGCAATGGGCCAAGCTCATTGCGGACTTGCTTGCCACCTATCACGCAGCCGAGAAGCCACATCGCGTTAAACCGACACCGGAGGCGAAACGCCTGCTTTACGATTTCTTCAACGCGGTCGTGGACCGGCGCGAGGGCGAGCTTTCGGACGTTGGCCAGTTCGCCAGTCGTTACGGAGAACAGGCTTGGCGCGTTGCATTGACGTTCCACGCCACGCTGTATGGATTGGACGCCCACAACCACCTACTCGGCGCTGAGACGGCGCAGAGTGCGATTGCGGTCGTGCAATGGTTCGTCGCTGCACAGTTGAGCGTCATGGCCGGCAGCCGTCGTCAGGCTGCCGCGAGGCTCGAAGAACAGGTCCTTGAATTGTTGGAAACCAACCGCGAACGCAAGGCTCAGGACTTCATCACACCGCGCGATGTACAACGCGCCCGCATTGTTGGCAGCGCCAATGCCGCCCGCGTGCTCCTGGACAACATGGAGCAAGGCGGATTGCTCATTGGCGAGGACGTGACGCCCACAGGCGGCGGCAAAACCACTAGAATTTTCCGGCGCGTTCAAAACCCTGTGCCGGAATGAACCAACACGAAAGGAATAACATGAACCTCAAACGAATCACTCGGGATAGCGATGGGCTGGCACAGACGCGTTTCTGCCGCGAGATTCACGACGGCGGGCTTACAATCACCGTCGGCCACGCCCGCTACGAACTTGGCCCCGACGACATACGGGACTCCACGGCCATTGCCGAAACGTGGCAGCGACTCATTGCCAAACAATGGTTCACCCCAGAAGTCGCTGCGGACTTCGTGAACACGGTGCTGGCTCGCTGGCTCGCCAAAAGTCGATGCTGGATTTAGCGTCCGCCGTCGTCGCTTGAAAACGCGAGTGTGACAACCGCTCGCTCTCACCCACTTCGATTGTCACGATTGTCACGATTGTCACAGCCTCGATTCTGGAAAACACATTTTGGAGAAGGAGGAAGAAAGAAGAAATGCCTTTACCCGCTCGTGACAACCGCGACAACCGTGACAACCGCTTGCCGAGTTCTGCCAGCCGTGAAACTTGGCCCTGACGCGCTCCGCTGCGCAATTGACTCCCCGCCGGAATCGCGGCACAATTTCTTAGGGTGCGGCGGCGGAAACTATCACCGGCTCCAATGAGGGATTAGCTTCTGAAATGCCGGCGGAGCGTGAGAAACGCCCAAAACCGCGCCCAAATTCTTTCCCCGCTTTTGCAAAAATATTTCCGCCGCTGAATGGGTTCTGGTGGGTCAATAGATTTTTTACAGTCGTCCAGTTTTCCTTGATCAACCGACACCGGGCCTCTAGGTACCTCTATGGATTCGCCGCCGCACTTTTGAGAAATTCTTTTCCCGCGACCGAACCCATTCGGCTCGTATGGCCTTGGTCTCAGCCAATCCTTTTCCTGAGGGTATTCGCCAGACGACGGGTTGCCGGTGTTTTCTTCTATGGCTACCCGATCCTCGTCCCGCTCCTTTAAGTGCGGCTATTTGCGTCGCAGTGTTTACCCGCTCGACCTCTGTTCCCCTTCCGGTTGCTGCATTGCAGCATTGATTTGAAACATTTTTCGCCGCGCATTTTCTGAAATCCTTTGAAACAAAAAAACGCGCCCGTCATTCCCACCAGTGCGAATTGAGTGTGAATCATCGCTTGACGCTGAAAAAGGCACGGCGCAGGCTCGCCACATGACCACACCAGAATGACGGCCATCCTGAAAGTCAAATCGCACCCACGACACAATTAAGCCAATATCTACGCTATGAGGAAGCCTCTTAATTTTGCACGTCCCTCGCTGACTTTTGTTATCCTTCTGCTAATTTCGGGATGTGCAACTGCTCCGAAACCTCAGCCATCCCGAGCGGCTCCGGCCGACTTTGGCCCCAAAGGTTCGTCGCCAATTACCTTTACTCGACTCCTCTTCCGTATCCCGTCGGGGGCGAATATTGGAACTCATCACGACGGCCTCCTCAAAGTTTCAAAGTTTCCGCACACCTGGACTGGTGGGATGATCACCGGCAGCGACGAGTTTAAGGTAATCGCCTGCGACCAGATGCGAAGCCGGGACTACACGGTCCTTGGTGGAGATAATTTGTTGTTTGGAAAGGATGACTCTGCAAAAGCAGAATTGCAGCTCGGTGCCACAATTCAAGCCCTGCAATACAACACTTATGCCCCGCTCGCCGGAGATTACACTGAGTCCACGCTCACGATCGAATGGCAATTGAATAACGCGCTGCGAGACGAAGTAATTTACAAGACTACGACCGTTGGGCGAGGTCAGAGCAGTGGCATTGGAGTTCAATGCATTAAACATGCGTTCCGCGCGGCATTGGACAACTTGCTCAAGGAGCCTCAGTTCATCCAGATGGTCAAGTCGGACAAGAAGGCGATTGAAAACACTACCTCTGAAGTGCAGCAAGTAATAGAGGTTGCGTTGCCCAGTAATCGAAAAGGTCTGAATCTTCCAGGAGATATGGACGCAGCGATCAATTCCGTGCTCCTAATCAGGGCGGGCGGTTCGGTCGGCAGCGGAGTCGTCATCAGTCAGGATGGTTATGCATTAACCGCAGCTCACGTCGTATCACCCTTGAAGGAAGTGACTGTACGAATGTACTCGGGACTCGAACTGGTTGCATCCGTCATCCGTGTTGATTCTGAACAAGACGTCGCCCTGATAAAATTGCCGGGACAAGGGCATTCAAGCCTCCCCATTCTTAGCGATTCAACGCCTAGTATAGGTTCTGACTTGTTTGCCATTGGCGCACCACGTGGGG
>CAZYYS010000076.1:8193-18657 GCA_964651015.1 uncultured Verrucomicrobiota bacterium
TTTTCTGTAAGCAAGGGGGTTGTCAGTGGGTTAAGAGAAGTTCGCGGACGGCACTACATTCAAACGGATGCCGCCCTCAATCCTGGAAACAGCGGGGGACCACTTCTGACCTCTGACGGTAGGGTCGTGGCTATTGTAAGCTGGAAGATCGTCGCGGCGGGCTTTGAAGGCTTATCCTTTGGGGTTCCTGTAGCTGCAATTCTGGAACGACTTAATATGAAATTGAAATGAGCATTTTTTCCAGAAACTTTTTGAGCCAACATCTGGCCTAGTGCCCTGCGGGTTTGAGAGAGCCTCGCGCGGCGATGAGCGGTGGGGCATAGAAAGCCGCAATGCTCCGCCCCCTTCCGATCAATCGGGTTTGCCAGATTTCGTGGTCACTGAATCGAAATAAGGAGACCTGCGATCTAGTGCGGCGTCCGTCGAGAATCCAGGTTTCTGTGAGTGCGAAACGGCTGGGCTACTCCGATTCAGCGACTTGTTCACCGACATGAACTAGAAGTTCGGCGTAGCAAAACCGTGAGCCCCTTTTGCCAAAAAATTTTCCGCCGATGAATCCATCAGCTCAACTCGCCCCACTCGCTCGCTCGCACCCCCCCCCGCCCGCGCCGCGCCGACGGGAAAAAACGGGAAAAATTACCTTCCCTTTCGTGCAAGAATCCGTGGCTTGGTCGCGGGTCGTCAGAAATCGCACCGTGCATCATCGCCAATGTTCATACCTGTTTCGTGCTCACCGAGCATCATCACGAATCAGCTTGTTTGAATTCAACTCCCCCCGCCTCCACCATCTTGAAGATTGCGCAGAAAAGTCGCGCGTCGCGCTCCACCGTATTGAGCAAAAACTAATTGCTACCCGAGGCGAAGTGCAAACCGACGGTAACATCCCTTTCGAGTCAGGCCCGCTTTCATCCGGGTAAAGTTGCGTTCGGCATTGCCTGATTGATTTTCCGTGAATGAAATCCTGTCTTCATGCGATTCTACGGGTGGTGCAAGCTGCCCGGAAGATTTCCGTCGGGGGTGAATTCATCCCCACGCGGTTGAGCCTTCCGCCGCGCGCTGCTCCGGGAAACGATGCGCGAGTTGAAACGTGACTCCGCATTTGTCACGCTCCCGGGGCGACGACATAGTTGAACTAAATTAACTTGGACTTGGATTTCGCATTCTTTTTCTGGCTTTGCGCCGGGGGTAGCCAAAAGAGCAAAGTTTCAGGCTGAAAGAGGGAGAAAATCATCTTCACTTGCTTCTTCATTCAGTGGTTCACAATGATGCGGCTTTCGCAATATCACCGGAGACCGAACCGTTCGCCGATGCAGCAGGGGCAGATTGAAAATGGCTGGCAATTCCAAGGCTACCAGTTGAGCGCCTTGCAAAACGTGAAGAATTCATTTCTCGCCAGAGTCCGGCCAACGCTGTTCCGCCAAGCAATGTTCGCGTCGGCACTGGTGTTTTCTTGCATTAGCTTTCGCGGACACGCAGCCGGAGCGGGTGAAGGGACAACGGCGAAACCGCCAGTCCTCGGCCTTACCGGCAAAGTTATGAACGTCAAGATCGCCGTGCCCGCGCGCGAGGTGATCGCCGCAGGCGCACCGGTTGGCTTCGGTGATCTCGATTTGAAAAGAATGGCGGATTGGGCGTTGAACTACCTTATCCGCACTCCCCGTAAGGATTTGGGTTATGAACCCGTTTTTCAGTGCGCGCCGCTCGAATGCCCGCCCGTACCTGAAGGCCAGGATCCAGTCGTGGCTTGTGACACGGACGCCCGAATGGATTGGGAGTGGTACTACATGCGAGACATCACCGGTTCGACGCGTGGCCATGATGTTGAAGCCGCCTTCCATAAACGCATCCGTGAATACATCGACCCCGAAGGCCGGGTCTGGAGTCATCCCGGCTGCTTCAACGAGGGGAACACAACCGCAAAGTACGAAAAGAAAGATTTCGTGATCCACATCTGGGGTGCGACCAAAATCTTGAAAAGCCTGGCCGAGGATTACATGCGAACCAAAGATCCCGAAGCGAAAACGCTCGCGCGAAAAGTGATGCTGGCGCTCAAGAAGATCGCAACGTGGGACGACCAAGGGCGTTGCTGGTTCAAGTGCGGTATGGGCGCGTTGCGAGCCGATGGCTCAGTGGTTCCAAATGGCTGGAACACCCAGCCTGCCCCGCTGGTGGAACCGCTCGTGACGTATTGGTTGGCCACGGCGGATCAAGAAGGACTTGAATTTGCCAAAGCCTACGCGGAAGGCATCATCCAGAATCTTCAGCCGAATGGAATCCGTTTTCAGCCGGACGGCAAATTCAGCGGGCATAGTCACGCCACCATGCACGCGGTGTGGGGTATTGCGCACCTTGGCTTGGTCACCGGGAACCAAGCGTACCTCGATTTCACCAAGCGCGTCTGGGATTGGATGTTGACGCGCGGTACTGGCACGGGCTGGTTTCCGGCTGGTCCGGACAACTGCAACGAGACTTGCTGTGTTTCGGATATGATGTCCATCGCGGCGTTGCTGGGCGAAGGTGGCCACATCGAATATTACGATTGCGTCGAGCGCTTTATGCGCAATCATATCAGCACCCAGCAATTCATCGTGACACCTGAGTTCGAGAAATACTACCGCGCAAAAAACGTGGCGGCGGGTGACGAGAAAATTGCCAGGGGATTGCAGGAACTTCGCAAGTTTCAGGGCGGAATCATCGGCGGCTCCGGTTTGAATGATTTTGAAAATGAATTGCTGGGCGGTGTCTCGGGCTTTCGAATGTTCGGTTGTTGTGCACCCGAGGGCATGCGTGCGATCTATACGACGTGGCAAAGCACGATAGAGAAACGCCCGACCACAACGCGCGGGTCAGCCGGCATTTACGTCAACATGAGTTTCAATCGCGATTCACCGTGGGGCCGGGTTGTTTCCTCCATGCCGGACGAAGGTCGGCTCAGCGTCAAGGCTGCGGTGGCCGAAACGTATTTCCTGCGGCCACCACATTGGGCGCCACGTGCCGGTGTTCGGGCGTTCGTCGGCTCGAAGCGAGTGCCGGTGGATTGGTTCGGTGACTACGTTCGCCTGCCGGCCAAACCCGGCGAAGAACTCACGATTACTTACCCGCTCTTGGAATTCACACATCAAGTGGACGGGTTGTGGAAAGGTCGTCCTGATCTGCAACTCACTTTCCAGTGGCGAGGCAACATGGTCACAGGCGTCGATCCCCCGGCAAAGGCGACGGCACTTTTTACGGGCAGGCCAAGATTGCTTCCGCCGCCGCCCGAGTGATAATGGCTGCCATGTCAATCACCGCGCACTGAGAATCCAGCAAAGTTATGAATGTCCTAGAACAGAATCCAACACCGGGATCTCCGGTTGTTTCGGAAACGGGAGCCGTCAGTTATGCCTTTCGCGTCGCCATCGTCGCGGCGCTCGGCGGGTTCCTCTTCGGCTACGATATTTCCATCATCTCAGGCGCACTCATCTTCTTGAAAAAGGAGTTCGGTCTCAACCCGTATCAAGAAGGGTTTGCCGTGAGCAGCGCCGCTATTGGGTGTGTCGCAGGCCCGCTCGTGGCGGTCGCGCTCAGTGACGCGATTGGGCGCAAGCGGACGCTCGTCGTCGCGGCGGTGTTGCTCGGAGCTTCGGCAATCGGCACCGCGCTTCCGAAAAACATGTTTGAGTTCAATTTGTTCCGGATTGTCGGCGGCGTGGGTGTCGGTCTGGCGTCAGTCGTTTCACCCATGTACATCGCCGAGATGTCGCCGGCCCGACTGCGCGGTCGTCTGGTTTCCGTCAACCAACTGGCCATTGTCACCGGATTGTTCATCGCGATTGTCGTTTCCTATGCATTGTCCTTCAGTGGCAATTGGCGCTGGATGTTTGCTTCGACTGCGCTGCCGGCGGTTTGCTGGCTGGTGGGCCTGACCATCCTGCCGGAGAGTCCGCGCTGGCTTGCGGCCAGAGGTCGCGAGAACGAGGCGCGGTTGCTGCTCGCCAAAAGCGAAGGACCGACGCAATGCGAGGTGGCACTACGGGAGATCAAGCAGTCGATCGCAGAGGAAACCGGTGGTTTGGCCGAGTTGTTTCAACCGGGGATGCGCATCGCCTTGCTGGTGGCGGTCATGCTGGCCATCCTCCAACAAATGACCGGCGTGAGCATCCTGCTGGTCTATGCGCCGACGATTTTCAAGAGCGCCGGGTTCAGTGCCGCGTCGGACGCGATCTGGCAGGCAATCCCGTTGAACGTCTGGAATATTGCGTGTACGGCGGCAGCGTTCTGGCTGGTGGATCGGCTTGGCCGGCGACCCCTTTTGTTGATTGGCACGGTGGGAATGGCAGTGGGCTTGATCATCATGGGCCTGTGCTTTCAGTTCCGTTGGTCCGGTTACCCGGTCGTGGCCGTGATGTTCTTGTGCGTCGGCGCGTATGTGAGCAGCCTCGCGCCGCTGGCTTGGTTGATCATGTCGGAGATTTTTCCAACGCGGATTCGCGGGCGGGCCATGTCGATTGCGGGCGTAGCGCTTTGGTTGTCATTTTTTATCGGCGCCAAGTACTTTCCCCCTTTAACCAGTTTCTTTGAACAACACTGCGGCTCACCTGCCGGCGTCTTTTGGCTGTTCGCAGCAGTGTGCGTGTTCGCGTTTGTGTTCAGTTGGCGGTTGGTCCCGGAAACGAAAGGCCGAACACTGGAGGACATTGCGGCTTCGTGGAAGCACTTGAAAACGCGATGACTCGGGGCGAACGCAACTCACTTGACTGATGAACATTCCCGAGCAACGGAAAGTCGCACTCGTTACCGGGGCAGCCCAAGGCTTGGGCCGCGAAATATGTTTGCAGTTGGCAACCCGTGGCTGGTGCACGACCGTGGCCGATTTGAACCAGGATGCGGGCCGCCAATGCGCTGAAGAGTGCCGTCGGGATGGGGTTGAATCCATTTTTATCCCTGTGGATTTGGAGACTCCCGATGGCCCCACGGAGATGGTCGAAGCAGCAGTGCGGCACTTCGGTCGTTTGGACGTGTTGGTCAATTGCGCTGCACACGCGACAGCCGAAGCCTTCATCGAAATGACCGCCGGCGCCTGGGAGCAAACCTTGTTGGTCAACGTGCGCGCCATCGCCTTGGCCAGCGCGGCGGCGGCGCGTCAGATGATCAAACAAGGTCGGGGCCGCATTATCAATGTTACGTCGCCTGCATCGCGCATGGCGCTGCCGAACTACACTGCTTATGCGGCCAGCAAAGCAGCCGTGGATTCATTGACGCGGTCCACGGCGGTCGCCTTGGCGCCGAAGAACATTCAAGTGAACAGCGTCGCTCCAGGCATGATGAACACACCGATGCAGATCAAAACAGAGGCTGCTTTTGCTGCGCTCGAAGGTCAGACCGACTTGAAAGCGTTCCTCGCGGCGCGTACGGCCCGCATTCCTCTCGGACGTCGCACCACATGCGAGGAGGTCACCCAAGCGGTCGTCTGGCTGGCCGCGGATGCGCCCGATTACATAACGGCAGAACGGTTGAACATCTCCGGTGGTTTGGATAAGGACTGATCACGCAATCAACCATGAGTGAAGCCCAAGTGATCGAACGAACACGGGAAACGGACATTCCTCGGTTGCGCCACACCGCCCGAAGGCTGCGTCGGCACATGCTCACCATGGCCTCAGGCAAAGGACAGGGCTACATCGGCCAGGGATTGGGCTTCGCCGACATCCTGGCCGCCCTTTACTTCCACGCGATGAAGTATGATCCGAAGAATCCGTCCTGGCAGGATCGGGATCGCTTTATCCTTTCGACCGGCCATTACTCGATCGCGCTCTGGGCAGCACTCGCCGAGGCCGGGGTGATCTCCGTTGAAGAACTACCCCTCTACGGTGCCGATGGCAGCCGTTTGGAGATGAGCACGCTCGATTCGACGCCGGGTGTGGAGATGACAGGCGGTTCACTCGGTCATGGGTTGGGCCAAGGCGTCGGCATGGCCCTAGGGCTGCGCCTGAACGAGAAATCGAGCCGTGTTTTCGTGGAGCTGTCAGATGGCGAGTTGCAGGAAGGCTCAACTTGGGAAGCGGCGATGGCGGCCGCCCATTTTCACCTCGGGAACCTGGTCGCCATCATTGATTGCAACGGCATTCAGGCGGATGGGCCAATCGTTTTGAACATCGAGCCGGTGGCCGAGAAATGGCGCTCGTTCGGGTGGGACACGACCGAAATCGATGGCAACAACATGGAGGAAATTGTTGCGGCCCTGGACCGGGCGCGGCACGGCACGGAACGACCCAGAGCCATCGTCGCGCGAACTGTCCCCGGCAAAGGCGTTCCCAGCATCGAACAATGCGAGAAGGCGCATTTCCTGAACGTGTCTCACATCGACTGGCAGCTCGCCATTTGCGAACTGGAGGCGCAACATGAGTAAGCGCGGCCAAACTGCAGCCATGAGCGTCAGCGATTTGGTCGAGGGCTATGCGGCTGTGTCAGCGCCGTTTGGTCAGGCCTTGGTTGAAGTCGGGCGCCGCCGAGGCGACGTCGTCGGATTGACGGCTGATCTAGGCAAGTACACCGACATGTTGCCGTTCGCCGAGGCTTTCCCGAACCGCTACTTCAACGTTGGCATGGCGGAGCAGAACCTGATCGGTGTCGCGGCAGGCCTGGCGCGGACCGGGTTCGTTCCGTTCTGCACCACCTATTGCGTCTTTGCGACACGGCGCGCTTACGATTTTATTGCGATCGGCTGTGCGCTCAGTAAAACCAACGTGAAGATCATTGCCGGCCTGCCTGGGCTGACTACCGGTTATGGCGGAACCCACCAAGGAATCGAGGATATCGCTTTGATGCGCGCGATGCCGAATCTTACCGTGATCGATCCGTGCGACGCGACGGAAATCGCCCAAGCCACGGCGGCCATCGCGGATTACGACGGCCCGGTATACATGCGCCTGCTGCGTGGCCGCGTGCCGGTGGTTTTGGATCCAGCCAGCTATCGCTTCGAGATCGGCAAAGCCCGAATTCTGCGCGAAGGCAGCGGTGTAGCATTGATCAGCACCGGTTTGATGACACAACGAACCCTCGAAGCGGCGACGCAACTGGCTGCCGAAGGCGTCGAAGCAACCGTGCTCCACGTGAGTACGCTCAAACCTTTCGATCGCGGAACGGTTTTGGCGTTACTTGAAAAAGTGCCGGCCGTCGTCACGGCGGAGAACCATACTACCACCGGCGGCTTGGCCAGTGCGGTCGCCGATACGGCCGTTGATGCTGGACTTCGTTTGCGTCTGCGGCGAGTCGGTATCCCCGATGGTTTCTGCGAGTGCGGCTCGGTCCCGTATCTCGTCAAGCGCTATCAGATGGACACCGCCAGCATTGTGGCCGCTGTCCACACCGCGCTGAGGACAGACGCAAGCCGCAATACCATTAGTAACTGAACGGGCTTATGCAGATTACCAAAATCGAAACGCTGCGTTTGCCTGAACACCCGAATGCGCTTTGGGTCCATGTCCATACAGCAGATGGCCTGATTGGTTTGGGCGAAACTTACTACATTCCGGCCGCGGTCGAAGCGGTGATTCATGATTTCGCGGCGCCACTGTTGCTGGGAAAATCGGTCTTCGATCGCGAACGGCATTGGCAAAATCTCTTTTCGTCGGCGAATTTCTTCGGATACGCCGGCGCCGAGATGCGCGCCATCTCCGCCCTTGATCTCGCGTTGTGGGATATTCTGGGTCAGTCCCTAGGACAACCCATCTACAATCTCATCGGTGGGCAATATCGTGAATCGATTCCCGTCTATAACACTTGCGTCAACACACCGAAGTATCGCGACCAGGATGGCTTTTTGAAGAACCCGGGCGAACTGGCCCAGTCGCTATTGGCTCAAGGCTACACCCAAATGAAGGTCTGGCCGTGGGATCGCTTCGCTCCGCAAATTGACTCGATCTCGGCAACGGGCCCTGCCGGCTGGTCGGCGATGGGGCCGGTCGGGCATATACTCTCTCCCGTGGACCTGAAGCAAGGACTTTGGACGATCCAGGAAATCCGCCGGGCTGTGGGCGACCGGATCGAGATCGCCATTGAAGGTCACTCACGCTGGGATGTGAATTGCGCGATTCGCATTGCCCGCGCTCTGGAACCCTACGACGTGATCTGGATGGAAGACATCATTCAGCCGGACAGCGTTGAGGATTTGCGACGGCTTGTCGAGGAAACGCGCGTACCTCAATGCGTCAGCGAACGGCTCTTTACGAAGTACGCCTTCCGCGAAGTGCTCGAACGAAAGGCCGCTCACATCGTGATGATCGACTTGATCTGGACCGGCGGCCTCACCGAATCAATAAAGATTGCCGCGCTCGCCGATGCACACCACCTGGCGTTTGCGCCGCACGATTGCACTGGGCCGGTCAATGTGTTCGCGGCGCTGCATCTTTGCGCCGCCACGCCCAACGCGATGATCATGGAAGTCGTGCGTGGCTTCGTCAGCGGTTACTATCTCGACCTCGTGGACCGACCGTTGACCATCAAAGACGGCAAAGCCTGGTTTGACTTCGGCCCTGGCCTCGGCGTGAAGTTGCGGCCCGAAGTCCTGATGCGGAAGGATGCGGTGTGGCGGGTTTCCAAGCTTTGATCAACTCCAACAGAGCATGCAATCAACAGCATCACCAGCAAGTCTGAGTGAACGCTTGCAACAGCGCGAAGTTCCGCCCCGGCGAGTGATCGCGTGGTGGCTCGGCGGCGCGGGCTTCATCTTCAAGACGCCGTCGGGTAAGCAACTGTACATCGATCCTTACTTGTCCGATGTGGTGAATGACATCTTTGGCCAGGCGCGCGCCTTCCCGCCGCCGTTGACTGCCGAAGAGGCGCGCCCCGACATTTTGATCTGCACGCATTGGCATGAAGATCACCTTGATCCAGGTTCCATTCCGATCATTGCCCGCAACAATCCCTCCGTGCAACTTCTCATGCCGCCCAGCGCCATGGCCCGCGCGGTCAGTTGGAGTGTGCCGCGACACCAAATCACACCACTGAAAGCCGGACAGACCTTCAAACTAGGTGGCATCGGGATCTCAGCCATCGCGGCGCGCCATAACGCCGGTCTCGAAGGTTGGGAAGTGGTCGATGGTGTCTGCCTGATCCTGGAGATTGAGGGAATGAAGGTCTTTTTCTCCGGGGATACTGAATACGACACAACCTTGCGCCGCTTGAAACCAGCCGGCATACACGTCGCATTCCTGTGCATCAACGGAGTCGGCGGAAATATGAACGCGCACGAAGCGGCTTTGCTCGGATGGCAACTGGGCGCGAGCACTCTGGTGCCGATGCACCACTACTTGTGGAAGAATGCGGCCAGCAGTGATGAAGCCACGCTGGACCCGAAACTCCTTGAAACCACCTATCGGAATCTGGGCGGGCAGGGCCGCGTAATCGCACCGACGGTGGGCGGAGAAATTGAATTGAGCGCGCCAAACTAGTCATCGTTGCAACGATATGGGCGACCTGACGAACAAACGTGTCTTCATCTCCGGCGGTTGTGGCGATATCGGTCGCGCTGTCGCTTCCCGATTTCTCGCCGCCGAGGCGAAGGTCATCGTGGCAGATCTTCTGAAACCCAAAGCAGGGATGCGCGTGGCCAAGTCTCTGCATCCTTCACATGCGCACTACGTGGTCTGCAATGTGACTTCGGCGGAGTCGATTACGACTGCGTTTCGCGCGGTCGAGAAAGAATGGAACGGGATCGATGTCGCCATTTGTTGCGCTGGCATGGTCGCAAATGAACCGTTCCTCAAGATCACCGAAGCGAACTGGGTGCGTACGCTCGAGGTCAATCTGACGGGAAGCCTGCGAGTTGCGCAAGCGGCGGCGCGCCTGATGATGAAGAATCCGCCTGATACGTCGAAGCGCCGCGGGGTCGTGATCTTTACCGGGAGCTGGGTTCAGTCCATGCCGTGGCCCGAAGGAGCCAGTTACTGCGCGAGTAAGGCCGGTCAGGAAATGCTCATGAAAGTCATGGCGCAGGAGTTGGCCGCGCATGGAATCACCTGCAACATTGTCGCGCCTGGAATCGTCTATGCCGGGTTGAGCCGCGCGATCTACGATCGCGACGAAGTGTTTCGTGAGCGCGCGAATCAAACCATTCCGCTTGGGCGCCTGAGCTCTGCTGAGGAAGTCGCGGGAGCGTTTATGTACCTGGCCGGTGCCGATGGCGCTTACATAACCGGCACAACCATGGTGGTGGACGGCGGAGCCTCGTTGGTCAGGCGAGATGTGTAGAGCCTGCGCGTCTTAACGAATTCCGTTCTGGGAATTGCTCCACAGTGCTCAGACCCCTTTCGGCACGGCCCAGTGGCCGTCGCGATAAACGCGGCGCACGAGACGATTCGCTTCCTCATCGCCTTCAATCTGCTCGGTCTTTGGATCGAAAAGGAGCGTGCGACCGACGCGGGTGGCGATGTTGCCGAGGTGACAGAGTGCGGCAGAGAGGTGGCCGATTTCGATATCGGCGTT
>CAZYYS010000077.1:0-18608 GCA_964651015.1 uncultured Verrucomicrobiota bacterium
CCGGTCGCGTCCGTGCCGATCAGATTGCCAAGCACGATGATATTCGTTGCGTTGGCGCCACTGCTCTCGATGCCATCACCGTTGTTCCCCGAAATTAGATTGCCCTCGCCGGGATTGCTGCCGCCGATCTGGTGTGCGCCGGAATTATTGATGAAGACGCCGTCGGTGCCGTTGCCGCGATCCAGGTCGCCGGCCAGATCCACGCCAATATAGTTGCCGAGAACACGATTGCCCCGGTTGGTCGCGCCCGTCAGTTCAATGCCGTTGCCGGAATTACCCGAAATGACGTTGCGGGCGCCGCTGACGCCGCCGCCAATGAAATTAAAGGACGCATTGAGACGAACTCCGCCGCCGGAATTGGCCACGGGATTGTTGGTCACGTTCAAGCCGATGACGTTGCCGAGAATCTGGTTGTTGGTCGCAAGGAGACCATCCACCGATATCCCAACGCCATTGTTGCCCGAGATGAAATTACGCTGGGTGAAAAAAACGCCGCCGATGACGTTGTTTGGCGAGTTGGTGACGAAAATTCCGTTAAGCGTGTTGCCGAAATCGGTTGTCCCGGCAGCATTCAAGCCGATGAGGCAACCCTCGACCGAGTTGCCGGGATCGCGGATTTCAATCCCGTCACCCGTGAAGCGATTGATGACCAACCCGCGGATCACCGAGTTGCTCGTGATAAGCCGCAGCCCGTCCACGCCCGCGCCCGCGCCCGCGCCGTTCAACTCGATGATGGGTGAGCCGGAGAAGCCGGGCTGGGTCGAGCCGTCGATCACGACCGGGTTGGTGATGTCCGGCAACGAGTTCGTCAGCGAAATTGTCAGTCCCCCGGCAGTAATGTTGAAGTTTATCAGGTTTGTTCCTGCGATGGCATTGGCGTCGAGAATGGCTTGCCGCAATGAGCCGGGGCCGGTGACGTTGGTGGTCGTGACCGTGAAAGTGGCGGCTGCGGAAGTGAGGACGGTTGCAGCCGTCACCACCACAGAAAGCAAACGCATGGATGACTGGACCCAGCGCATGGAGCAAACCGAGTTTACTTCTTGAGAGCCAGTGAACGCCTCCAAGGAAACTCCGATCGCGATGAATAGCAACACTATTTCCGGCAAAGTTATTCACAGTCGAGACAAGGCCGGCCAGTTATTGTTCAATAAATAAAAAGTAGCCGCGCCGCGAGAAAGCGGGAAAAATGAGCGTCGAAAACACATGAACCATTTGGCCGAAAAAATCCACTTAGCCCACAACCACGAAACTCTGACTCAACCCCATGAAAGCGTTTTTGTCCCATGAATTCCTGGTGCTATTATGCCTCGCCCACATGACCGCTAATGCCGTCGAAATCATCGCCCATCGCGGAGCATCGTACGACGCTCCGGAGAATACCGTGGCTGCCTTCAAGCTTGGCTGGAAACAAAAAGCTGATGCAGTCGAGCTCGATATCTGGCTTTCCAAGGACGGTAAGATCGTTTGCATTCATGATGAGAACACCAAACGTGTAGCGGGAGTGGACAAGCCCGTCGCCGACCAGACCCTGGCCGAGTTGCGTGCGCTCGATCCCGGCTCGTGGAAAGGCTCCAAATGGAAGGGCGAAAAACTCCCAACACTCGACGAAGTTCTCGCACTGATCCCGGACGACAAAAGGCTGGTCATTGAAATCAAGTGTGGCGCAGAAGTTTTGCCCGAATTGCAGCGTGTCGTCCAAGCCTCCGGTAAGAAGCCGGAACAGCTTGTCATCATCGACTTCGACTATGAAACAGTGGCGCAAGCAAAGAAGCTATTTCCGAAAATTCCTGTTCTCTATTTGCACTCCTACAAGAAGGACAAGCAGACTGGCAAATTTCCGGCACTTGACGAACTGATTCGCAAGGCCAACGCTGCCGGACTCGATGGCCTTAATCTCCATTACGAGTGGCCGATCGACACTGCGTTCGTCCAAAAGGTGAAGTCTGCGGGTCTGAAGCTCTACGTGTGGACCGTGGACGATATCGAGGTGGCGAAACGCCTTGCGGCCGCCGGCGTGGACGGCATTACGACGAACCGACCGGAATGGTTGAGGTTGAAGCTGTATCCAGCCCCCTGAGGCAACTGCAATCGACTTTACACCTGCGCGAAATCCGCCATGTTTTAGTGCATGAAGAAGCGTTTCCTGATCTTCGCCGCAGTTTGGCTTTGCGCCGGGTTGCTGAACCTCCCGGCCGCGACCAAAGCCGCTGAATCCAAGTCCCAGGCGCCCGGCGCTCAATTCGCCGAAACCATCTCCACCATTACGGGCGTGGCGATTTCGCCGCTGCTCGGCACTGGCGCCTATGGCGCGGTTAAGTACTTTCGCACCCCGTCTGAAAAACGCTCCAACCTCCCATGGTTTGCCCAAATGTGGTTTTGGCTCCCTGCCTTGTTGCTATGCGGGGTTGTTGCTGCCAAGGACATCATCGGCACCGCGGCTCCGACGGTACTGAAGAAACCGTTCGACATTGCCGAGGCCATCGAAAACAAGATCAGCGGGCTGGTCGCGGCGGGTCTGTTCGTTCCCTTCGTGGTGATGGCTTTGAACGACCCGGGATCAAAAGCTGCTTCGTTGAGCGCTCTTGGTTTCGCCGCGATCGACCTCTCCTGGCTCTACAATATCCTCATGGTGCCGGTGGCAATGATCATCTTCGCCATCGTCTGGCTCGTCGGCAACGCCATTAACGTCCTCATCGTCATCAGTCCGTTCACCACGGTGGATACGGCGCTCAAATCAGCGCGGCTGGCGCTGCTCGCGACCGTGCCAACCACCTCGTGGATCAACCCATGGTTCGGCGCGTTCTGGGCGCTAATCATCATCGTGGTCTGTTGGTTCATCGCGGGCTGGTCGCTGCGTCTCACTCACTTTGGCACGGTGTGTCTGTGGGATTACGTAACCTTTCGACGCAAACGTTTCCGGCCGGACGCTCAGGTGAACAAGATGTTCCTCGCCCGAAAGCTCAACAAAGTCCCGGTGCGCACCTACGGCCGGCTCATCAAGAATGAACAGGGCAAGCTGGTGCTCGAATACCGCCCTTGGCTCGTGCTGCCCCAGCGCAAGCTCGAACTGCCGGACGGGAAATACGAGGCTGGCTGTGGTGTGTTCTACTCGGAGATGCTGCTGGTTCAGGGTGAGGAAACCCGGACCATTCTACTTCTGCCGCCCCGTTATCGGGGACACGAAACCGAGCTCGTGAAAATCTACGGACTGGCGGGCACGCGCGAAGTCGGGTTGCGCGCGATGTGGTCCTGGCTCAAGGGCATGTTCGGGTTTAGACGTCCCTTGCCAGCGGGGACCTAACCGCGCCTGGATGGCTTTCATCTCGTTCAAGAACATCTCCAAGCGCTTCCCCGGCGTGCTCGCGCTGGACGGCGTGAGCTTTGAAATCAATCGCGGCAGTTGTCATGCGCTCATCGGTGAGAATGGCGCGGGCAAAAGCACGCTCGGCAAAATCCTCGCCGGCGTTTACACGCCCGATGGCGGTGAAATCCATCTAGGCGGCAGGCTGATTCATCCGACCAATCCACTCATCGCACGCCAACTTGGTATTGCGATGGTGCATCAGGAACTCGCGTTCTGTCCAAACCTCACCGTCGCGGAAAACCTTTGCCTCGGAGACCTGCCTGCCCGCGTCGGCTGGCTCGACCGACGTCGCATGAGAAAGCAGGCGCGCGCCATGCTCGACGAGATCGAAGCGGACATCGACGTGGACCGCCCCATCGGCGAGCTTTCGACGGGACAAGAGCAGATCGTCCAGATTGCTGCCGCGCTCGGCACGCACGCCCAGGTCATCGTGATGGATGAACCGACCAGCTCTCTCTCGGCGCACGAAAGCGAGCATCTGTTCAAGCTACTCGCGCATTTAAAGGAACGTGGCATCACCGTTATCTACGTCTCACACCGGTTGGAGGAAATCTTTCAGCTTTGCGATGCCATTACCGTGCTCCGCGATGGCCGGCAGGTTGCCACGGAAAACGTCGCGGACACAAACCGCGACCGCGTCATTCACCAGATGATTGGGCGCGAGGTCGTTTCCCATACGCCGAAACATTTGTCGCAACCGCTCGGTGATGAACTATTGCGCGTAGAAAATCTTTCATCCCCGGTCAAATTCAGAAATGTCAGTTTCACCGTGCACGCTGGTGAGGTGGTCGGTTTTGCTGGACTGGTCGGCGCGGGACGTAGTGAGGTTGCCCAGGCAGTCTTCGGTGTGGACGATGCAGCGACGGGAACAATCTTCGTTCGTGGTCGAGAAGTTCCCTTGGGCGATGTGAACACTGCACTGTCCGCCGGAATCGGTTTGCTGCCGGAAGACCGCAAACGGTTGGGCTTGGTGCTCACGATGAATTGCCGTGAGAACACAACACTGGCAGCGCTGAATCGGTTGACTCGTGGTGGTTTTGTCCGCCGAGGTGATGAACAATTGCTCGTGCAACATCATACGGAGCGGTTGCAGGTAAGAACACCCTCCTTCGAAGCGCCGATCGACGGATTAAGTGGCGGCAATCAGCAGAAAATCGCGCTGGCCAAGTGGCTCGTGCGCGAGTGCGACATTCTGATTGTGGACGAACCGACGCGCGGTGTGGACGTGGGCGCGAAGGCGGAGATTCACCGGTTGCTCGACGAACTGGCGTGCCAGGGGCTGGCCGTACTGCTCATTTCATCCGAACTGCCGGAAGTGATGAATCTGAGCCGCATGATTCTGGTGATGCGCGAGGGTGAACTGGCGGGTGAATTGGCGCACACGGATTTCTCGCAAGCGAATCTGATGCGACTGATGGCGGGAATCGAAGCGGGCGCGGTTGGATAATCAACTTCTCCGCTTCCAAAGCCGCCAGCCGAGGAGCAAAGAACCCAAGGCAAATAACCCAAACACGCCCGGCTCGGGAACGATTTCTGGCGAGAAAAAAATGTTGTCGAGAGTTCCTACCCCTTGAAATTGCAACAACCCGCTCTGTCCGGCGAAACCCGATATATCTCCTCCGTAAATTGTGTAAGTGGACGTACTACCCAAGTTTGACAGCGGAATCTCCTGACCAGCAAACGACACCACATACGATCCTAACGTATAGAACCTCAGCGATTGTGCGGTGACGGGGATTGTACCTGATTGCCCAATTGCGGGGACAATGAGGCCACCGGGAAAGCTCGACTGCAAGGACACTATAGCTTCCTTGCAGAATTGGACGGAGCGACCCCGGCCCTTGCAACGAGATAGCGGGTGAGCCAAGACTCACCGTGTTGTAAAGGACGAAGCCGAAGCCCAGTTGGCTTCCATCAGCATATCCCCCCTGCCATCCGGGCATCGCATTCGTGATCGGCACTAGAAAGTTTATCGGTGTTAAGGGGAGAACTGGGTTCTCAAAATCTAGGTTCACGAATCCTTGGCCGAACGCGGCTTGTGGCGGGTGACACAACCCGCTCAGGAAGCAACCCGTCAGCAGGATCGTTCGCAATCGGGTTTTCAACTGCATGTCTTCAGATACCACGATTGCCCATCAAACGAAAGGCCTAATACTCGTTCTGTGATCTCGTTCTTATCGTCGGAAGTTGTCCAAAGGCGAGCCGGAGACATTCGCAGTTCTTAACCCACACGGTAGGAAATGCGGACGATGAGTTCCTTGCCGAAACTGTGCTGGAGGCGTTCGAGGATTTCGCGGCGACGGTAACGGACGATTTCATCGAGCCACGGACTGCTGTCCACGGTGACGAACAACGTGCCTTTGTGCAGGCCGGTCGGCTGTGCGTGCGCGACGATGTTGGGGTCGATGAGGTTGTTCCAGACTTTCACGACTTCAGCTTCGGCGCGGCGCTTTTCGATCCGCAGATCGCTCAACACGCGGGGCAGAACATCCCCGGCGGTGCGGACGCGGACGGTTCGGGCCTTTTCCAAGGGAGAAACATCCACCCCGCGCCACGCCGCGAGGACCCGTTGGCGGGCGTTTGGTCTCTCCAAAGTGGAACGCAGCGGACGCATTGCGAAAGGACGATTCATCAGCTTCTGAAATGTGAACGTCGGGACGGGAATTTGACAGCGGAATCAGGGTTCAAACACCCATCGCCAGATTTCGCAGCACTCACTCTTTGGCGCCGGGATGCTCATCGAGAACGAGCACTCCGTGTGGCGGGAGGTCGTAGTTGCCGGTGAAGGTGCTGCCGGTCAGAAAGTCGTGCATCGGCTTGTAGAATTGAATGCGCACGGGAGAGCTTTGGTGGTTGAGCAGGAAGTAGATTTTCATGTCACCCCGCTGCCGCATGCTGACTTCCACGGTGTCGGGCACTTTCAGGAGCGGGAAGAGGTTGCAAGTCTGGCGCAGCCACACCACGAGGTCGTAATAAAAATACTGGTGGCTCATGGTCCCGATATAGACGGCTTTGCCCAACCCAAAAGTGTTCATCGTGATGGCCGGGCGGCCGGCGTAAAAGTCCTTGGAATAAACGGCCAGTACCTGACATTCCTTGGGTTCGATGATGTCGCACCAGAGGCGCGCGGGATGCAAATGGCTGGTGGGAAACGCGCCCTTGAAGGTCAGGTGATTTTCCTCGCCCGGCGGCAACGGATCGAACTCCGTGACCTCCAAGCCAAACAAATCCGTCATGTCGTGCGGAAATCCGCTGTCCGACGCGATGTGGTGTTCGTCCAGCAACGCCGTATTGAAAGTGGCAACGAGCGTGCCGCCATTCTGCACGTAGAGTTTCAATCGGTCAGCTTCCCCGCCCGCCAGCAGGCTGAGCGACGGAGCGATGACGAGTTTGTATCTGGACAGGTCTTCGGTGGGCCGGGCGAAATCGACCGGGATGTTCCGATCGTGAAGCGCGCTGTGGAAAAGCTGGATGTGGTCGCGCAGCTTGAAATATTTGTTTGGCTGCATCGGCTGTTTGAGTGACCACTCGTTGTCGTGCGTATAGAGGATGCAGGTTTCAGCCACCACTTTTGAGCCTTTGAGAACGGGTGCCAGAAGTTTGATTTCCTCGCCAATTGCGCTGATCTCCTTGTAAACGCGGTTGTCACCACGACCATCGTGGGTCAGCACGCCACCGTAAAATTTTTCCGAACCGATGCGCGGTTGCCGCCAGAAAAAGTAGAGCACCCCGCTGGCCCCACGGGACAGGACCTGGTAGGTGAACAAGCGCACTACGCCGGGGCGCACCAGAGAATTGACCTCCTGCCAGTTCACGTTACCGGCTTTTTGTTCGATGATCCAAAAACCTTCGTCCCCGTCCGGAGTGCGGATGTCCTCCTTCTTGAGCGAACGCATGATATCCACTTCGCAGGCGTTTTCGGCGGAACGGGATTTGATGGTCGCATTGCTATCCATCGAAACAAAGTCCAGGACGCCGGCCATGTCGAAATGGTCGAAGTGGCGGGTGAGGGCGCGGAGATTGGTGGTGACCGGCGCGTCCGGAGTGAGTTCGTGCAACAAGTCAGCTTGCATTTTGACGAACGCTACGATGGTATCACTGGAGAAACGCATCCAATCGAGCACCAGCGCCGGGTTGTGTACGGTCGGCGCGCGCATCGGCATTGGTGCCTGGTCCCATTGGGTCACGATCTGGCTCCAGAAGCGGGTGCCCCAGGCCTCATTCAGTTTTTCGATGGTCCCGTATTTGGCCTTCAACCAGGCGTGCCAGTCGGCTCGGGTTTCCGGGTTGAAGGAAAATTCCGTCAAATGTCCGCCGATGCCATTGTCGATCTGCCAGGCGATCAATTGCGGGTGTTTGCCGAGGGCCGTGGCCATGGCGGTGACGATGCGTTTGGAGTAATTCCAGTAAACATCGCTGTTCAGACAATAGGCGTGACGCGTGCCTTCATGAAGCGGCAAGCCGCGTTCGTCGAGTGGTAGAATTTCCGGATGTTTCCTGGCAAGCCACGGAGGGGGCGCGGCGGTCGGTGTCCCCAACACCACTTTGATGTTCGCCATCTTCATGACGTCCATCGCGCGCTTGAGCCATTCGAAGTGGTAATGGCCCTCCTCCGGTTCGCAGAGTCCCCAGACAAACTCTCCCATGCGAACGACGTTGATGCCGGCGGCCACCATAAGCTGCGCGTCACGCTGCCAGCGGGCCTCTGGTTCCTCGACCGTGCCGGCGTAGGGATAGACCCAATGTTCGGGATGATAATCAACGCCAAAATACATAATTTTGGTTCCTTACGGGTTGGCTTTATTTTGAGTGTAGGCTCGCCCGCACCGCTTGCAATCTTAAAATGAACAAAATTCCAATTCCGGCCCCACGGGCCCCGCGCTTGCTCCGCCAGCAAAGAGTTGAATTCCCGGAGTGCCGTGGTGGCTAACAACCAGGATGCCAGCGAACACGGCGTTTTTCTGATTTGCCCCTCGACTCGTTTCTTCGACTTCGGTAGAAGAACGCATGCAAAATTGCCACGATCGTTTATGGGATCGCCCGCGTTGTTGAGAAGTGAGAAAGCCGACCTTCCATTTGCCCCTCGGCATGGATGCAAACGCCGAGACAGGCGAGTGAACTGGCGACCGTGTTTGTCATGAGCAGACCGTGGAGAATCGTGTTGCGAAGAGCTTCCGTCTGGGTGCTGCTCGCCTCGTCTGGTTTCAATCTTCTTGCTCAAACCCCAACAAGGGTTGAGCCGGGTCTGGCGATCACTTACGCGACCTCATCCGATCAAACTCAAACAGCCGATTATGCGACGTCGCCAAACGTATGGCTCTACGTTCCGGCGGGAAACTCCCCCACCCCGTTTCTCCCGGGGGGCAAATTCACCGCTGTCTGGAAAGGACTACTTTCGGTCGATCTGCGGTCGGATTACGCGTTCCAAGCCGAACTGAACGGCGATCTAAAGCTTGAGATAAACGGCGCCGTGGTTTTGGAAGCCACTGGCAATGGAAACCAGACCGAACTAAGCAAATTGGTTCGTCTGAACAAGGGCACAAACGCGCTCACGGCCACGTTCCGCAGCCCAGCGCGGGGTGACGCTTTCGTTCGCCTTGACTGGTTCAATAAGGAAGCTCCACGCGGACCCATTCCGCTGAGCGCTTTGACCCATTTGGCCGCGAGCACGGAACTGCAACGTGCCGAGAAACTTCGTCTTGGCCGGGAGTTGTTTGTCGAGCATCGCTGTCAGAAATGCCACATCGTTCCCGGATCAAATTCAGGCATGCCTGAACTGACAATGGATGCGCCATCGTTCGACGGAATCGGTTCGCGCCGAAACTACGAATGGATGACCCGCTGGATTCTCGATCCAAAAACTCAACGACCCACCGCTCACATGCCAAAGGTGCTGCACGGTACGAACGCAAAAGCGGAGGCAGTTGCCATCGCCGCCTTCCTCGCGGCGCAAAAGGATGATTCGCCACCGAATGAAGACAAACAGTCAACCGACGAACAGAAGGAGGCGGGCAAAAGGCTCTTTGAAACGCTTCACTGTGTGGCCTGCCACAATGCGCCGGACGGCAACGAAGCTGACCCTCGCAAGATTCCATTGAAACATGTTCGCGGCAAATTCACCGCGGCATCCTTGCCCGCCTTCCTGCTCAAACCGGAAGCTCACTATGCGTGGACCCGCATGCCCAATTTCAAACTCAAGCCCGAAGAGGCCGGGCAACTTGCCGCCTTTCTCAATTCGGTCGCCGATAAGCCCACAGAAAGTTCAGCGCCAGCGGACGCTGAAGGCATTGAGCGGGGAAAAAAACTGGTGCAGACCAGTGGTTGCTTGAATTGTCATCCGGCGAAGCTGGAAAACCAATTCTCTACAAAACCGCTGGCGGAATTGTCGCCTGACAAATGGAAGCAAGGTTGTCTCGCGGAAACGTCAACGGACAGCACCAAGTCACCGCAGTTCGCTTTCGGTGCGGACGAACGCGAGGCCCTGCAAACTTTCGGCGCTACCGACCGCGCTTCATTGACACGCCACGTTCCGCCGGAGTTCGCCGAACGACAATCGCACCTGCTCAATTGCCGTGAATGTCACGGAAAGTTTGATGGTTTCCCGCCCTTTGAAATCCTTGGCGAAAAATTGAAGCCGGCGTGGACGGCCAGGTTCATCGCCGGAGAAATTGCTTACAAGCCGCGTCCGTGGCTGGATTCGCGCATGCCCGCCTTCGGCAAACGCGCCGAGCAACTCTCGCAAGGCTTGGCGATGCAGCATGGCTATCCGCCGCACACGCCGGACGAGCCATCCGTTGACATGGAAGCGGCCAAGCAGGGACAGAAACTGACTTCGGCAGCCGGCGGCTTCTCCTGCGTCCTGTGCCATGCCGTCGGTGAAATGGGTGCTACGCAGATCGCGGAAGCACCCGGCATCAATTTCGCGCACAGTGGCGAGCGGCTGCTCAAACCCTTCTTCCAGCGCTGGCTGCGAAATCCGCTTCAAATAGATCCCGCCACCAAGATGCCGGTTTATTTTGATGAGAACGGCAAAAGCCCATTGCCGGATTTCTACGAAGGTGACGGTCCAAAAACCATCAATGCAATTTGGGAATACCTTCGGCTGGGAGAAAAGATGTCGCCGCCCCCGACACCGTGAGAAAACACGGGTCTTGACCGTCACCGATGCCCTGAACGGCGGCGGTTGTGGCTTGCACGCGGAGAATGGGCTGTGTTAGGATGTGAACATGAGCACAGCCGAATTGATTCTCGAAAAGGCGCGCAAGCTGCCGGTTGAACTTCAGCAGGAGGCGTTGCACTACGTGGATTCATTGCTGGCGCGACAACAGGAACTAAACGAGCGCCACAACTGGTCGCGCTTTTCCGCCCAGCAACTGGCCGCTCAATACTCGCCCGCCGACGCCATTTACGATCAAGACTGATGCCCGCGCCCGTCCATGCCCAAGGTGACGTGCTGCTCGCCTGGCTGGTATTTTCAGACGGACACGGAACGAAACGCCGTCCGGTGCTGGTCGTGCAAGATTTTGGGGATGATGATCTGCTTGTTGTCCCAATTACAAGTCAACCCGCCCGCGGGACGATGGACATAGGGCTTCCCGATTGGCAGAGCGCAGGCCTAAAACTTCCCTCGACGGTTCGCGTTGAAAAACTGGCTACCATTGAGAAGTCTTGTGTGGCGCGAAAACTCGGCGCATTGCCGCGCCACTGAACTCGCCAGGGTCAAATCAGCTCTAGCAGCTTTATTCAAGCAGATTGTCGGTTGATTCTCGTAAGGACTATGCCCTTAACACACAACTCCCGTCCAGTTGAGGTTTGGCCCGGTGCTAGATTTCAACCACGCCACTGACCACGCCTTCAAACGCTTGACGCTCTTAACTGCTCCGCCTCTAATGCCTCTGCAAATTCAATGAAATCTTTTTTTGCGCTTCGCTTCGTCTCGCTCTTGGCGATCTCTGTTGCGTTTTCACTCCCTGCCGCAGAGAGACCGGAGGACGCCAAGCCCAACGAACTCACGGCCGCTGAAAAGGTCGCTGGTTGGAAACTGTTGTTTGACGGCGAAACGACCAAGGGCTGGCGGAGTTTCAAGTCGCAGTCCTTTCCGGAAAAAGGCTGGGTCGTGGAGGACGGTTGGCTGAAATGCGTGGCGAAGGCGCGCGGGGGTCCCATCATCAGCGACGCTGAGTTCACCGATTTTGAACTGACCTGGGATTGGCGCCTGCCGCCCAATGCCAACAACGGCGTCAAGTATTTTGTCACCGAATCGCGCAACGAGGCGCTTGGCCATGAATATCAGATGGTGGACGGTCGGGAAGAAGCCGATCCGATCCATAGCACTGCCTCGTTCTACGCTGTTTTGGCGCCGAAACCGGACAAACCGTTGAAGCCGCCGGGCCAAATCAATCATTCGGGCATCGTCGTTCGAGGCAAACACGTCGAGCACTGGTTGAACGGCGCGAAAGTACTCGAATACGAAACGGGCAGTGAGCGGGTCATGGCCGCCGTCGCGAAGAGCAAATTCAAAAACGTGGGTGGATTCGGAACCAAAATCAAAGGCCACATTCTGCTGACCGACCACTACACCGAATGCTCGTACCGCAACGTCAAGATTCGGGAGCTGCCGGAAAAATAACCGCTGCCGCCAAGAGGATTGACCCTATCTCCCACAACCTTCACTTCCCGATCAATGATTGAACCAGCTCGGTGAGTTCGTTGGCATTATACGGTTTGGCGAGAAATTTGTCCGGCTTGGTCGGCGCATCGTGGTAAATGTCTTCACTCACTGTCCCGCTGATCAGGAGAATTTTTAGTTTCGGATCCGCGGTTTTGCATTTCTCCAGCAACTCCAGGCCGTTCATTTGGTGCATGGCATAGTCGGTGATGAGCAGTTTGGGCCGCTCGCGGGACGATTGAAAATCCTTGAACGCAACGTCCGGGCTGCGAAAGGTTTTCAACCGGTAGCCCAGCGGCTCCAAGATAAACGTCGCCAACTCCAGCAGGATCGGTTCGTCATCCACCACGTAAATGAGCGCACCCGCACTACTGCCGGTTTGGGAGTTCATCGTTTGGAATCAAGCGTGTTGTCGGTGCTTCGTTACGGGTAATTAAGCACACCAGCCGACGGATTGGCAAGCGGTCATTGACCTAAAACGAGCGTTGCCGCCGAGCTTGCCACCGGGCTAATTTCCCGGGCTAATTTCCCGTTGCGCCAGTTTTCGGTTGGCCCTAGTCTTTCGCGTGTCAGAGGCCATGAAACCTGCCAATTAATGTTGGAGCGATCGTATGAAACCCATAAAAAAGGCCATTAGGAAAGCCGTGAAAGTTGTCGCCAAAGCCAGGCGTGTGCTTCGTGCGGCCAAAACCTCCGTGAAAGCGGCAACCGGAACTTCGACCACCACGAAACCTGCGCGGGTGCGCGCTGCCAAGGCCAAAGATGCTCCGACGACGCCTCGCCCCGCGCGAAAGGCGACCCTGAAAATACCGCCGCTGCTCTTGGAGGATGATGCGCCACCGGCGCCAACGGTTGGCGGCCCCGGTCAGCGGTATGCTCTTGGGCCAACTCCCCCAGCGGAACATTTTGGCGACGTCGGAGATTTGGGAGAACTTCCGGAGGCGTATGGCACGAAACGGTTGCTGTTGACGGCGCGCGACCCGCACTGGCTCTACGCGCAATGGGACCTGACGCGCGAACAACAAAGAAAGCTCAACGCCCAATCAGCCGACCGTCATCTGGTGCTGCGCATTTACATCGACGCGGCCGGAGGTGAACCGGTCTCTCAAATTCACGTGCATCCGGAGTCGCGCCATTGGTTCGTGCCGGTGGACAAGGCGGGAACCAAGTACGCTGCCGAACTCGGTTACTACCGGCCCAGCGGCAAATGGGTCAACGTCTCGACCTCCGGTGCCACCATGACACCGCCGGATACCATGTCCGCCGACACGTCCGTGCAATTCGCCACGTTGCCGGTGGATGTCCCGTTTGCTCAACTGTTACAACTCGTCAAAGCCGCCGTGCGCGACCACATCCCGCTGACCGAGGTTCTGCAACAACTTCGTGCCAGCGGCTATTTGCGTTTGCCGGAGGAAAAGTTGCCGCCTGCCGGCAAGTGGACGGCGACGCAGGAACGTGCGCTCGCGAAAATTGTCACCATGGACCAGGTGCGTCGCGTTTGGATTGGCTCGCTGGAAATCACTGAATTGATTCGCCGCCAGTTGGAGCGCGAAATTTCTTCCGCGGCCGCCGCGCAATTTTCGCTGCCAACCTCGCCCGGCGTATCGAGCATTTCCAGTCCGTTCGGCGGCGAGCGACGCCCGAAATCATTCTGGTTCAATGTGAACGCGGAACTGATCATTTACGGCGCGACCGAACCGGACGCGACCGTCACCATCGGCGGTCGCACCATCAAGCTGCGCCCGGATGGCACATTCAGTTACCGCTTCGCGCTGCCCGACGGACAATACCAACTTCCGGCGGCAGCCACCTCCGCCGACGGCAGCGACCAGCGCAAGGCCGATCTTCAATTCCGTCGCCGCACGGAATACAGCGGCGACGTCGGCGTGCATCCGCAGGATTCGGCGCTCAAAGCGCCAAGGGTCGAGAACGTGGCCTGAGCGGCCCGTTAAAAGCAGCCGCCGACGTCAGGAGGCGGCAGAACTCACCAAATGATTGAAAAAATCCGCTTCCTCACGTCAGCGGCTACGATGTTTCGCCGGACTGTGAATGAGCGATTTCAGAAAGTGGGTCAAGTCGCATGAACCCCTACAAGAAAGCCGCGCTCTTGCTGATTCGATTGGTCGCATCCGGCTTGATGCTGTTCGGCTTGATCAACATCGCGCTTTACCTGTTGAAAAGCTTTTTGAACAAGTCTGGGGTGCCCATCGGACGTTTTCTGGTAATGGCTATCCCCGTTCTAATCGGCCTGGTGATACTGACAAAAAGTTCGGCAATTGCCACCCGACTGACTCAGGATTTTGATGAGTAAATTCCGTTTATGTAAAAACAATCGCTCCGACCTGTCCAAGGTCTCGACGCGAATTTGACACTTAACTTTCCCGCCTAAATCATACCATGCAAGGTTACCTCGCACTCGTCTTACATGCGCACCTGCCATTTGTGCGCCATCCAGAACACGAACGGTTCCTGGAGGAAAACTGGCTTTTTGAAGCGATCACCGAAACCTACATCCCGCTGATCCAGGTCATGGACGGTTGGCTGCGGGATGGCATGGAAACGCGGCTGACGCTCTCGCTCTCGCCAACGCTGTGCTCCATGTTACTCGATCCGCTCCTGCAGGACCGTTATCGGCGCCATCTCGAAGGCTTGATTGAACTCGCTGAGAAGGAAATTCATCGCACGCACTGGGACCGGGCTTATCACGAATTGGCCTGGATGTACCATCATCGCTTCACGACCATCCGCGACACTTACTTCGCCTATGGTCGAAATGTTGTCGGCGCGTTCCGCAAATTTCAGGAGCAAGGCAAACTCGAAATCATCACCTGTGCCGCCACCCACGCCCTGTTGCCGATGCTCGGAAATCATCCGGCATCGCTTCGCGCGCAAATTCTCGTCGCCCGGGATCATTATCGGCGCTGTTTTGATTGTGACCCGGCCGGCATCTGGCTGCCAGAGTGCGCTTATGCTGAGGGCGTGGAGAATGTTTTGCAGGAAGCGAACATCCGATGGTTCATCACCGATACCCACGGCATTTTGCACGCCCGACCGCGACCGCGCTACGGCGTGTTCGCACCAATTTACACGCCCAACGGCATCGCGGCATTTGGCCGCGACCTGGATTCTGCCAAACAAGTCTGGAGCAAACATGAAGGGTATCCCGGCGATTTTCGTTATCGCGATTTTTATCGCGACATCGGTTTCGACCTCGATTTCGATTACGTCAAGCCGCACCTCCCCGCGCCCGATCAACGTGGCTTCACTGGCATCAAATATCACCGCATCACCGGCGGCAGCGGCGAGAAACAAATCTATGAACGACGCGCTGCGTTGCAAGTGGCTGCCGATCACGCCGGGCACTTCCTCGACGCACGAATGGAACAGACCCAGAAACTCGCGAGCATCATGGACCGCCCGCCGCTTTTGGTCTCGCCCTACGACGCCGAATTGTTTGGCCATTGGTGGTATGAAGGCCCGGAGTTCCTCGATTATTTCGTGCGCAAGGCC
Source organism: uncultured Verrucomicrobiota bacterium (assembly GCA_964651015.1). Classification (GTDB taxonomy): domain Bacteria; phylum Verrucomicrobiota; class Verrucomicrobiia; order Limisphaerales; family PALSA-1396; genus CAZYYS01. The sequence continues at coordinate 15,543 of CAZYYS010000077.1, forward strand.
CACTACGACCAAAAAGTCTTTTCCCTGACCACGCCGCGCGAGTACTTGCGGCTTCAACCCACGCACCAGGTCGCCACGCCGAGCGCCTCAAGCTGGGGTGCGGAAGGTTACTGGAATGTCTGGCTGAACGAAACCAACCAATGGATTTATCCGCACCTGCACATTGCCCAAGAGCGCATGTCGGCGTTGGCCAAGCGTTTTCCGCGCGCGGACGGACTCAAAGCGCGCGCGTTGAATCAGGCCGCCCGCGAACTCCTGCTCGCGCAAGCCAGCGACTGGCCGTTCATTCTCCGCACCGGCACCAGCCCCGACTACGCACGCAAACGTGTTAAAGACCATCTCCTGCGATTCATCGCACTGCACGAACAACTGACGACCACGCGCGTAAATGAAAAATTCCTGACCCAAATCGAGTGGCTGGACAATATCTTCCCCGATGTGAAGTATCACTACTGGGCGTGAAATGGATTCTCTCTTGACTGAGGTGCGATGTTCTCTAAAGAAGGACTAGAACAGTTCAACTGGAGGCTCGTCGAGTGAGAAATGCGACCACACCTCAGTGGATTTTCGATTTGCTGTAAACATAAGGGCGGCATTTATGTATCAGAAAATTCGCAAGATACTTTCCGTGTTTGTTGCTCTTGTTTTAACCGTTACCTCCGTGGTGGCGGACGAAACAAATGCCCCGAGCAGTTACGACGAAGCTATGCGCCAGGACCCACGCGACGGAAAAGCCTACTACGACCGTGGGATCAGTTACCTGGATAAGCAAGAGTGGGACAACGCTATCACCGATTTTGGAGAAGCTATTCGCCTCAATCCAAAGAATGCCCGGGCTTACCAGGGGCGCGGAGCAGCCTATTTTGGTAAAGGCGATTTCGACAATTCCATTGAGGATTTTTCGCGGGCAATCCGACTGAATCCAACGAATGACACACTATATTTAAACCGAGGCACTTTGTATCGTGGCAAACGTGAGTGCGACAAGGCGATTAAGGACATCAATCAGACCCTGCGCCTTAACAGGACCAACGCTGCGGCATTTAGAGAGCGCGCTGCTATCTACAACTCGAAGCACGCATGGCACAAGGCAATCGGTGACTGGGATAAGGCATTAAAGCTGAATCCAAAGAATCCATTAAATACCTTTTCTTTTGACGCCCGTGGATGGGCGCATTTCATGACCGGCCAGTTCGGGAAAGCCGCCAATGATTATCAAAATGCATTGCAGATCAATCCCACAAACCACTCGGCTTACAATAATCTTGCCTGGTTGCGGGCCACTTGTCCGGAATCAGCTATGCGTAACGGCAAGGAGGCAGTCAAAGCTGCGATACAAGCCTGTGAACTGACGAATTGGGAACGCCGGGATTATATTGACACTTTGGCCGCAGCGCACGCCGAAGAAGGTGATTTTGAAAAGGCGCTCAAATACCAGGATCAGGCGATAAGCATGAAAGGGATCACCGAAGGCGAGCGCAAAGATATGCAGCGTCGCCGCTCGCTATATGAGCAACGCCGACCTTATCACGAAGGCCAGAAACAATAATTGAATCCACTGTTGACCCGCCGAAACACGGTGAGCAAAATCAGCGCGATGACTCAGAAGCACCCGCCCGCCCGACATCCTTTGGACCGCCGACACTTTTTGCGGACGGCTGGTTTATTCACTCTCGCCGGTTTGGTTGGCGGCTCGTCGGCGAAAGTTCGCGCGGAAGACACTATTACCCTACCGTTTGAAAATGGCGAACGTCCACTGGTCAAATACCCGCAAAAGCGTCCATTGATCCGCATCACGACGCGACCGCCACAACTGGAAACTCCATTTTCCGTTTTCAACGAGGGTCCGATCACGCCGAATGACGCGTTCTTTGTGCGCTATCATCTGGCACCTTCGCCGCCAGCAAATCTGGACACGGAGAAATTTCGCGTGTCCATCGCGGGCAAGGTAAAAACGCCACTGACTTTCTCCGTCGCGGACTTGAAATTGCAGTTCGAGCCGGTTGAGATCGTGGCAGTCAATCAATGTTCCGGCAACAGTCGTGGCTTCTTTCAACCGCGCGTTGGCGGCGGCCAGATGGGCAACGGCGCCATGGGCAACGCCCGCTGGAAGGGCGCTCGCCTGAAGGACGTTTTGGACAAGGCGGGCGTGGCTTCCGGCGCACGTCAAGTGACGTTCAACGGACTGGACGCGCCATTGGTTACCAAGACGCCGGATTTCATCAAGGCGCTGGAGATCGATCACGCGCTCGATGGTGAAGTCATGCTCGCCTACGAGATGAACGGGGAAGACCTGCCAATACTCAACGGTTTTCCCCTACGGCTGGTCGTGCCCGGCTGCTATGGAACCTACTGGATCAAGCATGTGCATGAGATCACGGTGGTCGATGAGGAGTTCAACGGCTTTTGGATGAGCACAGCGTATCGGATTCCTGACAACGCCTGCGCGTGCATCGAACCGGGCACGGCGCCGAAGAAAACTGTCCCCATAAAACGTTTCAACGTCCGTTCATTCATCACCAGTCTGGTCGATGGTGACAAGATCAACACCGGCGAAACCAAAGTCGTGAAAGGCATCGCGTTCGATGGCGGCTATGGAATACAGCAAGTTTTGTTTTCAGAGGACGACGGCCAAACGTGGCGTGAAACGCAACTGGGCAAAGACTTGGGGAAGTATTCATTCCGTGAATGGCAAACGCAGTTCACGCCCAAGAACAGCGGCGCATTCAGCTTGAAAGTAAAGGCCACCAACCGGATCGGCCAATCGCAACCGATGGAGCCGCTCTGGAATCCGGCAGGCTACATGCGGAATGTGGTCGAAACCGTCCGCGTCAACGCGGTGTGAGGAATCATGTCAGTTAAGATAAGGACCAGACCTGCCATTCGCTTTGGAGTGCAATCTTCAAACAGCGTTGCGTCCCGCGAAGGCTTTGGAGCGCGGCCGTCCCAGCCGCAGCACTCCCGATGGTTGTGGATGCGCCAAAAGCTTGGATGCCGTGGAAGCAGTGGAGGCTGCTGCGGCTGGGACAGCCGCGCTCGTGCGCCTGTGGAGGCGTACACACAACG
>CAZYYS010000078.1:0-18554 GCA_964651015.1 uncultured Verrucomicrobiota bacterium
ATCCATCAGTGTCAAAGCGTACGCTGTCTCCGAGCGACCACCGCATCGTTGATATTGTTACTGGCAACTATCGCCTGTGGACAGGAAGCAATCCGAGCATCGGTCGCCGGGCAGGAAGCGGCAGAAGCCAGGAAGCGAGCACTGTCAGATGGCCGCTACAACTTGAAACTTGGGCCGGTTTCATTGCGCTTCCAATCGGGCTTGGGGATCGCGGCCACGGATAACGTCAAGTTGGTTGAGAGCAACCCGGAGGCGGATCTCATTTTCAGACCGGAGGTCGGCACTTTGGGCGTTTGGCAGGTCAGCGAAAAGAACAGCCTTAATCTGTCGCTTGGGGTCGGTTACGTGACCTATCTGAAAACCACCGAGTACGACAATTTCTTCATCACCCCAGGCTCTGATGTGTCGTTCGATTTGTATATCAAAGATTTCATCATCAATTTCCACGATCGGTTTTCGTATTCTCAAGACGTTTCAAACGATCCCACGGTCAGCGGCACGGGGAGCCTCGAACAATTCGAAAACGTGTCCGGGATACAAACCACCTGGGACCTCAACTGTTGAGCGCCGGGTATGACCATAGCATTTACATTGTCACCTCGGCGCAGTCCTCCGACCAAAACCGCTCCTCGGACTTGTTCAATTTCAGCGCTGGCGTTAATCTCAATCCACTCACGCAGGCGGGTGTGCAAGTGGGGGGTGGTTTCACGACGTACGAAGAGAAGACGTTCAACAACAATTCGCACATCGCCGTCGGACCGTTCCTCAGTTCGCAATTGAGCCAGTATTCGACTGTGCGTCTGGCGCTGGGGTATGTGAACTATTTCATGGAGTCAAACTCCACCGTCACCAATGCGGACAACGTCAGCGGCATGTACGGGGACTTGCAGTACAAACAACGCGTGAATGCGAACCTCTCGCATTCCATCTCTGGCGGCCGGCAAATCTCCTCCGGCTCGGTTTCCGACGTCGTGGACATGTACTACGCCCGTTATGGAGCCGACTGGAGACTTTTTGAGAAGACCAGCCTGGGGCTCTCGCTGTCTTATGAGCACGCGATTGAATCCGGTGGCACAAAGGAAAAATTGGATCGATATGGATTGGGAATCTCGTTGAGCCGGACCATCACCAAACAACTCAGCAGCGGCCTGGCCTATCAGTACTATCAAAAGGACGCTCAACCAAACACCCAGAGTTACGTCGAGAATCGGCTTGTGCTGAACTTTAATTATGCCTTTTAATTGCTATTCGAGTGTAACATGAAACGTTTGTTGAATTATCTGGTGCTCGCGGTTCCCGCCTTTTTCGGAGTGCTCGAACGGGCGACCGCCGCACCCAACACGGTCTCTGACTCTCCGTCGCGGGTTGCGATTCAGGAGAAATCTCCTTCCACGAACGTGTCTGCCACCTCGTTCAGCCCGCAGCCGAACCGTTATGTCAACGATGACAAGCATCTGTTGATCCCGGGGGACAAGGTCAGTTTTCAAATCATCGAGGATCGCAGTCTGCCCGTCTCGCTCCAAGTGACGGAATCCTCCGAACTCGATATTCCATACATCGGACGCCTCAAAGTTGCTGACATGACCTGCAAGCAACTGGCCGACACGACCAAGGAACTGCTGGAAAAGGATTATTACAAACGCGCCACGGTCATTGTCGGCCTGGACGCAATGGCAAAAGTCGTGGGACGAGTGTACGTGTGGGGTCCTGTTCGCACTCAGGGCCCCATCGAAATCCCGGCAAACGAATCATTCACCGCCGGCAAGGCCATCCTGCGAGCAGGCGGCTTCGGCGATTTTGCAAACAAGAAGGAAGTCAAAGTGGTTCGCAAAACACCGAACGGGAACGTCTCGCTAAAGGTCAATCTCGTTGAAGTCCTAGAAAAGGGAAAAACTGAGCTGGACATCAAATTGGAGCCGGAAGATTTCATCATTGTGCCGCAGCGGGCGATCAACTGGTAATCAGCGATGCACGACCAGCCACTCCCAGCCGCACCGAATCGTTCCGCACGATCCACCCGTTTTTTCAACCACTGGCATCGCTACCGGATTCTGGTGCGGAAGCGTTGGTGGGTGTTGCCCATCACGCTCCTGATCGGCCTGGGAATCGAAGCCTTCCTCCTTTGGCATGCACCGCCGACTTTCGTGTCGGTTGGCCGCATGATGGTCAGCAGCAAAATCCAGATTCCCACGGGCTCCGTCGGCTCGGTTTACACGGAGGAGTTGAGCAATTTTCTCGGTACACAGGTGGCGCTGATGAAAAGCGGCACCGTGCTCAGTCGCGCGTTTGAGCGCGTCCGCGCACTTAAACCCGATTTGCCAGCCACGCCGGTGGATCTTCAGATTTCGGTTTCGCCAAAAACGACCATTTTTATTTTTGCGGCCACTGGAGGTGAACGAGAATACACGCGCGCTTATCTCGATGCGTGCATGGAGGAATACATCAACCTCAAAAAGGAGATGCGCACCTCGACGTCGCAAACCACTTTGGCAAGCATCGCCGAGCAGTCAGCCACCTTGGAACGTGACCTCAAGAAGTACGAGGATGAATTGCTGGCTTTCCAGGCGACGAACAGCGTGGTTTTCCTTCAGGAGCAGGGCAACAGCGCCGGGAGTTACCTCGTCCAATTGAATCGCCAGCTCGCGCAGTTGAAAACCGAGTCGCAACTATTGCTCCTTCTCAATCTCGACCAGAACCTCGAACGCCAGCAGAAGCAGGACGCACAGGCCGGCACGGTTGATGAAAATAACGCGGCCACGAATCCCGCGAATCTCCTCAGTTCTGATTATTTGAAAGCCAAGCAGGAGATCCAACTGAAGAAAGCAGAAATGCAGGAGTGGTCGGAATATCTCAAGCCCCGCCATCCCCGCATGGTCGCGTTAAATGAAGAAATCACCCGGCGCGAAAAGCTCCTCGAAATCTTCAAGCAGCAGAGTCTCGAACAACTGGAGAATCGCCGCAATTCGATTTCCCTGCAGATCGAGAATCTCGAACGTCAGATCAGAGATTGGGAGATCCGGTCGCTTGAGGTCAGCAAGAAGATGGCCGAGTATGAGCGCATTCGCGCCAACAAACAGCGGGCACAAGGTTTGTATGACCGTCTCCTGGCCGCGATGCAAACGCTCGGCGTGGATAAAGACATCGGTTCGGAAAGTGTCACCGTCTTGGAGCGCGCCTCGCAGGCGTCGCCGGGTGGCCCGAGCGTTTCAAAGTCGCTTGTCATTGCGGGTTTGCTCGGGTTGTTGGCAGGTATTCTGATCCTGGCAATTGTGGATCGGTTCGACGACCGCCCAACCTCCTTTACCGATTTACAGGATCTGTTTGACGAGCCGGTCTTGGGCCAGATCCCGTTGGAGAAACTCGGACGCAAACAAGCCCGCGTTCCGTTGCTGACTCAAAACGACGAACGTCACCCATTTGTTGAAGCCTACCGCAACCTGCGTTCGTCCATTCTTTACATGGCCACAGAAGGCAAGCGGCCCAAAACGATTCTGGTAACGAGTGCAGTGCCGAGCGATGGCAAGTCGATGACGACGGCCAACCTCGCCATCACACTGGCGCACTCCGGTTCGCGCGTGCTGCTGGTTGATGCCGATCTTCGCAAGGGTTTTTTGCACCGACAATTCGAACTGGGAGGCACGCCAGGTTTGACAGAGGTGCTCAATGGCCAGACCAACTGGGCCAAAGCCGTCCAGCCGACTCCCACGCCCAATTTGTCGTTGCTGCCGCGCGGCGCCGGTTCACGTAATCCGGGCGAATTGTTCCTCGGCTCAACCACCGTTAGTTTGTTGCAGGACCTGGCCGGTCGCTTTGATTATGTCATCCTCGACAGCGCACCCGTAATGGCAGCGGACGACGTAACTACGCTTTCCCCGCATGTCGAAGGAGTGATCTTCGTCATCCGCGCCAATTACACCTCCGGCCGCATTGCCCGGGCAGCGATTGATCTACTCTATCAGCGCGAAGTTGATGTGCTCGGGCTGGTGTTCAACGCAGTGGAAACCCGGACGATGGATTACTACTATTACCATCGTTACAAAGACTACTACGCGGCCCCCACAGGTACGTGAGCGCGTCCCGTAATCGCACTAATTCACGTCACGTGGATGGAACAGCCATGCCCCCCGAAGCGGAGAGTTCTTTGAGCATTGTGGCCCAGGAGCCCACGAAAGCGTCATCGGCATGGTTCTGTTTGCACGCTCGGCCAAAGCGTGAGCACATTGCCGCCCGACACCTCCGACAGATGACTGGTGTTGAAGTTTTCTTGCCACGTATCCGGTACCGGCGCAAAACCCAGCAGGGTCTCGCTTGGGTCACCGAGGCTCTCTTTCCCAACTACCTCTTTGCGAAGTTTGATTGGACCCGGTCGTTGCGGCAGGTGCACCACGCGCCCGGAGTCACGGGAGTGATTCATTTTGGAAACCGCTGGCCGACGGTGCCGCAGGTTGCGATCGATGGGTTGCGTGGCCTTTTCGGGGCGGAACAACTACGGGTTCTCCCGGCCGAGGTAAATGTTGGCGATTGTGTGCAAATTGTTGCGGGCGCCCTCCACGGCTTGAGCGCAGTCGTCACTCAAATCATGCCCAGCCGCCAACGCGTGAAAGTGTTGCTGGATTTCCTGGGTCGGCAGACCACGGTTGAGATTACCGCGGGCAGTTTGATTCCTGAAGGTAACGCGCGGCAGCGGCTGGAATGATTCGCCCTCAAAACGATTCAGCGCGTTGATGGGATTTTCCCTTCCAACGCGCTGAATACTCGACAACTGACACGGCCCGCTTCCTCAGGCGGATTTCGGAATGGTTCTGATACCGGTTGTGCGCGATGCAGGACTTCGGCTGGCCATCGGGAGCAGATCGTCCGGTTGTTGACCGAGATGGAACTCACATCCGTTCGCCTGCTGCCACCGGACAATCGCCTTATGCCAGAACTCCGCCGTCAACTCGGCTAAGTGCTCAAATACTCGCTGCGACATGACGGTGTGCTTGGCGCAGAAACATAAAGCCATCGGATCTCGCGAGTCGATCTGGCGGGCATGGTGCATGACCTCGGCATCTGAAACCGTTTCGTCCTCCCGCCACATTCGCTCTGCGTTGGCCACACCGAACCTGACGCTGCAAAACCCAAGTTTCCGGGCGGCGAAGACAAAATCCTCCCACAAACTCTCCGGCGATTCTCCCCGTTCTGCTTCCATTTCCAGCCAACGGCCCAGCGCCAGCGCATACTGTGTTTCCTTTCTCATCTCACGCGAGTTTTCGAGCACGCGTCCGAGAGAAAACCACTCGCGGCTGAAACTGAACGACCCCGCCGAAAGCAGCAACGTGAGGCACATGAAACCGAACAAGATCGGCACCAGCCGCCCTTGGGACAAAAACGCCGCGAAGGCCATCAACAAAAACACGGACGAAAGCGCGTACAAAATCAGCACGGCCCGTCGCCTGGACACACCCAACTCAAGGATCTTGTGGTGGATATGTCGGCGGTCTGGTCGAAAAATCGGCAGTCCTTTGAGACCACGACGCAAAATCGCCAGGCACACGTCCACAATCGGCAACGCCAGAGCAAACAGCGGCGCTACCAAAGCCGCCACCACGGTCCCCTTGTGCGAATTGACCAAAGCGAGAATGGCGATCAGGAATCCGAGAAAGTAAGCACCGCCGTCTCCAAGATAAATTCTGGCGGGTGGAAAATTGTAGCGCAGGAACCCAAGCAGCGCACCGAATGTACCCGCGGCGCACAAGACCGCAAAATGAACCGCGCTTCCCAACCCCACATAAGCGAGCAACCCCATCAACATGAGCGCAACTCCTGCCGCCAGACCGTCAATACCATCGATCAAGTTGATCATGTTTGTCAACGCCACGAGCCAGAAAACGGTGAACACCGGCCCCCACCAACCCAAAGCATGCACCTCATGCGTGAAAGGGTTTTGAAAATTCTCGACGTTGACCCCTAACGCGCATGCCGCTGACGCAATCAGAATTTGACCCGCCAACTTCTTACGCGCTCCCAGCGGCCGGATGTCATCGCGCAATCCCAGTAAAAACATCGCCAGCGAACCGAAGACAATGACGATCCGGCTTCGCATGGAAGTCGCCGAATCTGGAAACCAGATGAGCGCGACCAACACCACCGCGACGAACGCCAGCGCCAGCGCCACTCCGCCAAATCGGGAAACCGGTGTTTTGTGGGTGTGATGAAAAGTGTGTGCACGGTCGTTCCCCTCCGGCGGCACCGATCGTTTGAGGATGATCGGGATTAGCGCCCAACTGATTCCCAGTCCGAGCAAAGTGCAGACAAAGATCGGCACGAGATTCATGCGGCTGCAGTTTTGATTTTCGCCATTGGGATCACGCTTTCAATACCCGGTTCCTTGCGAGCATTTTCTTCAATCCTGCGTTTCTTTTTACAATGCTTGTCACTGTTTGCAAGCATAACAGTGAGCCGGGTGGTTGAAGCGGGTTGAAGCGAGAAATGCCGAGGAAACGAGCACTGGACGGCCTGCGGAGGCTACCCATTCGACATCTTCTCCAATTCCGTCACGAGTTTTGGCAACAGGACCTGCTGTGAAAAGGGGACTGTCATCGTTTCAATCCGGCCTGATTCACCAATCTCACTTTCTCCGGCGATGCGCCGGAGTTGCGCTACACACTCGTTTACATCTCCATGCCGCGCGTAGCCGAACCTCGGCAGCTTCATCGTGCCAAGAATTTCTGCAACGTGGCTTGGCGCTGGCCCAATGTACAGGACCGGCGACCCCACGGCCAGGATGTTGTAAATCTTGCACGGGTGAACCAGCCCCACGAACGGATCGCCCATGACCACTACATGAAGGTCCGCCGCCGACAGCGAACCCGCCAACTGACACAGGGGTTGATATGGCAGACAGCGGATATTGTTGTAACTCCCCTGCTCTGCCCGAGCCATGACGCGTTGAAATTCACTCCCGCCTCCCACAAACAGGAACACAAACCGATTGTCGTCGCCTAGCTTCCGCGCTGCTTCCAGCAATGTATCCAAGGGATGACAGGGACTATGGTTGCCCGAATACATCACAACAAACTTGTTACCCAGCCCGTGCCGTTGGCGAAATGCTTCCCGACCCGCCGCATCAAAATGAACCTTGGTGTCCTGCGCCCACGGCGGAATCACCGCGATTTTGTCTGCCCCAATGCCCTTGGCTATGATGCGGTCATGCATGAAACGATCGAGCGCGATGATTCGGTTGGCTCGCTTGAGGCTGAAACGCGACATCCGTTCGAGAACTCTTGCGGTAAAAGAACCGGCGCGGAGCCAACCTGCGGCAATGGCTTCATCGGGGTTAAAATCCATAACCCAATAACAAAAGTGCGCACGCCAAAAACGGGCAACCCAGGCCCCTACGAACGCGATTAGCGGCGGTGACGTCAAGGCAACAACCATATCTTGTCGTGGCAATCGTGCCAGCTGCAGGCAGCAGGCGAGCAGAAAGCTGCCAAAGTCCGACGCTCGTCTCCATCTGGCACCTTTGCCAAACCCGGTGGCATCGATGCGAAAGATTTTGATGCCACGCCAATTCTCGTATCTTGCGAATTGCGTATCTGGGTGATCGTAAGCGCGCCGGCTGGTAACGACGGTGACCTCATGCCCTCGTTCAGTAAGCGATACTGCCAGTTCACTCAAGTACTGGCCAGTGGCCATCACATCAGGGTAAAAGGTTTGGTTAAGGAGGAGTATTTTCAGACAGCAGAATTCAGCAAACAAGAACGCAGCCTGGCCGAACGCAAATTGGCCGCGAGATCTGTTGCGCTAAAGGGGGTTGAAAACGTCCGTCTCCCTGTCATTTCACCACAACCAGTTTTTCAAGTTCGGTTTTTATCGTATTCGCGGCCAGTTCCGCGTCTGCTATCCCCGAAACGGCAATTTCAAGTGAGCGCTGACCCGGATTGCGCCGCCCCGCCAACACCGGTCCAAATCGATTGCCATAATCGAGCGCCATCGTATCAAAAGACTGCTCACCCGCGAGATCGTCCCACAAACAATAAAACACATACAATGGTTGGCCCTCATCAATGACGTCGTAACGCCGAAATGGCAGCCGCAGGCCGCACACGTCTAATTGTCGCAAATTCGAGCCCGCGGCCAGTTTGCGGCCTGCCGCCGTTAAACAAACTTCCGGCGTATGGCTCTTGGCCAGATGCAGCGCGGTGCGGCCAGCGTTCCAACGGAGAAAGATCACTTGAAATCTCCTGCCATGATCTTCCCACGACGCATTTACAGCTTCGTCGTATCTCAATATGCGTTGTGCGGCTTCGCTCATGGATAGCTTGCGAAGCGTTGGATTCTGTTCCGGCAAATTCACCGACCAAACCACCTTTGTGGCCAGTCGCGCCTCGTGCGCGCGGTACCACCATTCAACAGACGCTTCGACCACGAGAAGCCACGCGACGAGGGCAAAGCACGCCGCCCGTAATCCTTGAATCGGCGGACGAGAAATCGGAGCAGGCAGCGGGTCCGGGGTGGAAGTCGGACAATCAGCTGTTTTGTCTGTATCTCGATTCTTCGATTTTTTCAACCGAACAGCCAGCACCCATAGTCCGAAGAAGCAGCAAAGCAGAATGACGACACCGGCCGGGTCGTGCCACGAAGAGATGGCCGCCACTCCTTTGCGTGAGGCCACCCAGACCAGCAACGCAGTCCGGCCCACATTGAACACAAACGACATGATGAATCCGCCGATGACCAAACCGAGTCGCTGCAACCAGTTTAGCAGGTACAATTCGCCCAGGAACAACGAAATCATCAGCGCTGCTTGAAACGAGCGGATGCCACTGCATGCCTCGTCGATGCCAACAACGCCCGTGGTGATTTCAATCACGTTGCCGCGCTGCATGGCTGGCACGCCCCATAATCGCATCAGCTCCACCGTTATGGTTGCATTGGCCCTGGTGAGGGACTGGATCAAGGGCGCTTCGATCACCGTCGGCCAGGGCACCGCGACGAGGAAGAAGCAAATCGCGAAGGCCATGCTTCGTAAGTCAGAATGCGAAATCGGCAGTGTGCCCTCCTCTTCTCCCGCTTTGGATCTGCCATCCTTGTACCGCGATCGATTGGCCGCCGTTGCGTACGCAAAGAGCAATGTGATTCCCACCACTCCAATCGCCAGCGCCCAGCTCACGAGCCGCCATTCGGGATTGGCCTCTTCAATCAAACGCGTGGGCGCATAGAGCAAAGCGCCAAGCACGAAAAGCAGGTAAAAGACGGGCGTTGAGATTTGGAAGCAAGACTTTCTTCCATCGGACGCGAGAGGTTGCCGCGACGAGTTGATTCCTGACCGTACTTCTCCTATCGCGACGCCCGCGTTTCGCCAGATCAGGTAAGCGCACATGAACGGCACCGCCCAACCGTAACCATACTGCGCGTTTACCAACCACTCCACGCGCAGGTGGTCAATTAGCCGAAACCACAACCAGCACACCGGCAAAAGCCAGAGGCCGTAATTCAACAACCGATGGTCAAGGATAGACACAGATGCGCGACAAATTGACCGGGGAAATTAGTATTCAAAGGTGAGAAATCTCCGCCCAATCACCCACGAGTGCTCAGAACGGAGAAACTCCATATCGAACCCAGTACCCCAGAAGCTTGACGTATTCGCGCAGCACCGAAACGCGTTCGTATCGGCTCGGCCAGTGCGGATCAGGGCGATCTGCCACCGTCGGCAAGGAAATGAACTCAATTTCTGGTGCCGCCTTCCGAAAGCACGCCAGCGCCCGGCGCGAATGAAACCACGAAGTGACGATGATGATGCGCCGGGCATCTTGCGCACGGAGCAAGGGAACGGTGAACTCCGCGTTCTGGTGGGTGCTGACTGACTTTGGTTCCGTTTTGATGCCGCGCCGCGGCACACCTTTGGCAGCAAACCAATTCCCGATTTCTTCGGCTTCCCCATGACCGCTTACTATGATGCTCGAAGCGAGCCGCTGATTGTATAGCTCCAACGCGCGCGCAGGCCGGTAAGTTGGTTCTCCACCCAAAACCACAATCACGTCACCCGGGGAGGGCTTATGCTCAATCGTCAGTAACGTCTTTGACCAATAAAGCCCGCCAATCATCGCAAGCGCCAGCAATCCCGACAACGCAACTGCAACCGCAGCACCTCGCCACAACCGTGGGCGGAAACGCCTCGCTCGTGCATGTGGGCGCTCCACTGCATTCATTTGAACGTTGCAACGCTCCGGAAGCTCACATTTCAGATTTTCAGCCTGTCAGATTTTCAGTTTTTTTTTGATGAGTCGGAGGGACAGGATCATTTCCGCGAGCGTGCGCTGAAACACGTAATACCAGCCCGGCCAGCCGTCCAAAATCAGACCTTTCCCCAGCAGCGTGTAAATGAAGACCAGCACCGGCGACAGCAGGACCAGTTGTCGCACGCGATCCTGAATCGGTAATTTCTGACTGCTACGGGTCGATAGTTTTTGTGCCTCCAATTGCGCATAACGATCTTGCGTCCACAGCCAGTGCGACAGTGGCTTGCGATCATCATGATTTATGAAACCCCGCAGCCAACCTGTGCCTCCGTTGACCCGCAACCGTTGCGTATGGCCGTCTTGGTCGTAGCGACATTGATCTCTGCGAAACAAAACCGCGCGCGGCGGATAGAGAGTGCCACGCAAAGGCCGACCGTAAATGCAATACCGGAATCGGGCAAAATAGGCCGCGATTCCAGCCTGTGGCTCGAATCCGCGCAACTCATCAACCAACCCGTCGCTGAGGACGTAATCTGCATCAAGCGCCAGAACCCACTCACTCCCGCATTGTTCCAAACCGTAGTTCCATTGCGCCGCATGGGTATCAAACCGTCGCTGCAACACGCGCACGTTGGGAAAGGACTTCAATATCTCGAGTGTCTCGTCCGTGCTGTAACTATCTATGACGAGCACTTCTCTCGCCCAAGAGAGTTTTTCCAATGTGCGCCGGATGTTTGGCGCTTCATTGAAGCTCAGGATCAGTGGGGTGATTTCGGCGGGCATGCAAGGCGACCACTAAAAAACCTAAAATCCTGAAATCACGGTTGGAAGCGTCTGACTGTTTGGCTGTCTGTTAAACTGTCGGTTTGTCGCCTGACATCACCATCGTCATCCAAAGATAGGGAACCCGACCAGCACCTCGAAACTGAATGTTGCAGAAACCGGTTTCGCTCAGTAACGCCCAGAGCGTGTTGCGACTCCAAACCTTGATGTGCCGCCATCCCACAATGGATTTGCGTGGGCATCCCATTTACCGAGCAATGCAAGCACCAGTTTTTTCCAATAGCCATGATAGGGCGTGGTGCAGATAAATCTCCCTCCCGGTTTGAGTGCCTGAAAACAGCCCCGCGCAAATTCCCGAGGCGAATAAAGGTGCTCAACCACTTCCGTGCTCACCACGATGTCAAATGGTGACTGGCCGAGGTTTTCCAGGAGTTTGTCGTCGGCCGGTAACACTTCAAAGCGCCCCCCGGAAATGTCTTCCTGGCGATCTCAATGCGCTGTCCAGCAAGGTTGATGCCTACGACCTGGCAGCAACGTTCGAGAAAGATTCCGCAAGTGAAGCCGTTGCCGCAACCCACGTCCAACACTCGCGTGCCGGGCTTGAGGTCACCGGCCAGCGCAAGCACCGGCGGCATGAAATGAACGTGCATGTGCGATGCGCCAAGGCGTATAAAACCGTAATCCTTGTAATGCGACATTGCTTTGGGGCCCGCGCCGGAATCAAACTGTTCAACCGGCGACACTCCTTGGTTTTACCCCACGACCCAGCAACCACAGATAAAACTCCCGCATTTCGCGCGCGGCACGGGTCCACGAGTAACGGTCGGCAACCAGTTTTCTTCCCCGCTCCCCCATTATCCGACGCTCTACGGCAGGCAGGCTCATTACGTGCGCCAGAGTTAGAAAAAGATCGTTGTCGGTCAGGTCGATCCACCAACCGCACTGGTCGGATAATAGCTCTTCCCAGGGCGCACCTTTCGTTACCACAGCAGGACACCCGTGCGCAAGCGCTTCCGTGACCACCAGCCCAAAGTTCTCCGAATGAGTCGGCAGCACGAACAACTCCGCGCTGGCCAGCGCCGCCGATTTCTCATTCCCTTCCAACGCGCCCGTGAAGAAGGCGGTTCGTTCACCGACAGTTGCTGCCAATGCCTTTTGGACTTCGCGCTGAAACCCGCCTTCGTCCGGTCCGGCGATGACCAGTCGCCAGTCCGGAAACTTCGTCGTAAGCCGCCCCCACACGCGTGCGAGTTCGAGCAGACCCTTCTTCGGATGCAGGCGTGACATGAACAGCAACCACTTTTGGTTGCGCAACTCCGGAAACCGACACTCCAACACTTCACGTCCGGGCATTTTCCCGTCGGGAATTTCCACGCCATTCGGGATGACGGCAATCGGCTGCGGAAAACCGAGCCGGCGAATAGAATCAGCTTCGCGCTTACTGGTCGCGTGAAATGCCGCAGCCGCGCGCAGATTACTCCGTTCCATCAGATGCCACACGAACCGCTTTTTTACGCGACTCCGGTGGAGCGACCAATCTTCCAACATGCCGCGAGGAGCGATAACGAGCGGTATTTTACGCGCAACGGCCACCTGTCGGGCATAGCAATTGGGAAACAGCCAGAGCCCATGATTGTGGACCAGGTCGAGTCCATTCCGGGCAAGCTGATCCAACTGGCGACGAAACTCCGGACACCAGCCGCCGAAGCGGCGAGTCCACCCACCACGGCGCACACCGATCAGTTGCGCATGATGTAGAGTGGGCAAGTCGCCCTCCCACGGGAAATTCAATGTTAGAATCGAGGTGTCCACCCCCTGCGTTGCCAGCGCTTCGGCCAGGCCCGTCACCGTAACGGCCGGACCGCCTACGTTGCGGTTCAAACCGGAGATTGCATGACAGACTTTTACGAGGAACGATTCCATCAAGTAGGAAGCGCACGCGGCTCACGTGCGGTCGTCGCCGGCCCGGCGATGACTCCCGGCCTCTTATTCAAACTCAAACCAGTCGCTGCCGCCTGCTTTTATGCGAGACGTGTTCGGCAGGCCGCCGCACAGCGCACGCCGGCGGCGTGCGCTCCCCGGACCAACTGAATCATCCCAGCTCAGTCCTTTGCTCACGCTTGAATCACATGGCGCTGACACCAGTTGTCGAACACGAACAATGCCGACTGTTGGTATCACGTCTGCGCGCAGTAACCACTGCGTGCTACAACCTTTCCGTAGAATACGTGCGAGTTCATGCTCGGCGCTGTGAATGTGAACGCCGATCCACAAACCACCGACGTTTGCCGGCCCGATTAGTCTCCAGATCCTCCAAATACTCGAATCGCGCCTTCGCCAAAAGTGGATGCACTTGGCCCAATCGGCACCGGATGCGTTCCTCCATTTCAGCTCGCTGGTGCATCTCCGCAATCAATCGGATCGTAACTCCGTTGTCCGCAATAACCATTTGGATGTTATAGACAGAAGACTCCTGGTGGATGCAGTGGAGGATCGCCACACTATGGACAGAGTGCCCGTCCTCAAGCTCGATAACATCGTTCAGTCGGCCTGCGATTTCACCAAACTCTTTGACGTGCCCGTGCATCGTCTCCACTGATGATTTGATGCCGTCACCCACGCGATAGCGGATGAGTGGCACGTAACGAGGGTAAAGCGCCGTTACGAGTACCGATTTTACATTCGGTTCGTGCGGACCAGGTGGTTCGCATTCGAGATAATTCAAATCGTTATAGACCTGGAACGGCAATGGACCAATTTTGAACGCCACTTGTCCGAACTCCGCGCCCCCGTATTCCTGCACCACCGGGCAGCCGAAACAATCCTCCAATAAAGAAATGGTATCGAAGCGAGGTGCGGGCTCCGAAGTGGCCAGCACGAACCGAATTCCCAAGGAACGGAACTGCTCATGAAAAGCGGCGGTGTAGCGAACAAACAAGTCCAGCGCAGAAGCGTAGCCTATGATTCCCAAAGGCCGATGGCGGATGAGTTGATTAGCGTACAGCTCGCACGATGCCCGGTTCAAACGGTAGGCATCCACTCGCCGATATCCGAGAAAAGCGTCAGCAACTTTGCGCTTGAGGTGATTGAATCTGCCCTTCCAACCCGTGCCAAGCAAGTGGGAGTGCCCCCAGATCAGGAACAGACGGGATGCAGGTGTGTAACCAAACCGCATCCAAGCTTCGAGTTTGACTATTCGCATCTGGTCACGTTCAGCTCGGTTCATGCCGAGGCGTAAAGGAGTGCCAGTCGAACCTGCTGTCCTAATGAATTCATCGGGCGGACCGGAATGACGAATGAATTCTTGAGGCCGATCCTGCAAAAGCTTGCGAGTAAGGACCGGAATCGCTCGAAAATCGTCCCACGATCTGATTTCCCGAGGTGCTCGCCCCGATATCACCAGCGAGTTGTAGTAGGGGATTTCCGCAAATGCATCCGCCCAAACTGTTCGCACGGCTTGGAACTGACGTTGCGACCATTCCGTGCCTCTCCCGTCACCCGCTTCCAGTCGTCTGGCGTTGGCTGAACGGTAATGGCGGCGTAATGTGGGACTCAACAAAAGGGTCGCTTGCATCGTTGGAAAAGCAAAAGTCAAACTCCGTTCCGAGCCGGAGTCTCGACGGCGTCCAGAAAATAGTTATGCCATCTAGCGGCCCAAACCTCGGCGGAATAAGATTCTGCGAGAGTTTGACCTCGGCGACCCATGACGGCCAGCTCGCCCACGTGCTCATGCATCCAACGCATGGCTCGGGCCAGACCCGCGACATCCCGGGGACCAACGACCAGTCCATTGTAATAGGGCCGCACCAAACTCTCAGCGGCGCCACAAGCTGTGCTGCAGACTACGGGCATTCCGCTGGCAGCCGCCTCGGCGATCACTACACCCCACGGCTCAAATTGGCTCGCGAGCACTAGTGCGCCATGTCTGCTGAAGACTGCGGGAAGATTCGAAGGTTCGGTGAAGCCGGTATCCACCACACCTACCGCTCCCTTGAGAAGTCCACCGTCAACTCCCTCTCCACAACAGGTTAATCCCCAGGGTTCGGAAATACACCGTCGATAGGCTGAATAAGCTTTCAGCAACGTAGGCAAATTTTTTTGAGGCACGTAGCGCCCCACGAATAGGAATTGTCGCGGCCATTCGCCAGCAATCATCGAACGTCCGCGCGCGACTTCGCCGAACAGTTCGTAATCAAAACCGTAATAGCCTGTGCGGATGCGACTTTCCGGCACGCCGATACGGCGAGCGTACTCCCAACTGCGTCCGCTCACCGTCACTACCAGGTTTAACCGTTTCACCAGACGGCCAAGACGAAACTTCGCCAGTCTCTGCGGTAATGTTCCGCGCCAAGGGGAATCCATTCCAAGTACAATGCGTGCTTGATCAAGTGCGCCCGAATGCACCAAACGCAAATAAGCTTTGTAAACCCACCCGCACAAGACCACAATGTGCGGGTTGCGCTTTGCGACTGTCTTCAGCAACCACTGATCAACACCCGGGGCGTCTGCGTCGAAGATTTCGTTGGAGATTCCTTCGAGAAGTCGAGATTCGGCCAGAAAGGGATTTGGTATGCCCCATAATTGTCGTGGGTGCAGAACATGCACGTCCATGCCTGGCCGTCGAGACAGAGCGCGCCAACAGGCCGCCATGTAGCCTGACACCTCAGCCCAGCAGAAGATAACTTTTAACCCGCGTGAAACCGGCGTGTAGGCTTCAGAACTCAAATTGCAACTATCTGGTTCAGATCATCCGCGCGGCGGCTAGTGACTCCGAGCCGCCGTCTGCTTTCTCCCGCATAACGCGGGCCCACCAGAATACCGGCCTCGGCTACCCTGCAGTGCATAAATGGCCTGCCAGAAAACCTGATGCCTCAATCCCGGTGTGATGAATGGCGGACCATTTGTCGTAAACCGGGGCAACTTCGTCGCTAATTTTATCAGCGTTGCCGTTGTTCTTGTGTGAATGAATGGATGTTCCTTCAGTAATCCGCCTCTAAATTGGGCCATGGAAATGAAGTCAGTAAAACCCAACGCCGGGTATGAACCCCAGTATTTCAACTTTTGCTCGGCAAACCAGGAAAGTGTTTCCCCTATCGTGTGATCGCTTTTATGCGGGTGACAATATTGATCATAGAAACCTGCTATCTCCGCAGCCGTCATATTTTCGATTGGCTTCTTGCCATATAGGCCATGCGCAACTTCAAATCTCTTGAGAATGTCTGAACCTGCCAACCGATTGACTCTTTCTTTTTGCATGTTGTGGCGCCAATGATTCCACTTGTTGTAGAGGAAGATATCCACAAAACCGCCAGGCCGGCAGATTCTGACCAGTTCCTTGA
Organism: uncultured Verrucomicrobiota bacterium; assembly: GCA_964651015.1. Classification (GTDB taxonomy): domain Bacteria; phylum Verrucomicrobiota; class Verrucomicrobiia; order Limisphaerales; family PALSA-1396; genus CAZYYS01. The sequence continues at coordinate 16,349 of CAZYYS010000078.1, forward strand.
ACCCACGATAAGGTTCGCTCGTGTGATGTAATACGCCTTGGGAAATCACGATATCGAAGGATGCATCCGGGAATGGGAGGCTGAAAATATCCCCCTCCATCAACCTGCAATTGCCAAACTCCAACTCTTCCACCAGCTCTCTTGCCACGTTCAGCGATGCGGTGGAATGGTCGATTCCGACGTACTCTTTGACTTTGAAATGACTGGCGATTGGTATTACCCGATGACCGGTTCCGCAACCAACGTCTATGACGCGGGCATTGGGCAGGAATTGATCCAACCCCAAAAAGTGATATCTGGTTAATTCTGTCGCAAAAATCCGCTCGCGCTCCTCCTTTGAGTAATTCGGATACGGGTGTTGCATGTACATTTCCAACACGGGCTTTTTGACCTTGTCCAGCAGCGTCATGCAATCCTTCGGGTATTTTCTTCTTGTTGCGGGTAGGATGGTGTTGTTTCCAAAGCGACTCTTACTGGAAGTTGCAAAACAGCAAGACGTGGCTGGTTGAAGAAGTTGAAAAATCAGGACACTGGAGTGCGTGCACAAGGACCACGATCAATGAACTGTTGCGCCCACAGTTCCAAAGCGATGGCGATCCAAAGTGTTTCAGCACTGCCGCTGGGCAGCGTGGGCAGACTCTTCCACAAACGCCGCACATTATCCGGCCGGACCAGACCTCGCGTCGTCATTCCCGGTAGCAACTGATCCTCCATCAATGATTCAAACTTCGTATCACTGAAGTACTTTACCAGAGGCAGGCTGAAGCCCGACTTCGGGCGGTATACAAACCCCCGGTCGAAAAACCGGCGGGCAAGACTCTTTAGGGCCACCTTGGTCCCCCGCATTTTGGTCTCGCGCAGCGCGATCGAGTTGCTGACCAGGCATCGCGTGGGAAGTTGCCGCGCAAAGGACACCAGATTCAGATCAAGAAACGGAACGCGGTTTTCCAGTGAGTGCGCCATGGTCATTTTGTCCTGTCGCACGAGTAGATCAACCAGATAAGTTTGCAGGTCATACTTGAGGCAGTTATTCAAATGATCGGCCTGCCCCTCCGCGAAAATCGCACGGCGACGGTGCATCACCCGCTCGAAATCTGCCAGCGGTCTAATCGCCAGCACTTCCTCCGGCCGTTGAAAAAGCGACGCACAGATAAAACTGTCCACGGGATTCCCACCAAACTGGCGTTCCAGCCGCAAACCAATTTTGGGCAACCTCTTCAGCAGCGGCAGCCACGGTGAAATCCTGGGCCGCAGGTTGGCATAGTAAAACCTCGTGTAACCGGCCATGACCTCGTCGGCACCCTCACCGCTGAGCAGGACTGTCACAAACGCCCGCGACTTTTGCGCCAGCAGCCAGATGCCTAGAGAGTTGGGGTGGGTGATCGGCTGGTCCAGGTGCCACGTTGCTTGGTCAAGCGTCTCGAAGAAAAATTGCTCTGTGAACATGAACCGATGACTGACGGCATCGGCTGCGGTCGCCGCCTGCGAAATCCATCGCTCCTCGGAGTATTCCCGCTCGCTGAAAATTACGGAGAATGTTTCCATGTCTGCGTCAAAGTGCGAACGGGCGAACACGCTGACCAACGACGAGTCGATCCCGCCTGAAAGCTGGCAGCCGACCTTCACGTCACAAAGGAGTTGCGACTCGACACTGGCACGGAGGAGGCGGTCGAGTTGGTCCACAGCTTCAATCTCGGAGATTTTCAGTTTGTTGGCACCGTCAGGAACCTGCCAATAGCGGCGGACGGCAACGCCGCCTGCCGTGATGCGCAGGCGATGCCCAGGACGAAGTTGGCGGACGCCTTTCAAAAGATGATTCTCGCCGCAGACGTACCGAAACGCCAGGTACTCGTCGATGTGCTCGGTGTCAACTTCAGCGCGAAAGTCGGGGTGCCGCAGGAACGATTTAACTTCTGATGCAAACAACACTGAATGGTTGGCAATGGTCCAATAAAACGGTTTGATGCCAAGATGATCGCGGACAATGTGGATCTCACACGTTCGTAGGTCCACAATCACGATCGCGAACATGCCATTGAGGCGCTCCAGCATGCCGTCCAAGCCATATTTCTCGTAAAGATAAAGGATCACCTCGGTGTCGGTGCGGCTGCGAAACCGGAAGCCGGATGCTTCAAGCTCGTGGGAATAATCGAAAGCATTATAAACCTCCCCGTTAAACGCTATGATCGTCGTTCCGTCGGCATTG